>CAZWPF010000070.1:0-15170 GCA_964636205.1 uncultured Chitinophagaceae bacterium | reverse complement strand
GTGCCCAGAACAGGAATCGAACCTGCACTCCCTTGCGAGAACCAGATTTTGAGTCTAGCGCGTCTACCAATTCCGCCATCTGGGCTAGGGGTAGCAAATGTAGGTATTCTTTGTAGTTTCTGCAACAAGAAGTTTAGAAAAATCAAGAAAATAATTTTTCTAAATGGGTTATTATAAGTTATATGAAACTGTAATAAATAGATATATTTGTACCCTCAATATAGAAATCAAATAAAATAAATTTCTTAAATATCACTCAAAACTCAAATCATCCGTCGGTTCTCGTTGATAAATGACCAGATTGCTATTTCTAATAAAAGTTTGCCTCTCAATACTATGGATTAGTATCTTCCTTGTCTCATGCAGCGACAAGAAAGTGCCTCCGGAGAATACGGATTTTTTTGACCCCGTCATGGAAAAAGCATGGAAGCTGGCAGATTCAGGAGATATTCAAGAGGCTTTCAACTACCTCGACAGCGTCTTTGCTCACCTAGATTTCACTCCGGGTAACTTCGATCTTCACCGGAAATACAATTTCAGATCCCATCATCTTATAGGTTATTATCGGGATTACGACCAGGCCGATCTCTATGTGGATAGTTCACTGATGGTGCTTAAAGGGTACGAGAAATTGTATACCGACGACTACCTGAGTTCATTGTTGCAAAAGGGTTATATCCGATTTTATCAGAACAGATATACCGAAGCATTTCTCTATTACCATAAAGGACAAATGACCGCCAGAGAATACGGAACTCAATGCCGTTATGCCAACCTCACGGCAAGTCTGGCGAGGATGACCTATAACCAAGGCAAATACAGAGATGCTATTCCATACTTCTGGGAAGCATACGTGCAGGCTGCCAACTGCGATTCATCGGATTTTTACAATCTGGTACACCTGCGACAGGAACAATTATCCAATATCGGACTTGTTTACGAACAATTGGAAAGCTATGATAGTGCTATTTACTTTTATAATCAGGCACTAAATTTTATAAATCGATACGAGGGTGATTATCCAGAAGAGGCGCGTTCGATAAAAACAGCCCGCGCAGTAATCTGGGGTAATATGGGGAGTGTGTACAAAAAGCTGGGTGCATACGATACCGCTCGCATCCTCTTAGAACAGTCAATTACAGTGAACAAACAACCGGGCTATGACAGTTATGACGCCCGACTGAACCAAATTAAATTAGCCGGATTGCATTTGCTAAATGGCGATTTTAAAGGCGCAAAAAAGGAGATCGATTGTATTCGAAAAAAGCTTGATTCCACAACTTTTGAGGAAGCTGAACTTAGATGGCGACAACTGATTTGGGAATATTATGATCGGATAGGAAACACCGATTCGGCCTATCGCAGTTATCTCGATTATGTCGCCTATAAATCAATGTCCGAAGCTAAAAGACGAGAATTGCCCGGAGTAAATTTCCAACTCGTTTTTGAGAACCGCTCCAAGCAACATCAGATAGAGCTACTGCAAAGAGATAACCGATTGAAGGCTGTTTACCTGACGTTTGCCACTTTAGTGTCTATAATGGGGGCATTCATTTTTATGCTGGTGCGCCGTAACTATATTCAATCGAAAAAGAATGTTGCAGAACTGACCAATTTAAACAGGCGAATTATAGATCAAAATATGTACCTGCATCAGGCTCTGGATGCATTAGAAGAAAGTCAACAAGCCAATAACAGGATTATGAAAGCGATGGCGCATGATCTTCGAAATCCTATTGCAGCAATGGTGGGGATCTCGGATTTGTTGCTTGCCGAGGGATTAGATCAGCCGGATTCAAAGGAAATGGTGGCTATGATCGGTGCCTCGGGAAAGGAGGCAATACGGCTGATGGAAGGGCTCTTGCACGCCAACGACTCAATGCCTATGGAGTCTGTAGCGTTGGAAGATTTGATGGAGTATAGCGTGGAATTAATGAGATTCCGGGCAATGGATAAGAATATTCGTTTAAAAACATCAATCAAACCGGCTCGTGTAATGGCTAACAGACAAAGTTTGTGGCGGGTTCTGAATAATTTGATCGTAAACGCAATCAAGTTTACACCCGAGCAAAAGGCAATCACAGTGGGCTCGGAAATCAAAAACGATAAGGTTGTGATTTTTGTGAAAGATGAAGGTATAGGAATCCCAGACGAAATCAAACCAAATGTATTTAATGGCTACAGTGGATCAGGTAGACAGGGGACATCGGGTGAAGCTTCTTTCGGAATGGGGCTGACCATTACGAAATCGATTGTCGAGCAACACAAGGGGAGAATTTGGTTCGAATCAGAAGTAGGAAAAGGTTCGACTTTCTTTGTCGAGTTGCCACTAACGTCTGACCAGACAGACAGTTAGGCAGTCAATAGTTTAGAATGATCACACCGGTCGATATAATTGTCTGACCGCGCCATCTATACTGGCATATTCAAAATGGAATCCGCTTTTTAATACCTTCTCGCTGCTAACTGTGCAACTTTTTAGCAGTTCCGAAGCCATTGCTCCAAGTCCGATCTTCAGGAATAATTTGGGTATAGGAATCGGTATGCCGGGTATATTCAATCCTTTGCCGATTCTGTCCATTAACATTTTTTGAGTTACCGGTTCCGGAGCCACCGCATTGAATATTCCAGACAATGGCTGTTCTATAAGGTGAATAAAAATGTTCGTAAGATCATCGATATGAATCCAGGACATGATCTGCCGACCATCTCCAAAAATGGGACGAATGCCAAATCTAATCGGCTGTTTGAATCGGGGAAATGCGCCTCCTTCATTAGCAGCAACTAGTCCTATTCTGCAAATACATACTCTGGCAAAATCGGCTGCACTCAAGGCGGCCGACTCCCAGTCCACACAGAGCTTTCCTATAAAATCTGTATGAGCCGGTGCATCCTCCGTGAAAGGTAGCCCGTTCGAGCGATCCGGTCCGTAATATCCCGTCCCCGAAGCGCTGATAATTAGTTTGCAATCGGGAGCATCGACTCGCAGGCGGTCAATCAGAAATAATGTGGCATCGTATCTGCTTGAAATCAATTCTTTCTTTCTGGCATCAGTCCAACGTTTATCCGCTATTCCCGCACCGGCCAGATTGACCACTCCATCCAGCTTACGAAGTGCCTCCGTATCCACTATGCGATTGACCGGATCCCAGTGTGCATATTCAATCCCCTTAGTGGCTCCTGCTTTCTTTTGACGACTAAAAATCACAACACTGTAGCCCTTGGAAAGTAATTTCCGTGCTAACGCTTGTCCTACCAGACCCGTGCCTCCTGTGATCCCTATTGTCATGTAGTTGTCGTTCAGATTTTGACGGTCGACATCGCTTGCGCCAACTATCTAGTTTTTCAGTTTCGATTCAAATACCTTCCTGAATTTTTCCAATTTGGGCCGAACCACTAGGACGCAGTAGGTCTTATTGGGGTTTTGATTGTAATAATTCAGATGGTAATCTTCAGCTTGGTAGAACTCAGTGTACGGACTGATCTCAGTGACTATAGGATTGTCGAAAACGTTCTCTGCATTCAGCCTGTTTTTGTAATCTTCGGCCTTGTTTTTCTGGGTTTCGTTATGATAGAAAATCACAGAGCGATATTGTGTGCCGATATCATTACCCTGTCGATTCAATTGAGTAGGATCGTGGGCTATCCAAAATGCTTCTAATAATTCATCGAACGCAATAATATTTGGGTCGAAGGTTATTTGTATCACTTCTGCATGCCCGGTATTGCCGGTGCACACTTCTTCGTAGCTGGGATTTACTGTGCTTCCACCGCTATATCCGGGAACTGCCTTCAAAACACCTTTTAATGAACTGAATTGTGCCTCAGTACACCAGAAGCAGCCTGTTCCGAATGTGGCGGTTTCAGTAACGGTCGTGTTTTCTGTAGAATTGATTACGTTATTATTCTCTTGCATCTTATTTTTTGTTTGTTGAGATGGGTTTGATGTGCCCTGCAGACATCCTATGTTAAATAGAGATGTAGTCATTAAAAGCAACAATATTTTCAATTTTATTGTCATCTCATTTCAAAGTTACGAAACGAAATATAGAATGCTTTCAGCCGATAGTTTCTCGGGCAAATAGTCTTGTGTGCATACAGCGTAGTGCGGTCGGGATCAGATACAATCGAATTATTGTATTTTACGGTTAAATTTGAAGAATGGCAGTTATTATATATCACAATAGCAGATGTACCAAAAGCCGGGAGGCTTTGGAGATTCTTCGGACCGAGAATATTCCACATGAGGTGAGGTTTTATTTGGAGGATCCGTTGAATGAGACGGAGATCAGAGCATTATTGAAAAAACTGCAAGTACCTGCCGTCGACCTGGTAAGGAAAAATGAGGAAATTTATAAGGAACAATTTAAGGGGAGGGAATTGTCGGAAGAGGAATGGATAGCGGCCTTGGCTAAGTTCCCGCGATTAATAGAACGGCCAGTGGTAGTAAATGGAAACCGAGCCGTGATAGCGCGACCACCGGAAAGAGTACATGAAATTTTATAATTCATTTCCATTGTTTAATTTATATAGGTATTTCGGATACTTATTGACAGGATGCTTGCTGATAATCTTTTCAGCTTCAAATTCCTTCGGTCAAAAGTCGAAATCGAAACGATTCCATCAAATGACGGAACCGGATATGGTAGCGCAGGTTATGAATTACCTCAAAACCAAGGATGTGCTTTCGTACACGCGTATGTTTCCGGAGACGGATAGTATGTTGTACTGGACGATGAAATTGACGGACCAAGGGAGTCTGCAATACATGTTGCTGGCAAGACGACTGGATGATATGATTTTTGGCATGCGCCAGGATTCAATTTTGCAGGTGCAGCTGGAGCAGGAGTTTGACAGTCTAATGCGTCGGGGTGATGGGATGGGGGTTAACTGGCAGGCGTTGGTACATATGCGGTATGAATTGCAACGCATGCGTAAGGTAAGGGATACATTATATGAGCGGTTGGCTCCCGTGAGGTTTAAGGGTTATTTCTTTATGATGGATATGTTGACGCGAAGAACTTACGGAGTTGCTGTGACTGATATTATGCAAATAAATGGAAGCTGGTATGGGGGGAGGTTACAGGGTATTTATGAAGCGGCCACGGTTGACGAGTATAACGAGATGCTTGCCCTCGAAGAAACTCGGATAGCGAAGGGGCTGCCGGGGAATTATGGCAGACTTGATGAGGATTTAGCTGTCACTAGGGAGAAGGAAGATGAAGAAGAGGAGGAAGTTCGGCAAATGGTAGTCGACCGGAAGTTGTTCGTAGGCACGTTTGACGGTGAAATCCCGGTTGAATTATATATACGTTACATCCGAGGTGACTGTCCTGAAAAAATTTGCTTTTGGGAGGGTTTATTCAAATTCGGGGATGAGGAGTATATCCCGGTGGAAATTGCCAGGAATGCTGATGGCAATTGGATGATTGAAGAACTTGGTGGAATAGGGATAATGGAGCTGGAGCTGAATGGAGGGCGTTTTACAGGAGAATGGACATCAGCAATCGATCATACCGGTTATGAAGTGGATATTGAGGATCACCCGGTTTCCAATCGGAAGTTGCGCAGACTGGATGAAATACTGGACTTGGACTAGATTAGTTTCGTAATGGCTCTAATAACAGCTCCATCTGACTGCTTCTGGAGCCCTTAATAAGAATGGAGGCATTATGGGGCGGGTTTTGCCGAATAAATTGTGCGGCGTCGGCAGCCGTTTCGAACCAATGGAATTCTGAGGGATACTGCTCAAATTCTTTACCTACCAAGATTACCTGTTGCCAATCGTACTGTTGAATCAATTGAATCAGGTTCTGATGTTCAGCAGTGCTTTCATTACCCATCTCTTTCATCGCGCCCAGCCAAACCATTTTGTTTTTAAGTTCTGTTGCTGCGAAATTGGTAATAGCCGCTTGCATACTAGTCGGATTGGCATTGTAGGCATCTAATATTACTTGATTGGATCCGCAATTAAGCCATTGTGAACGGGCGTTGTCGGGATAATATTCAGTAATGGCTGCCACAATTTTTGTAACTGGTACTTTGAAATACTCGCCGATGCTTATTGCAGCCATCGCATTGGCAAAATTGTAAATTCCTGCCAGGCGGGTATTTATGGTTTGAGTACCTGATTGGTGGTGGTATCGTATGCTAAGCCATACATTATTCAGGGAAGCGGTACCGGTAAATCCGGCGTTTCCGCTGCCATACGTGATTTGGTCTTTTATGCCGGTAGCCATTTCTTCCAGATAGGGGAGGTCGGTATTTCGGAATATAGTGCCCTCGTGTTCTCTGAGATAATCGTAGAGTTCGCCCTTCGCTTTTTTAACTCCTTCCAGACTACCGAATCCTTCCAAATGTGCTTTACCACAGTTGGTGATAATTCCGTGTGTTGGTCTGACTATAGAGCAGTACGCGGCTATTTCCCCGGGATGATTGGCCCCCATTTCTATGATAGCAATTTCCGTATCTTTTTTAATTCTGAGTATTGTCAGTGGAATTCCTATATGGTTATTGAGATTGCCTGCGGTGGTGCTGGTTATGTAGCTAGTACTGAGTACTGCAGAAATTAGTTCTTTAGTTGTGGTTTTTCCATTGGACCCGGTGATGGCTAAGAATGGAATATGGAATTGATTCCGGTGGTGGAGCGCTAATTGTTGTAATACTTCCAGCACGTTGGGAACCACCAAATATTTTTCACTGATTGCGTATTCCGGTTCGTCTATTACGGCATATGCAGCACCTTTTTTCAGGGCTTCTGCTGCAAACTGATTTCCATTAAAATTGGGGCCTTTAAGAGCAAAAAAAAGAGCTCCCTGCCGGATTTTTCTGGTATCAGTTTCTACTCCGTTTGAATGCTGATAATGTCGGTATAGCGATTGAATATCTGTCATGATGATTTGCAAAAATAAACAACCCCTTCCGGAACTGGAAGGGGTTGCATTTTGAATGTCAGTTGGTGCGAATTATTTTCTTTTTCTACCACCGAAATAATTTCCGGGTTGAGAACTATTGTCACCATTAGGGCTACCCAGACGATCCATTACCAGACGGAAACCGATAGTAGCGCTTTGTTCGTTTGCATCTACAAAGCGACGAGTACCGGGTGACATGTAGTAGGCTCTGTCTGCCCAAGAAGCACCTTTAATTACTTTTGCATCGTTGTTCAACAACGTAGTACGACCGTAGTCATAAGACACACGAGAAAGAGAATCACCGTCGAGGAAATCGCGTTGATCTGCGCTCTTAGCTTGGTAGCGAGCCGGATTATCCATTTCTTCTCTGGTCAGCGCACGGCGAGTCAATCTACCGGTGCTATCTTTATCTTCCAGAGCGTTATCTTCAGTCATACGACGATAAGCTTCGTAGTAGTTACCGCGGAATGGATTGTGATCATCCATACCTTGAGTGACAGGACGGTAAGTATCCATAGTCCATTCACTTACGTTACCTGCCATGTTGTACAGACCGAAAGCATTTGGTTTGTATGAATAAACAGGAGCAGTGTAGTCTGCGTTGTCGTTCAACGCACCTGCGATACCCATCGCATCACCGTGGCCGCGTTTGAAGTTACCCAGGAATTCACCTTGTTGTTCGTTGCGAAGAGACCAACGAGTAGAGTGGTTGGTTCCCCAAGGGAAAATATTTCTGTCGGTAATTACTTCTTCCCCGCGACGGCGTTTGTTTTCAGGCTCAGGATTGTTACCAATCAGTCCTAAAGCAGCGTATTCCCACTCAGCTTCTGTCGGGAGACGATAGTCTGGCAGCAAATAACCATCAGAATAATTGTAGTTACGATTATCAGCACCGGTTGGGTTAAGATCGCGTTTGCGTCCTTTGCCGAAAAGTCCATCATATTGACCAGCGAGGTACGTTTCCGTAGTATAAACGTCCTCATTGACCTGATTTGGATTCTTTTTCAGCGCGCCTCTCTTAATGAGGATATACTCATTAACGCGGTCACTTCTCCACCTGGCGTATTCATTAGCCTGATGCCAGTTAACACCTATTACAGGATAGTAGTTATAAGCCGCGTGACGGAAATAATATTGAACTCGAGGTTCGTTATAAGATAATGCACGACGCCATGCTGTTGTATCAGGAAGCGCAGCATTGATCAGATCTGGATAATCCGATGCATAAGCACGCTCCAACCAATAGATATATTCCCGGTAGTGAATATTCGCAACTTCGGTCTCATCCATATAGAATGAAGAAACTGAAACAGTACGGGGTATATTATTGCGTTCAAAGGTCAGGTCTTCCTCAGTTTGTCCCATCGTAAAACGACCACCTTCTATGAACACCAGACCCGGCCCGGTTTGCTGTCCGGGATATTCCGCTACTTCGAAACCTCCAAGCCGTGGATCATTATAATCCCAGCCGGTTTTGTCTGATACACCGACGGATTTTTTTGAAGAGCAGGCAGAAAACAGAGTAGCTGCTCCAACACACAGCAAGCTCAGGCCAACAAGCGATCTTTTCATAATCAGAAATGAATATTAACTACGAATTAGAATGATTTTTGTTAAAAAGTGTTACAATGATAGAGCATTCTTTTGAAAATGTCAAGCAATCACTTTTGATGGCCCAAAAAAAAATAAAATTTTTGAGAAAACCCGGTTATTTGATACTAATTTGTATATATTTCGCGTTTATTGCAAGATTTATTATACTATGAGGGTGGTCTGCCCAAATTTCTTAATTTTGATTATAACCCTTTACTCCCTTCTATTAAGTTATTTTGTTAGACAATGAGGAAAAGCGCTGTTCTGTTCTGCTTGATTTTGTGTGTTGTAACTTCTTCTTTTGCCCAAAGCAGGCAAAACTTTCAAGTTGCGGAATCTGAAGTCGTAGACGGATATATTATAAAACGAGTGTGGCTGGATCATTTTGATGTTCCAAATGTGGTAGTAAATCACCTGAATTATGAGCCGATAACATCAATGCCAACCGGGGTAACACCGAGTTTTCCTGATAGTCTTGATATAAGAATCGGGATGGAACTTAAGCGTCCTTTTGCATTGGTGCGTGTCCCGGTTTTCGCAAAGGAAGAGGGTCAATTAATTCGGCTAAAGAGTTTCGAACTTTCTGTAATGGAGACTACAGCAGGGGAGCGTCAGGAAATAGGTTCCAAGATGCGGAACACGGCAGTGCAATCTCCCCTCGCAACCGGCAACTGGCATAAAATATCAGTTGACCGCCGTGGAGTGTATAAGATTGATTACGAATTTATTAAGTCAAATCTAAAAGTTAGTGGTCCGATTCCTTCCGCTTCTATCCGTTTACTAGGGCATGGTGGTACTATGCTGCCGGAAGGTAATTCAGAAGGGTATTTCCAAACCCTACCCGAGAATGCTTTGCGGATCTTCGATGGTGGGGACGGAAGTTTTGGCCCCGGAGATTATTTTCTTTTCTATGCTCCCGGTCCTTCATCATGGAAAAAAGATAGCCTCAATCAGCGTTTTACCTTTAGTAAGAATCTGTACGAAGATAAAAGCTACTATTTCCTGTCTGTTGATGGTAGCAATGGTTTAAGAATCTCAAGTTTACCCGGTGCCGGGAATGGCAATGTTACCGTAACTCAGTTTGATGATTATCAGGTGTACGAGGAGGACTTGGTAAGCGTAAGTCGGATTGGTAAAGAATGGGTTGGAGATGAATTTAGCAATCAGCCGGGGAAAAGCACTTCCAAAACTTATGAATTTATTACGGGTTCGGTGGTCGGACCAATTAAGTTGAATGTAAAAACAGTGGTGACCGGATTAGCAGCCGGTAGTGCATTTTCCATTTTTGCCAACGGGCGGTTGGTGGATCAATATGCTGCAGATGCTACCAATGATCTTCGTTTGGCCAGAGTCAGAACAACTGCCGTGGAAGTACAGCCTTCGGGTTCGACACTTTCTGTGCGACTCGATTTTCAGCCTTCGTCCGATGGAAGGGGGTATCTGGATAATATCCAACTGAATATGCGCAAATTGTTGCGTGTAACTGCAAATGAACAGCTGGCATTTCGCGACTGGCAATCGGTAGCGCCGGGAAATATCGCTAAGTTTCAAATTCAGACCGACGGTACTGCCGTGCAAGTCTGGGATGTTACCAACCCTACACAGCCGGTGGCCATTCAGGGTGAATTGCAAGCGGGGAACTTTGTATTTACACAACAATCAGATAGACTGAGGGAGTATATAGCATTTGGAAATAATTTTCTAAGTCCGGAATATCTGGGCCCCACCCCGAATCAAAATTTAGCAGGAGCCGGTCAAGTTGATTATATCATTGTCACCCACCCGGTCTTCAGAGACGCGGCAGAGCGCTTGGCTGCATTTCATCGCGAAAAATCCAGACTCAAAACAGTGGTGACAAACGTCTCCGATATTTATAACGAGTTTTCTTCGGGATCTCAGGACATTGCTGCCATCCGTAATTATGTAAAGATGTTTTACGATCGGGCAGGTAACGATACCAGTAAAATGCCCCGATATCTTTTGCTGTTTGGCGATGCATCTTACGATTATAAGGATCGGGTTCAGGGGAATACCAATTTTGTCCCGGTATTCGAGACCAAAGTATCCTATTATTTAGATTCCGCTTCCAGTAGTGATGATTTCTATGGCATGCTGGACGATAACGAGAATATCGAGGATTATTCAATCCCTAATACCCTGGACATCGGTGTGGGCAGATTGCCAGTGAAGACGCTGGCAGAAGCAAATAACGTGGTGGATAAGATACTCCATTATAAAAGTAATGCGTCTCTTGGGCCATGGCGTTTAACCAATACTTATGTAGCGGATAATGAGGACAACGCCGGCGCGCATCTGAATGATACCGAAACCATGGTAGCTACAGTAGATTCGCTCAGCCCTATCTACAACGACTTTAAAGTTTACCTGGATAATATGCCTTTCGTTTCAACTCCGGGAGGAACGCGAAGTCCTGAATCTAATAAAGCAATCAACGACCAGGTGTACCGGGGCACTTTTATGATCAATTATAGCGGGCACGGTAATACCAAGACTTTGGCTCATGAGCGGATATTGACTGCCGAAGATTTTAATACCTGGAAGAATATTGACAAGTTGCCGTTTATGGTAACTGCAACCTGCGATTTTGCTGAGTTCAACAATCCGGCGGAGGTTTCTTCAGGTGAACGTTTGATTCTAAAGCGCGACGGTGGTGCTATTGCGATGTTGACTACTACTCAGGCGGTGTACGCAGGTCCCAATAGGGATATTAATCGCGGCTTTTTAAGCACCCAGTTCACTCAAGACAGCAGGGGGGATTGGTATGCATTTGGAGATGCACTTAGACACGGGAAGAATAAAACCTATGAAACAACACCGGGTTGGTGGGTCATGGGCAATTTTATGAAATTTACGCTTTTGGGAGATCCCGCTTTGAGTCCGAATTTTCCTGAATTTTTTGTCCATACTGAATCTATCAAATTGATGGGTAAGGAAGAATACACGGATTCAATTGGTGCTTTGGGTGGCTACACTATTAGTGGCAAAGTGACCGATGTGGATGGAAACATCTTGAACGATTTTGACGGTGTGGTTTATGTGACTTTTTATGACAAGCCAAGGGTGGTGAACCTAAAGACCAAAAATTATGGTACAGACAGGAGTTATAAAACTCAGAATAATGTCATTTACAAAGGTAAGGCTACAGTAAGCAAGGGTAAGTTTTCATTCTCTTTTGTTGCACCCAAAGATATTAATTACGATTTCGGTAAGGGGAAGATCAGCTATTATGCAGAAAACGGAATTACTGACGCCGCTGGTATGGATACTATGGTAATCGTCGGTGGAATGGCATCTAATCCCTATCTCGAAAATGATCCCCCAATCGTAAAGCCTTACATGAATGATAGCTTATTTCTCGACGGAGGCATTACCGGTAGTAATTCTCTGCTTTATGTAGTGCTTTATGATGAAACCGGTATCAATGTTTCGGGAAATAGCGTAGGACATGATTTGATTGCCATTTTGGATGAAGCAGTGGATAAGCCTTTTGTGCTGAACGATTATTACGAGACAGAGGCCGATGACTATAGGAGGGGCTATGTCCACTTCCCGATCACTGATCTTAGCGAAGGTGTACATACTTTGAGGGTAAGAGCTTGGGACGTTAATAATAATTCCGGAGAGGGCACGGTTACATTTTTGGTTTATGAAGGCAATGTGATGAAGGTGGAAAAACTGATGAATTATCCCAACCCTTTTAGTGATAAAACACATTTTGTGTTTGAGCACAATCATCCCGATGAGCCGCTAAAGGCAACTATTCTAATCTACAATATTGCAGGAGCGCAGGTTGCAAGACTCGAAAAACAATTTACACCCGGTGGTAGTCGGACTAACGAAATCACCTGGGACGGAAGGGGTAGCAACGGTGCAAAATTGCCGGCCGGTATGTATGTTTACAAATTAAATATATCTACTGCGATCGGAATTAGCGCGACGGCATACGAAAAACTGATATTATTACGTTAATATTGACCTTCCCAGTTGGGGCTATGGCTCCGGCTGACAAATGAAAATTTAAATACCTTTGCAAAACTTTAAAATAAAGCATAATAGAATGTCGAATCGCTTCGCGTTAGTCGGACTAAGTATTGTTGCAGGTCTAACTTTACCGGCTACAACCATGTATGGTCAGGGCAATACCAGTTTAAGTGGCCAAAAGCAGGTTAATACAATTACTACAGCAGTTCCTTTTTTACGGATTTCCCCTGATGCCCGTTCCGGAGCAATGGGCGACGTGGGATTAGCTCTTTCTACTGATGCCAATGCGCAATATTGGAATGTTGCCAGAATTCCTTTTGCCTCCAAGAAATACGGTGCTTCTGCTACCTACACTCCGTGGTTAAGGGATTTGGTTCCGGATATTTCTTTGATTTACGTTTCCGGTTTCTCACGTTTTGGTCAAAACAACGAGCAAGCAATTAGCGCATCTTTACGTTATTTCTCTTTGGGGGATATAAACTATACGGACTTTAATGCACAACCCATCGGTACCGGTAAGCCTCGTGAGTTTTCTTTCGATCTGGGCTATTCCAGAAAACTTTCTGAATACTTGTCAACCGGTTTGAACCTGCGCTATATCCACTCTTCTATTGCCAGTGGATTGGCAGGTCTGCAACCCGGTGTAGATTATAAACCAGGAAATGCCTTTGCTGCCGATCTTGGATTTTTCTACTCTAATACTATGGAAATAGACCAATTCAGAAGTAATAACCTGAGTTTCGGTGCGGTTCTGAGTAACCTTGGTTCCAGAATTTCTTATAACTCCTTACGGAGAGATTACTTGCCGGCTAATTTGGGTCTGGGCGCTGCCTATACATCAGCATTTGATGAGTACAATAAAATTACCTTCGCTGTAGATGTTAATAAGTTGCTGGTGCCTACGCCTCAATTAGACGAAGCTAATAGCACTCCCGATCAGCCAAGATATACTTATCCTGATAAGCCTGTTGTTTCAGGTATCTTCAGTTCTTTCGGTGACGCACCCGGTGGATTTAGCGAAGAAATGCGCGAAATTCAATTGTCTGCAGGTCTGGAATACTGGTACCAAGAACAATTTGCCGTTCGTGCCGGTTATTTTTACGAGGATAAGACTAAAGGGGATAGAAAGTATTTTACCTGCGGTTTAGGTGTTAAATATCGGGTATTCAATTTGAATTTCGCATATCTGGTACCTTCCGGAAGTGGTATCAATCGTAATCCGCTCGCAAATACGATCAGATTCTCTCTGGTCTTTGATTTTGATAGTTTCGACGAAGGTTCAGCTGACTAATTTCAGCGTCGATTTAATAAATGAATGGAGCAGTAGCTATGGTTACTGCTCCATTTTTAATTCCAGCTCCAGCCACCGCATTTCTTTTTCTTCCAGCGCCTGACTGATGGTCGTGATTCTTTCACCGTATTGTTGCATGGTTTCAAAGCTTAGATTGGGGTCGCTCATTTTTTCTGTAATCTGAACTTTTTCCTCTTCTAATTCTGCAATTTCTTTCTGAAGATGCTCTAATTCTTTCTGCTCCTTGTAAGAAAGCTTTTTATTGCTTTTTGGGGCCACATTGGCAGAACTAAGAGAATCGACTTTTAGTGAGCTGTCGACTGTGGGTTTATCCTGCTTGATCTTTTCTTCTTCTTTTTGTTGAATTCTGTACTGGGTATAGTTACCGGGGAAATCTTTGATAACACCGTTTCCCTCGAAGACAAATAGATGGTCAACCAAACGATCCATGAAATATCGGTCGTGCGATACTATGACCAAACAACCGGGGTAATTGTCCAGAAAGTCTTCTAATACGGACAAGGTCGGTAAATCCAAATCGTTGGTCGGTTCGTCGAGAATCAGAAAATTCGGATTACGGAATAACACACTCAACAATTGCAATCTCTTTTTCTCGCCCCCGCTTAACTTGGATAAGTAGGTGTATTGCTGTTCAGGACTAAACAGGAACAATTGCAAAAATTGAGCGGCCGACAAGGAGCTCCCATCTGCCAAGGGAAAGTTTTCAGCAATGTTTTTTACAAATTCTATCACCCGCAGATCCTCTTCGATAGTCAGTCCCTGCTGTGAGAAATTCCCAAACACCACTGTTTCCCCGATATTGATTTTACCGCTATCTGCATTTTCTGTTCCCTGAAGCAGATTCAAAAAAGTGGATTTGCCTGCACCATTCTTTCCTACAATTCCTATTCTTTCGCCCTTTTTGAAGGTATAATCAAAGCCTTTGAGAATGACCAGGTCGCCATAGCTTTTATACACCTTTTTCATTTCAGCTACCTTGCCCCCCAAGCGGTTCATTTTCATCTGCAACTGCACCTGGGTGTCTTCAATTTTTTGGCGGGCCCGAGATTCCAGATCATAGAAACTGTCGATTCGGGACCGGGCTTTGGTAGTTCGTGCCTTTGGTTGCCGGCGCATCCACTCCAATTCTTTTCGGTATTCGTTCCGTGCCTTATCTATGCTGGCCTGAGCGCTCTCAATTCTCGCGGCTTTTTTCTCGATATAATTTTCATAATCGCCTTTATAAATATAGAGGCTGCTGCCATCCATTTCCCAGATCTCTTCACATACGGTATCCAAGAAGTATCGATCGTGTGTCACCAACAGCAATGTGACTTTCTGCTGATTCAGATAGTGTTCCAGCCACTCCA
>CAZWPF010000069.1:0-15223 GCA_964636205.1 uncultured Chitinophagaceae bacterium | reverse complement strand
CAAGAGATCATTTCTCCATCCTGAAACCGGGAAATTCGTCGGAAGAATTGAGATTTTGGATATAGGACTGAATGAAACCTTTATTGAGTCTACACATACCCATTATTGTCTTACCGACCAAACTATGGTTAGGAATCTGCTCCGAAAAAGAGAGCCTTTTTCACATAAAGGTAATTATGGCACTGCGATGATTATTGCCGGTGGATACGGGATGATGGGAGCGGCAATTCTGGCGGTAAGAGCAGCGCTGCGCGCTGGTGCCGGTAAGGTGATTGCGAGAATACCCGGATGCGGCTTAGCTACCATGCAATTGGGGGCTCCGGAGGCCATTTGCTCAGTCAGTGGCGACCGGTGTGTACAGGAGATGGAGGGGCTTGGAGCGGAGGCAATTGGTATTGGACCAGGTATAGGGACTGATGAACTGACCGCCAGAGGACTGATCCAATGGTTGGAGCAGAACAAGCAACCCCTCGTATTGGACGCTGATGCCTTGAATATTTTGGCTCAAAACAAAACCCACCTGAGCAAGATTCCGGGAGGATCAATACTGACACCACATCCTAAAGAATTTGAAAGACTCTTTGGACCTACCACAGATTCTATGATGCAGGTCGAACAGGCAAGATTTCAGGCAATGCGATATAATTGCATTATCGTGTTGAAGGGAAGATATACCGTAACAGCGATGCCCGATGGCTCCTGTTGGTATAATCCCACGGGAAATGCGGGCATGGCCACCGGAGGCAGTGGGGATGTGTTGACCGGTATAATTACCGGACTTCTGGCTCAGGGGTATAGTGCAAAAGAGGCAGCTCTAGTCGGAGTCTATCTGCATGGCGTATCAGGAGATCTCGCCTTGCATCATGAGTCAGAAGAATCGCTGATAGCGGGTGATCTGATCAGTCATCTGGGCAAAGCATTTAAAATGGTGCGGCAACAACCGGAGGAGAATGACTATATTCAGGCTCAAATTTAATAGCACTGAAACGAATAGGACTTATTTCTGATACCCATGGATACCTGGATGATAAGGTATTCATGCATTTTGAAGCCTGTGATGAAATATGGCATGCAGGAGATTTCGGTAATGAAGAGGTGCTCAACAAATTGAGTTCTTTTAAGCCTATGAGAGGGGTGTATGGGAATATCGATGGTGCACCAATCCGACTGTCGGTGCCGGAAGTGCAAGACTTTCAGATCGAGGAGGTTAAAGTTTATATGATACATATCGGGGGCTATCCGGGGAGGTACGTGCCTGCTGTGAAAAAATCACTTTTGAATATTCGACCGCAGTTATTCATCAGCGGGCATTCACATATCTTGAAGGTGCAGTACGATCCGGATCTGAAATGCCTTCATATCAACCCCGGAGCTGCAGGCAAAGAAGGGTGGCATAAGGTACGTACCCTGGTGCGATTCAGTATTGACGGAGCCGATATCAAAGAATGTGAAGTGATAGAACTGGGGAAGAGATAAGCAATTCGTTACCAAACTAGGATAGACCCGGGGGAAATACCTTGAAATCCAAGTTAGATAAACCGGGATTTCGCAGCATTAATATTATCTTTGCAACGCAAATCTGTAAAAAAAATCTTTATGCATAACGGTTATTTTCATTATTCCGAACCGAAGAATGAACCGGTTTTGGAATATGCACCCGGTAGCGCAGAGCGTAATGCTTTGCAAACGGCAATCAAGGATCTGAAATCAGCACCTCGGGATATTCCCATGTATATAAACGGGAAGGAAGTGAGAAGCGGCCAACTGGTTGCTATTCATCCTCCTCATGAAACAGAACATTTGCTGGGTCATTTCCATCAGGGAAATGAACAACACGTTCAAGATGCCATACGTGCTGCATTGGCTGCCCGCGAGGCTTGGGCCAATACATCTTGGGAGCACAGGGCAGCAATCTTCATGAAAGCAGCAGAACTACTGGCTACCAAATATCGTTTCCGTATGAACGCTGCCACTATGCTGGGGCAGAGTAAGAACGCGTATCAGGCGGAAATCGACAGCGCTTGTGAACTGATTGATTTCCTGCGGTTCAATGTACATTACCTGACACAGATTTATAACGAACAGCCACTTTCTCCTTTGGGAATGCACAATAGAGTGGAATACAGACCATTGGAGGGATTTGTATTGGCAGTGACTCCGTTTAACTTCACGGCGATCGGTGGCAATTTACCCACGGCACCAGCGATGTGTGGCAACGTAGTGGTATGGAAGCCGGCGAATACTCAGATTTATTCTGCCAGCGTATTTATGGAAATCCTTATCGAGGCCGGTTTACCGGCAGGCGTGATCAATCTGGTTTACCCTCCCGGTCCGGTAATCGGTGATATTTGTTTTGAACACCCGGATTTTGCCGGAGTACATTTTACCGGTTCTACTGAAGTGTTTCAAACCATGTGGCGCCATATCGGAACCAATATAGCTCGGTACCGTTCTTATCCCCGCATCGTAGGGGAAACAGGCGGAAAGGATTTTGTATTTGTGCATCCATCAGCTGATGTGAACGCAGTAGTGGCAGGCTTGGCTCGCGGTGCTTTCGAATATCAGGGTCAGAAATGCTCAGCTGCTTCCCGCGCATACCTTCCATCTAACCTGGCCACTGCGATTAAGGAAAAATTAGTTGCCGAAGTAAAGACCATGAAAATGGGTCCGGTAGATGATTTTTCCAATTTTGTCAACGCGGTGATCGATGAGCGCTCGTTTGATAAGCTGGCAAAATACATCGATAGTGTTGCCGAGAGCAATGGAAAGGCTTCGATTATTTGCGGTGGTAATTATGATAAATCTAAAGGTTGGTATATCGAGCCTACGATTATCGAAACTAACGATCCGAAGTATGTAACCATGTGCGAGGAATTGTTCGGACCGGTTTTGACGATTTATACTTACGATGAGGCAAGTTGGTTAGAAGCCCTAGATGTAGTGGATCAAACCTCTCCATATGCACTCACTGGTGCTATATTTGCCCGCGACAGATATGCGATCGAAACAATGACCAAGAAGTTGGTAAACTGTGCCGGTAACTTTTATATCAACGATAAGCCGACAGGTGCAGTGGTGGGACAACAGCCATTTGGCGGTGCCCGTGCTTCGGGAACCAACGATAAGGCCGGTTCTGCACTGAACTTGTACAGATGGCTCAGTGCCCGTACCATAAAGGAAACTTATGTACCGGCAACTAGTTATAGATATCCATTCTTAAACAAATAAAAAATAGAGTGGCGAGGCACGGGGAATCACAGATCTCCGTGCCTTTATCCTGCAGCGATGTTGTGATACCACTACCATATTTCTCATTCTGGAGTATTCATGGAAATAAGTAAAAATTTCGAACATAAATCCGCCGCCCCACAATGGTATGAACATTGGAATAAGGCCGGCTATTTTCATTCCGAACCCGACGAACGAAAACCATACACGATTGTAATGCCGCCACCCAACGTAACCGGAGTGTTACATATGGGGCATGCACTCAATAACACGGTTCAAGATGTCTTGATCCGCAGAGCCAAAATGAGTGGCTACAATACCTGCTGGGTACCGGGCACCGACCACGCTTCTATCGCGACCGAAGCTAAGGTCGTGGGAATGCTCCGCGATCAGGGTATTGATAAAAATAAACTGTCAAGGGAGGAGTTTCTCAAATATGCATGGGAGTGGAAAGAAAAATACGGGGGAATCATTTTACAGCAGTTGAGACAGTTGGGGTGCTCCTTAGATTGGGAAAGGACCGCCTTTACCATGGACGATGATTACTATGCTGCTGTGATTAGAGTATTTGTTGAACTCTATAACAAAGGGCTGATCTACCGTGGTGTAAAAATGATCAACTGGGATCCGAAAGCACGAACTGCATTGAGTGATGAAGAAGTGGTGCATAAACAAACCCAGTCAAAACTGTACTATATACGTTACCGTATAGAGGGGGATACTGAAGAATGGATTACAATTGCTACGGTGCGCCCGGAGACCATTCTCGGGGATACCGCCGTTTGCGTTCACCCCGCAGATCCAAGATATGCGCATCTCAGAGGGCAGTATTGCTTTGTACCGCTGATCAATCGTCGAATTCCTATAATTTTCGATGAATATATCGATCAAGAATTCGGAACAGGAGCGCTGAAGGTGACACCAGCTCACGATATCAACGACTATAATCTGGGACTGAAACACCGATTGGCGGTTATAGATACACTGAACGATGATGGTACGCTCAGCGAAGCCGCCGGTATGTATGTGGGTGAAGATCGTTTCGAAGTTCGAAAGAAAATAGTTAAAGATCTCGACGCTGCCGGTCATCTGGTTAAAGAAGAGTCTTACAATAACCAGGTTGGTTATTCCGAAAGAACAGATGTCGTGATAGAACCACGACTCAGCATGCAATGGTGGTGTAAAACCGAAGACATTGCACGGCCGGCGTTACATGCTGTTTTGGATGATGAGGTGAGCTTCTTCCCCCCCAAATTCAAGAATCTCTATCGCCACTGGATGGAGAATATTAAGGATTGGTGTATCAGTCGCCAACTATGGTGGGGCCATAGAATTCCCGCTTGGTACGACGAGGATGGGAACCTTTATGTTGCCGAATCTGAAGAAGAGGCATTGAAACAATACAGGACAAAAAATCCGAACGGCAGTGGCAAACTCCGTCAAGACGAAGACGTTCTGGATACTTGGTTTAGCTCCTGGCTTTGGCCAATGCAAGTGTTCGGCTGGAACGAAACTCCTGATAATAAAGAATTAGCATACTACTATCCTACTCAGACCTTGGTCACAGCCCCGGAAATTATATTCTTCTGGGTCGCAAGAATGATCATGGCGGGATATGAATTTAAAAATGAAAAGCCCTTTGAAAGAGTATATTTTACCGGGATTGTAAGAGATAAGCAGGGGAGAAAGATGAGTAAATCACTCGGGAACTCTCCGGATCTATTGCAATTGATCGACGATTTTGGTGCGGATGCGGTGCGACTGAGTGTTCTTATTTCTTCTCCCGCCGGAAACGATGTATTGTTTGATGAGGCAGCTTTGGAGCAGGGCAGAAATTTCTGTAACAAGATCTGGAATGCCATGAAATTGGTGAAAGGCTGGGAGTCTCGCGTTTCTGATTCGGAAGTAGTTCCTTCTCATTTTCCTTTAGAATGGATGGATCAGACGATTAAAGCGGCCACACTGAAATTGAAGGAATGGGAAGGTGAATACCGATTAAGTGAGTCACTCAAGCAAGTCTATTCCCTGATCTGGGATGATTTCTGTTCCTGGTATCTCGAATGGGTGAAACCCGCACCCGAGGCTCCGGTATCCAGAGCGGTTTATGAAAGTACAATAAGCTTTTTCGAACGTTTGCTGCAATTGCTGCATCCTTATATGCCTTTTATCACCGAAGATGTATATCATCAATTGAAGGAGCGGCAAACCGGTGACGATCTCATGGTGAGTCAGATCGAGATGATGCATTACCGTAATCAGACGCCGATTGAAGCTCCGGATGCTGAGGTATTGAACGATGGTTCTTTGCTGCGTGAGGTTATTACCGCTATTCGCGATATCCGTGTAAAGAATAAACTCAAATCGAAAGATCCGCTTACGCTCCATATCGAAACCGCAAATCAAGCTTTTTACACCCGCGTGGCTTCTGTTTTGCAAAGACAGGTAAATGCTGATGCCATCCACTTTACCGGTACCGGACAGCCCGGACAAATAGCTCTGGTTTTAAAATCAGATAAGATTTATCTTACACCTTCAGGTGGAGCGGAAGTGGATAATAGCGCGCAGAAAGAACAGTTGATGAAAGAACTGGAATATCTGAAAGGATTTTTGGCTAGCGTGGATAAGAAGCTGAGTAATGAGCGCTTCGTACAAAATGCCAAACCTGAGGTAGTTGCTGCAGAGCGCAAAAAGAAAGACGACGCGCTTGCAGGTATCCAGGCAATTGAAGAAAGCCTTAGATTGCTTTAATTTTACAGGTATGAGAAAATTAATCCTCGTTGCTATTGTTTTGGCAGGACTGATTCCGTTGTTTTCACATGAAAGCTACGGTCAGCAGGTTATAGCTACATTCGAAAAGGATCCTCGAAAGGATTCTTTAGCAAAAAAGCCGGTCATTTATCCGGTAGTTTTGGGGAATTCGGAATTGAGCGGTGGAACTATATCCAAGCAAATTTTTGACTCCTTATTGCGCCAAGGTATTAAGCCGGTCGATACAGAGGCGAAAGTAGCGGGATTTTTATTCAATTACAAAGAACGCAACATTTACGAGGATTCCGTTGGAAACCTTATTCCAGTTACAGATTTGCTCATGGAATACTGTCCCGGAGATACCTTGACACCTACAATATCCAGTTCCATTTATTTTCGAACCAAAAGGGGAGACACTGCCTTTTTTGATGATATAAGGGTAATATGGCCCGATGGAAAAGAGGGGCGTGGCAAAGGGATGAAATTTATCCTCCAATAAAATTTACAATTAAAACCATCGGGCATTCACCCGGTGGTTTTTTTAGTTCACTAAGAGGAGATTGACGCATCTTTGGAGAATATTGAAAGCTATCTCCGCCATTAGGTTTTCCTTATCCAAAGTTGGATTCACTTCAGTAATTTCAAAGCAACAGATTTTATGACTCTGCATCAACGAGGCCATAAGATCTTCTGCTTCTCTTTCTTTTAAACCATTGCTGACCGGTGTACCCGTTCCTCTGGAGATGGAACTATCTAAACTGTCGACGTCGAAGGAGATATAGATATGATCACATTGATTCAGGTGCATTAACGCCTGTCTTACCGAGTTGGCCACCCCTTTCCGCCGAACTTCTTGCACCGGCACTACCTTGATGTTATGGCGTTTGATCAAATAATCCTCCTCGCTTTCGTAATCCCGCAAGGCGATAAACACCAAATCCTCAGGATTGATCATGGGAGCTTTACCACCCATCATTTTTATCTTTTCCCATAATTCAATCGTACGCTGATCGGGGTTATGGACCTTATTCTCTATATTATCAAAGCCCAAAGCTGCCGCCAAAGGCATGCCATGCATATTGCCCGAAGGGGTTGTAAAGGGAGAGTGTAAATCAGCATGGGCATCGATCCAGATAACGCCCAAGCGGGAATTTGGTTTAGCCCGACGAATACCCGCGATTGTTCCCCCTGCAGTGCTGTGATCGCCACCAATGACAACCGGAAATAATCCGGACTTTAATGTATTCTCTACAGCTGAGGAAACCCTTTCATACATGGTAGAAACTCCTTTGATTCGCTTGGCATAGGGCGACTCCACCGGCTCATACAACAATCGGTTTTCCGTTTCTACCGTTTCAATGGGAAAATTGACAAAAAAGCTGCTCATATAATCAAGGGCAGCAATTTTAATAGCGTCTGCGCCAAGACTCGCACCTCTGGTACCGGCGCCTATTTCCGATTTTACTTCGATGATCTTGATATTACGCATACTTATTCAAATGTAACAATTTTGGGGGAACTGAGGAAGCCTCAAATGTGTGAAACGCCGGGTTGGATAACAAAAAACGACCAGGAAGCCGGCCGATTTTTTTAAAAAGGATATCCAATCGCAATGTTCAATATCAGGTTTTCATGGCGCCATTGCTTCTGATTAAAATCGATTTTATTCAATACCCAACCGCTGTTTTCCGGCACATAGGGCTTTTTAACCGGGATAGCACCATCGAGCCTCAACGTAAATATCCCGCCGATATCTAACCTTAGTCCGGCACCCGAACTGACCGCTATATCATGTCCAAACCTATTCCAGCTTATATGTCCGTTTTCATATTCCGGATCTGCCTTAAATAGCCAGATGTTACCGGCATCCGTGAAAATGGCTCCATTTAAACCAATCCCTCCCGAAAATAATTTTACCATCGGGAATCTGTATTCACCATTTAACTCTAGCTTGATATCGCCGGTACGATCAATGAAATTGATATTGTTTAGATCAGGTACGCTACCCCCCGGACCCAAATTTCGAACTCGCCAGCCACGGATACTATAAGCGCCCCCGACGAAATATTGCTTTACATAAGGTAGGGCTTCTGATTTATCGTAGGGTATTCCGATACCGCCATAAAAGCGAAACGCCAGATTAGACCCCCGCAGATTGCGATAATGACGAGCATCGAAATCAAATTTTACATACTGGGCGTACTGAAAATTAAAAGTATTATTGACCGATCTGCCGATACCATTTATTGCTGACATCAATGCGCCGGCTTCCTCCAATCCTACGCGGACATAAGAATAACCATAGCGGGCGGAAGGTCGCCCCTGATCGGTGAAGGTGAAGTAAATATTCTCACCTTCTATGAAATTGGGCTTATAACTGTTTCTTAAAAACTGATTAATATCCAATAATCGTTGAAAGGAATCGGTAATGCTGGGCAATCTAAGAATGCTGATAAAGGCCGGTGAGATGTCCCAGGTTTTTGTGGGCGTTTCCCGCCAATTATAGGTGATACTCGCCGTAGTATTGGTCATCGTAAAGTAATTCACCCGATCCAACAAATTAACCCCACCGCTTAAAATCGTACGCGGCAGGTTTGCTCTACTTAGATTAGAAGTATTGATTGGTACTAGAAACTTGGGAAAAACAAAATTGGTATTGAAGCCAAAATTTCGCGACAGGAGGTAAAATCGCTTATATACCTCATCAGAAATTTGAGGTGCATAGCCGGTTTCGATTCCCCCGCTTACAGTCATAGAGAGCTGGTTGCCGCCCTTTGCCAAATTTCGGTTTCGGAAACCCAAACTCAAGGCGCTACCTAAAGTGTAGGTAGACCCGCTGGAAACTTCAAAATTGGTAGAAACATCATATTTACGAGTCGGATTCAGCACAACATAGCAGTTGAGCGTCTTTTCCCTTTGGGTAGTGTCCTCTACAAGATAGATGCGCACATACTGAAACAACCCCAGTTCGTTCAACTTGGTGATGGTTTGATCGTAAAGATCCTGGCTGAATAGTTTTCCTTCTACCAGATAAATATGCTTTAATAAAACCGGCTCACGTACATAATATTTATGGTAACGAAAACGAACACCACCCAATTCCTTTTCTATCATTGAGCTGTCATTTATATCATCCCTGCCCACAAAATCAGGGAATACATGCACCTTCCCAATGAGAAATTGGCGATAGGCATCGAAGTCCTCGGTCCGGATCGTTACGCTGATATCCAAGGTCGGTTTTTTCTGCTGTCGTTGCAGGGTGATAATATTAATAGCACTCTCGAAGGGATTGGCCAGGTCTCTGAAGTACCCCTTATTAAGGGTATCTATGATAAAGCTGACATTGTCTTGAGAGAACTTATAATACCCACGGTTGCGCATAAAGCTGGTTATACGACTTCTTTCCTCTTCCAATAATTCGTATCTGAATTCCCGACCTTTCCTCAGAATGGTATATTTCATGGCATCTGCAATCGCAGTATCTACCCAGCGATTGTCGACATCCCGACTGACATCGTTTATCAGATAATTGGTATGAGTTTCTACCGAATAGGTTACAAAAGCCTTCTTTCGTTTAAATTTTACAGTGTCTTTTACTTCTGCGTAGAAATAACCCCGATTAAACAAATGGGCTTTCATATAGTTGGCCGACTGAATTTGGAGGGCGCTATCGTAAATGACCGGTGCCTCAGAAAACCTCTTTTTGGGCTCATCCGCCAGCGAGTCCTCCCTTCGATAACGATCATAGTGTCGGTTGTAAGACCAAGTCCGAACAGGAATAAATCCAAACCAATAAGAATTCGGTTGTTGTACGATCAATGAATTCAACTGGTCTTTCAGCGCACCTTTGCGGGTAATGCTTTGGTTGGATTTAAGTTCCACCTTATTCTTTTTGAGCAGATATTCGTCTTCTTGCAGATGTTTTGCCGGTTTACAGCCGGAAAAAACACCCAGTGACCACAGAATCACTACCATACCGGCTAAAGCCGGAAGGGTTTTTAAGGAATATGGATAGGAGGTTGCAGCCAATTATATAGTTTTGTAGGGATGTTGTCGAAATCCCAAGTCAAATATATCCGTTCTTTAGCAGAGCAAAAATACAGGAAGGAAAATAATGCCTATTTGGTAGAGGGTGATAAATTGGTGAGAGAATGGTTATCTGCACCCGAACCAGTTGAAATGATCGTTGCTACCGAAGAATGGCTGAAGTCAAATGCTGAATATACCGACCGACACCCCGAGGCATTGAAGATTCCTGTAAAATCACATGAGCTCGCAGCGGTATCCGGTCTGAAGACCGCAAATGCGGTGTTATTGGTAGCCCCGCTACCAAATCCTCCCAAAGAAATTCCCCTGGATGAATGGTGTTTGGCCTTGGAAACGATCCAGGATCCGGGCAATCTGGGGACGATAATCCGAATCGCAGATTGGTTCGATATCAAGCATGTAGTGTGTTCTGCCGATACCGCAGATGCCTTTAATCCTAAAGTGGTGCAGTCAGGCATGGGCGGACATTTAAGGGTACAGATTCATAAGACCGACCTACCGGAGTTTCTTTCTAAAGTGAAAATTCCGATACTGGCAGCTTCGCTAAAAGGGAACACCGTGTATGATTTGCCGCGACTGGATGCGGCGGTGCTCTTAATCGGGAACGAGTCCAAGGGACTATCCGACAGACTGATCACGATGGCGACGCATCGGGTGCTGATACCACGCAGGGGTGGGGCAGAATCACTCAATGCTGCTGTCTCAGCCGGTATCCTTTGCGCCTTGCTGACTCCCATAAGCTGAAATCTTCGTAAATTTATTCTATAGTCGGCTCGTTTGAGGGTATAGAATAAATCAGCATTCGTTTATGAAGCATTTATGGTATTTTTTACTGTTCGTTTTTCAATGTTCTAGTTTATTAGCACAGCGGGAACCGGGAATATTGCGGGTTCGGTTTGATGATCAACATCCATTAACTATTGCTGTCAATGAGAAGCGTTTTCCGAAAGTGGCCACTAGTCTCACCGTTGGTGATTTACCACCAAAAAGGCATACTGTCGATGTTTACGAATTTAGAGAATACAAAGACGGTGGTGGGCAAGCGAAATTGATGTTTTCGGGACGACTAAAAGTACGTTCGGGAGAGGTGACCTATTGTATCGTCGAACGGCAAACGGGAAGAATTAAAGTTTATTCTAGGGAGATTGCTGAGGATGGCAGTTATTGGGATCCATTATTCGATGTGACTACACCTAAGGCGACTCCGAAGCAATCATCGGATAGGGTGGTACGGTCGAATCTGAAGGAAGCACAACTTAAGGAACTGGAACAGGAAATTTCATCGATTATCAGCGACGAAGATAAGATGGCTTTTCTTCGGGATGGATTAACAGAAAAATCTCTAACTACCGCGCAATTAAAAACATTATTAAAAGGTTTAGGGTCTGAGACCACCCGTTTAGAATTTGCCAAATGGGCATATCCGAATGTCTCAGACCCTGAAAACTTTGTTGATTTATTTGATCTGTTCGTTTATGATCGGTCTAAAGAAGAATTGCGAAAACTAACTCATCAAACGGACTGAACAATATTCCATTGAAACGGGAATTTAGTTTTGACCGATCAACTTTACACTCCTTTGCACAAACTCAGTCAGTTCAGCCCCGGTGAGCAATCCCTGTGCGATCAACGCCAGATCAAAAGCCTGGCGGGCAATTTGGGACTTGGTTTGTTCGTCATCGGTTTCTAACATTTTACTGATCAATGGATGGTTGCCGTTGACAGTAACCTTAAACTGATCGGGCATGGAACCATAGAAGTTCATTCCACCACCCATTTTGGCCATGTCTTTCATTCTTCTTGTGAACTCATCCATAGTAACCGTAACGGGCAGAGATTCCGGACTGAGGTATTCAATTTTGACCGACATATTGGGTTTCTGGATGGCTTGCTCGAACAAAGTTTTTACAGAATTTGCCTGTGTTTCATCTAGCTTTTGCTCCGGATTTTCATCTTTCTCGATCAATTTTTCGATTACATCAGAATCTACCCGTTTGAGGGCGGTTTGCTCCAGTTTATATTCCAGTTGACTGATGAAATGGTTGTCAATTGGAGAATCCATCACCAACACATCATAGTTCTTGGCATTGGCGGCCTGTATATAAGTATCTTGTCTGGAAGGCTCGTTGGCATAGAGATAAACCAACTTTCCATTTTTATCTTCCTGGAATGGTTTTACCTTCTCACGGTATTCGGCTAAAGTGGCAAACTCATTTTTGGTGTTGGTCAGCAAAGCGAAATCTTTGGCTCTGTCGTAAAATTTCTCGTCGCTGATCATACCGTATTTGACGAACAGACCGATGTCCTGCCATTTCTCCTCGAAAGCCTTGCGATCTTTTTTAAATAATTCGCTCAGTTTATCGGCAACTTTCTTAGAAATATGGTTGTTGATTTTTTTGACGTTGCTATCAGCCTGTAAGAAACTTCTGGACACATTGAGCGGAATGTCCGGTGAGTCGATAACCCCATGCAACAACATCAGGTATTCCGGAACGATATCTTTGACCTCATCGGTGATAAATACCTGTCTGGAGAATAATTTGATCTTGTTTTTCTGCAGATCGAAGTCGGACTTGATTTTCGGAAAATACAGGATGCCGGTGAGATTAAACGGATAGTCTACATTCAGATGGATCCAGAACAACGGATCTTCAGTAAATGGGTATAATTCCTTATAGAAATCCAGATAGTCCTCATCATTCAGTTCAGACGGCGGCTTTGTCCAAATAGGTTGTGTGTTGTTGATGATATTGTCCACCTCAACATCCTTGTATTTCGGCTTGCCGTCGGCGTCTTCCCCATCTGGAACACTTTCGGTTCGGGTACCAAAGCGAATAGGTACGGGTAAGAAACGACAATATTTTTTTAGAATTTCCTCTAAGCGGAAGTTGTCCAGGAACTCTTTGGAATCTTCATTTATATACAAAATGATATCTGTGCCTCTATCGGTGCGGTTGCCTTCTGAGATTTCAAATTCGGTGCTACCATCGCAAATCCAGCGGGCCGGGGTGGCTCCATCTTGATAAGAGAGGGTTTGAATTTCGACTTTTTCTGCAACCATAAAGGCAGAGTAAAAGCCCAGACCGAATTTCCCAATCAGTTCGTTGGCGTCCTTGGCTTCTTTAAATTTTTCCACGAATTCGCTGGCACCGGAAAACGCAATCTGATTGATGTATTTTTTAATCTCTTCCGCAGTCATACCAATCCCCCGGTCAGAAATGGTAATGGTTTTATTTTGCTCATCAACGGAGACAGAAACCTGAAGCTGACCTAATTCTCCATTAAACTGACCCAGAGAAGACAGACGCTTCAGCTTTTGAGTGGCATCTACCGCATTTGATACCAACTCTCTGAGAAAGATCTCATTGTCTGAGTACAAAAACTTTTTAATGATCGGAAAGATATTCTCCGTATGGATGGAGATAGTTCCTTTTTCCTGCATATCTATTGCGTTTTTAGGGTTGTTCAAGTTGGGAATGCAATCGTATTTATCGCATTCCTATATTCCCATTCGATAAGATCAAAACTCGTACCTCTTCCATCATTGCTTGTCAAAATGTCAGCAATCGATTATTCTGTCGGGTTGCTCATTGTCATTATATGATAAATTCATATCTTGAGCGGTATCGAAACAATTAGATATATGAGATCGTTATTCAGTTGGTTTGTTGTAGTTTTTTTCTTCAATCTGCCGCTTTTATCTGCGCAAACCAATATCCACACCAGTCCGGAGGTATTATCGATATTAAAAGGTCAGTATGATCCTAGTGACTATATTGAATTTAATGGTATTTCTGATGCGGACGTGATCAGGAGGATTTTACTCCGTAATGTTTCTGCTGATTCGCTGAAATATTATTTGTCGAAGTTGAGTGGTTTTGAGAATCGGAATTCGGGTTCTGACACTATGTCGTCGGTGAAAGGGATTGGCGCGGCTCGTAGGTGGATATATAATGAGTTTGCTTCGATCGGATCCAGACCTAAAAGTCGACTGATACCGGCATATTTATGGTTTGATCAATCGATATGTGATATAGAGCGACATGCTAATGTCTTCGCCGTCTTACCCGGGGTGGATACCTCGGCAAAGGGAATTATCATTATTGAAGCCCATATGGATAGTCGGTGCGAATCGCTTTGTGATACCGCTTGCGCTGCACCCGGTGCGGGGGATAATGGTTCCGGAACTGTATTGGTGATGGAACTGGCCCGGTCGTTGAGTCAGTTGCAACTTCGACATACCATGGTATTTTTGCTGACTACGGCTGAGGAACAAGGTCTGCTCGGGGCGAAGGCTTTTGCCAATTTTGCAGAACAGAATGATATTCCTATCAAAGCCGTTTTAAACAATGATGTGGTGGGAAGCGTCATCTGCGGAAGAACCTCTTCTGATCCCGGTTGTAATGGTGTAAATCAAATTGACAGCACGCAGGTAAGGTTATTTTCTGCAGGTAGTTTTAATTCACCACATAAAGGATTGGTGAGGTATATCAAACTTCAGTACAAACAGCGCTTACTAGGTCAGACTCTGGTTCCAATGACGCTCACAATTATGGGCGGGGAAGATCGTACCGGACGGAGCGGGGATCATATTCCTTTTAGAGAAAAGGGCTACACTTCGATGCGTTTTACCGCGGCCAACGAGCATGGTGATGGGAACCCGCGGACAGGGTATTTGGATCGGCAGCATACATCAGGCGATGTTATAGGTAAAGACATTAATAATGATGGTGTGATCGACGAGTACTATGTTGATTTCAATTATCTGGCCAGAAATGCATTGATCAATGGAGTAGCTGCGGCCTTAATTGCAGTTGGTCCGACTACCCCCGAATTCACGCTGTCCCAGGACAATCAGGCAAGGATGGTGGTAGAGATTGACAGTAGATATCAGGCACCTCAATATCGAATTGGAGTCCGCACGAATTCCAACGACTGGGACACAGTATATCGGTTCACAGGAACTAATACTTATACATTGGAGCTGCCCATAGAGAAAAATTACATCGTGAGTGTTGCCTCTGTGGATAATCAGGCAGTGGAAAGCTTATTTTCGGATGAGAAAGTAATCAGGTTAAGTGTGCCTGAAATTAAGTCGCAGGATGCGGCTCTTGGCTTGATACAAAATCATCCCAATCCCTTTGATGAAACTACAACCATCAGCGTTTGGGTCGACAATCCGGCGTATTCGGGTAAGAAG
>CAZWPF010000068.1:0-15434 GCA_964636205.1 uncultured Chitinophagaceae bacterium | reverse complement strand
GTAAATGGCGGCGCTGCGAATGGTTATAGTCTGACTCCTGATAGAAGTCTGGTAGTTAAGAAACAACCCTTCTCTTCGCACAATGGCGACTATGATGGTTCCTGGTTGGATTTTGACAATGATGGTTTGATGGATCTGGCCACTGTTCAAGGTCACTATATGCCGAATACAGATCGTTTGTTTTTGTTCCGTCAGGGCAACGATGGTAAGTTGACAGATATCATTGGAGATTTAGGTCTGATCCGCACGGAAACCAAGGATTTGCACTTGCTGGAAGCTGTCGACTATGACAATGACGGGGATGATGATATTATCTTCTGCCGCAATGGTCAGCCACGTGGCCTGCATTTGATTGAGAACAAGATTGGCCAGGACAACAACTGGATCGGCGTATACCTGCACGCTCCTGCGGGAGTAAACAAGAGTGCCATTGGTGCCAGAATCCATGTATGGAGTCAGGGCGTGAAGCGCATGCGTGAGGTATATGCCGGTAGAGGTAATAATGGCGGTCAGCAGCCGTTTAAGATGATATTTGGTTTGGGTAGCAACACGGTTGTGGATTCTGTGCGTATCGACTGGCCTGATAAGGCGGGCTCTCAGACTGTGATTCATAATCCTAAGATCAATCAGTATATCGGTTTGACTAAGAATGGGCTGGCAGTACCGGAGATGGAATCTTCAACGATGGAGGTGAATCTGAAGTTGTATCCTAATCCTGCTGCGGAGTTTATTTTAGTACAATTGGAGAACAATGCACCGGTGCTGGGAGTTGAGATCTATGATATGACCGGCCGTAAGGTAAAGACAGTGGATAATCAACCGGATGCGGTGGTATATTGTCCTTTGAGTGGCTTGCCAGCCGGTCAGTACATGATGGTGGTGAAGAGTACTGGTGATAAATCATACACTGCTCCTTTTACCAAACAATTCTAGAAAAATTAAGTTTTAGAAATTTAAAAGCCTGTTGCGAATGCAGCAGGCTTTTTATATTGGAGCAATATTTAGAGTTTGTCAAATCAATGGATAACTGTTTATAATAAAATATCTTTGAAATCTGCCTAACCTTTTTTGCAATAGTTATGTCTTTTAAAAAGCAGGCAGTTAAGGAAGCGTTAATCAATAAAATATTTATTTGTTTACTTGGACTACTGATAAAAAATAGCTTTTTTGTGCTGACCTGTAAGATTGCTTAACCTAAAATTGATTGACTATACGAATATAACTCTACCTTTTAATTCATACGTTGATTTTTCGACGGGATAATTTTTGATTTTTAAAGGTAGCAGTGTATGCAATCACTCAACGAACATTCTGACGCTAAGTTGATCCATTTTTTCCTTGAAGGAAGGGAGGACGCTTTACAAACGTTGATATTACGCCATAAGGATAGGATTTACACTGCCATTTTTATGTTGGTACGTGATCGTTATTTGGCGGAAGATTTGTTTCAGGAGACATTTCTTAAGATAATCCGAACGATGCGAGAGGGGCGTTATAGTGAGCAGGGGAAATTTCTACCTTGGGCTATAAGGGTGGCGCATAACCTTTGTATGGATTATTTCCGCAGAGTGCGCCAGCATGTCGCCATAACGTTGCCGGATGGCAGGGACATAGCAGCTTTAATTTCCTATGCTCATGAAAGTCCGGAGGCAGCATTGGAGCGTCGTCAAACTCATACTCGAGTACGCGAATTGATTGCGACTTTACCTGAGGAACAACGTGAGGTGATCGTATTGAGGATGTATGGGAATTTGAGTTTCAAGGAAATTTCCCGCCTAACTAATGTCAGCATCAATACTGCATTGGGAAGAATGCGTTACGGATTGATCAATCTCCGTCGTTTAATTGCTGAAAAGCAGATGGTATTGCGTTAGATGTTCCGCTCAAATAGCGGGGGATGATGTATCTTGTGCTGTCTCCAAATAAGTAGTTTTGTTATCGACATTTTATCATCCCGAACCATTGACAGCTACCGGCTTGTTATCATTAGCTGAAGCAAGCTCCCGGCATATTGTTCAGGTGCTAAGAATGCAGCCGGGTGACGAATTGCAGCTTACAGATGGTTTAGGTCGAAGTGCGCATGCCATCATTCGTCGGGCGGATAAGCGGCAATGTCAGGTGGAAATACTGGATTTGACACATCATTCTCCATCCGCGCCCAAGCTGCATTTAGCTGTCGCTTTTACCCGGCATTCAGGTCGCAATGAATGGTTATTGGAAAAGATTACAGAGCTGGGGGTGCATACGATCATCCCCTTAGCCAGTACGCGAACGATCCGAGAAAAGATCAGGTATGATCGCTGGCAAAATATTCTTATAGCTGCGATGATCCAATCACAGCAATGCTATTTACCTGAACTGACGGAACTCATGACCATCGAGGATCTGGTCAAGCGCTTTGATCCGGTGGAGCAAAAATTAGTGGCGCATTGTTTACCCGACCTTCCACGGGCTCCCATTTCCATAAGTTTAAAGCCCAATCGGGATACCTTGATTATGATAGGTCCTGAGGGGGATTTTACTGAGGCAGAGGTGGAGCTTTGCATGGCGAATGAGTTTGAGACCTTGGTATTGGGTGATAACCGGTTGCGAACCGAGACCGCTGCTGTCGCAGTGTGCGCATTTTTTAATCTGATTAATTCGAAATGAATATTCGTAAGCTGACTCTGTTATTGTCCTTAATGTTATTGTCTGCAGGTGCTATAAGGGCGCAGACTTTGAAGTTGGCCTTGGCAGTATATGGGGGTGGAGGAGATTGGTATGCAAACCCTACTGCATTAAAGAATCTGGCAACATTTTGCAACCGCCAACTTCAAATGCGACTTGCGCAAGAAGAAGCGCAAGTGGAACTCGGCAGTCGGGAACTGTTTAATTATCCTTTTGTGCACTTGACCGGACATGGAAGGTGGACATTGACTACAGCGGAGGCAGAGAATTTGCGGACTTATTTGGAAGGCGGAGGTTTTCTGCATATTGATGATAACTACGGATTGGATGAATATGTGCGGCCGGCGATGAAGCAGGTGTTTCCCGATTTAGAGTTTGTAGAAATACCGTTTTCGCATACGATTTATAAGCAACCCTTTTCATTTCCGAATGGACTACCGAAGATCCATGAGCACGACAATAAACCTCCTCGAGGTTATGGTATCATTCTCAATGGTAGAATAGTGTGTTTTTACACTACAGAAACCGATTTGGGAGATGGTTGGGAAGATCCGGAGGTGCATAATAATCCGGTTTCGGTTCATATGCGGGCGCTGCAAATGGGGGCAAACTTAGTCCATTATGCCTTTGCCGGTAATTGAGTGGCGGAATGATACATAATATTCAATACCCGCTCTGCAATTTTTCCCCAGTAATAATGATCATAAAACATTTCCGGAATATTTCCAGATGGGGTTTTCATACTGGTTGCCAAACGATGGGCAAACTGGTTCCAGTTGGTATCATCACAGATCACTAGTTTATCGCCACAGTATTCGGGAATAATGCCTGCCGCCCCATATCGTGTGCTAATTACGGTTTTATTGTAACCTAAAGCTTCAACAGCCTTAGTTTTGATGCCACCACCCTCGAGCATTGGATTGATCATAATATCGCAAGCTTTGATAAAGGAGTCAACCTCAGGAAGGAATCCCAGATAATTTACATTACTGGTGACGGCGATGGATTGTTGCAGTTGTTCGGGTAAGCCTTTTCCTGCAATCAGGATCTGGTATTTGTCTTTGCACAAGGTTTCAAGTCGAGGGACTATTTCGCTGAGAATATTTTCTACTGCTTCGATATTGGGCAGATAATTCATAGCGCCTAAGAAATAAATCCATTTCTTTCCCGGATCCAGACGATATTGTCTTGCTAAATAATCTCTTGCCAATGGACATTCTTCCGGGATTTCATTCAAAGCTGTTCCGTAGGGTATTACATGGCAGACATGTTCTGGTAGGTTATAATTTACTATTGCCCAGCGTTTGTCTTGCGGAGTGACAAATAAAACTCCCTTTGCATTTCGCATGGCAAATCCTTCGTACATTTTTAAAAATCTCCACCATTTGTTTCCCAGTGTACGGTAGCGTTCGGATTCGATACAATGGGCTCTTAGAAACCAAGGGATTTTTAATTTCTTGGATAGATACAAAGCCGATGCAGCCATATAGGGATGGTCGCAATAAATATATTTTACATCGTATCGTCGAGCGATCCCAACTATTCTTTTTATTTGATAAAGTGGGAGATGTCTGAGTGAGTGTGCAGGGTAAATCCTGTGTAATTGAAAAGCAAACTGACTGTCGTCACCGTTATTGACAGTGCCGATGAGGTGATCCTGACATAATCTGCCCAGATACTCATGCATGGAGGTTATCCCAAGACTAGCTCCGTTTATTGCGGGAAGTATCTTATGGGGTGTCAGCGTCAAAATATTGCCTTTCTCTCCCATTTGGGTTAAATATAGTAAATAGATTTGGATGAATAAATAAACGGCTCCCCTTCAGAACGGTCTTAATGAGGAATGGTTATTTTTGTATTTTGCGAGATACATGAAAGACCTTAGCATATTGGTAGTCACCTTTAACCGGGTAGCCGACACCCTTGAGTTGCTTAAAAACCTGGCCGGTCAAAAGGATATCCAATCTCATGTTCTGGAAATTTTATTGTTGAATAATGCATCTACGGATGACTATTCGGAGGTCGAAGAATTTATTCAACTACATCCTTCCTTACCGGTTAAATATACCCATCATACAGAGAATCTGGGTGTGGCTCGCGGTCGAAATTATTTAATTGAGCGTGCTAAAGGCAAATATCTGCTGGTATTGGATGATGATGTGGTATTCGCGCGCGATACGGCTATTCAGACCATAGTTGGTTTATTTGACAAGCCTCATTTTGTGAGCAATAATACTGCGATCATTACGCTCGATATCTTTTATTACGATACCGGTGCTCGCCAGGTGAATGCCTTTCCCCATAAGAATATTCGGAAGTATGAGGGGCGCGATTGGTTTCTGACCTATTATTTCACGGGAGCTGCTCATCTGATGAAAAGCGAACTGTTTGAGAAGACCGGATTATACCCCGAGGATTTCTTCTACGGCATGGAGGAATACGATTTGAGTTACCGGGTGATCGACGCGGGCTACTCACTTGCATACGACAATAGTGTAAAGGTATTACATAAGGAATCTCCATTGGGGCGCCTGCCTCATCGGGAAAAACTGACCATGATGTGGTTGAACAAAGCGAGAGTGGTATGGACTTATTTACCGGTTCGTTATTTTTTCAGCAGCTTCTTTTTGTGGTCTTTATTCTATTTGAAATCATCGAAATGGGATTTTAGTGGGTGTGTTAAAAATTATTTCAAAGGCTTCAAAGTCTTTTCTTTTCCACGTAGACCATTGCGCAGAGCCGGTCTGCTCTATCTGAAAAAAGTAGAGGCTAGATTGTGGTATTGATTTTTAGTGATTAGAGCAGTTGCCTGATCAATGATTCTTGTGTAACACCAGCTGCTTCCGCTTTATAGTTGCGAACCACTCTATGTCTAAGTACCGCCAGCGCCATTGCCTGGATGTCTTCGATGTCCGGAGAATATTTTCCGTGGAGCAGCGCATGACATTTTGCACCTAGTACCAAATATTGGGATGCTCTGGGTCCGGCTCCGTAGGCAACATACTGTTTGGTGATCTCGGGGGCGTTTTCGGAACCGGGACGGGTTTTTTGAACCAATCGAACTGCGTATTCCAACACATTTTGAGGCACCGGCACTCTCCTCACCAAGGATTGATATTCCAGAATGGTAGCTGCGTCCATGATTTTTGGTAAATTGTATTGTTGTGCGCCGGTAGTATTACGAACAATTTCCACTTCTTCTTCAAAACCCGGATAGTCCAGATTTATTTGAAACATAAAACGATCGAGCTGAGCTTCAGGAAGAGGGTAGGTTCCTTCTTGCTCGATGGGATTTTGAGTAGCTAAGACAAAGAAAGGAGCAGGCAGCGGGTATACTACTCCGGCTGCGGTCACATTGCGTTCTTGCATCGCTTCCAGGAGCGCGGCCTGAGTTTTAGGTGGCGTCCGGTTAATTTCATCCGCTAGTATGATATTGGCAAATACGGGGCCTTTGACAAAATGAAACTGTCTTTGTTCATTCATGATTTCTGCTCCTACAATATCACTGGGCATTAGGTCGGGCGTGAACTGGATTCGTTTGAAGCTGAGATCCAACACCTCTGCTACAGTTTTTACCAGCAAAGTTTTCGCTAATCCCGGTACACCCACTAATAAACTATGTCCATTGCATAAAATGGAAATGATTAACTGATCTACGACATCTTTTTGTCCAATGATAACCTGAGCGATTGATTGCCGAATGGCATCAAAGTGTTTGTTGAGTTGATGTACTGCCTCGATGTCTTTTGTCTGTTTTTCCAAAATATTCAAAATTAGATACCTGTGTAATCCTGTTCTTATCCTGTTAATAATTTAATGAGGGTATAAGGTCTACCCGCTTTGGCAAATGCCCGGTAAGTTCCGTTATTTTGTGAAAACGAACAAATGAGTCGGAATATTACAATAAAAGAGGCGCAGCAGTTGGTAGATGAATGGATAAAGGAGAAAGGGGTGAGGTATTTTTCTGAACTGACCAATCTGGGGATATTAATGGAGGAGGTAGGGGAATTGTCTAGAGTTATGGTGCGGAAGTTCGGGGAGCAGTCGTCAAAGGAAAGTGATAAGGAATATGATTTGGGTGATGAGATGGCCGATGTGCTCTGGGTTTTACTCTGTTTGGCTAACCAAACCGGCATCGATCTAAATGAGTCTTTGCAAAAGAACTTTGAGAAAAAAAATAGCCGGGATAATCGGAGACATATAGAAAATCCCAAATTGCAAAGTGGTTCTTAGGAATTAGTTGCGTGACTTTTTTCTTGGATTGACTTTTATTTTTATAAAAAGGTTGGGTAGCTATTGCTTTCTTTAATTTTTCTTGTGTATTTTAGTGCCCTAAATGATATTCGCAACATGAAAAAGGTTTACTTATTAATGGGAATGTTGGTGATGGTGTCAGCAGCATTCGCACAACGGACAATACGTTTGAATTTCAACGTTGTTTCACCACCGGAAAACTACACTATCAATGTGGGTGATGCGTTTTCGCAGGAAGTTGTAATTACTAATCTTGGGCCGGATGATATTAAGCCGACCGATTCACTTTTGTACAGAGACGTAACCAGCGATCCTAACAACACTAACATTTACTTCGTACTGACTGGTTTTACAAAAGGTGTCAATGATACCATCATGATTACTAAAGGTCTGACTTTGAACACTGCTAATCAAAACGGTCCGACCAACTATTGTGTTTATGGTTTGATGCAAAATGCTACCGATTCAATCGTAATCGATAGTGTTTACGCTGATTGCAACCAAGTTAACATCGCTGGTGTTAATGACGGTGGTGGCGGTATAAGTGTTATGGAATTCACTTCTACAACTACCAATTCTTCTGCAGTTAATTTGGTTTTCCCGAATCCTGTCAAAGACAATGTAACTTTTGCTATTAGCTTGGCTTACAACCAAAACGTTTCAGTGAAAATTTTCGATCTCGCAGGTCGTTTGGTAATTGCTGAAGAAAAAGTTAAAATGAATAAAGGCGACAACCAAATTCAATTGAATACAAATACACTGGCTCCTGGTCTGTATCTGTATCAAGTGACTATGGGTCAAGAAACAGTATCAGGTAAACTGAATGTTTCTAAATAATCAGACTGTTTAAGAGTCTTAATCAAAATAGAAAGGCTGCCCGAGGGCAGCCTTTCTATTTTGATATTTATCGTGATCAGGTAAACAGATTAATAGAGAAAACGGAAGTTAAAATTATCGGTATAATTTGCTCCGAAGAACGCCCCACTTATGGAGACGGTGGGTGAAAGACACCCTCAGTACGCCAAATCCGTATTTGACGCTTCTTTTGAAATTGATGCTGGACGCTTCTTTAAAGTATTTGGTAGGACAAGTGACTTCGCCAATTTTAAAACCCTTCATTACTATCTGGGAAGCCATTTCATTATCGAAAACAAAATCGTCGCTATTTGCAGATAAATCTATAGCACGTAATACTTCTGCTGAAAAAGCTCTATAACCGGTATGGTATTCACTTAGTTTTTCTCCTAACATAATATTTTCAAACATGGTTAGGATCCGGTTCGCAATATATTTGTAAATGGGCATTCCTCCTTCCAACGCTCCTTTACCGAGAATCCTGGAAGCAAAAACTACCGGGAAAACATCGTTGGCGATAATCGAAGACATCGCAGGCAATAATTTGGGTGTATATTGATAGTCGGGATGAAGCATGATTACAATGTCAGCTCCCAGTTCTAAAGCCTTTTTGTAACAACTTTTTTGGTTGCCTCCATATCCCTTATTGCGCTCGTGTACCACAATATGCCGGATACCCAGTTGTTTGGCTACTTCGATAGTATTGTCAGGACTTTTATCATCGACGAGCACCACCTCATCGACAATATCAAACGGGATTTCACTATAGGTTCGTTCTAATGTTAAGGCTGCTTTATAGGCAGGCAATACCACAACAATTTTCTTCCCGTTCAACATGGTTACTAAAATTACCTTTTCAGGGCGTGAAATTACGCAATTAGTTAGTTATCCTGCCGAATAGCCTTTCCAGATAAAGATTAATAAGCGATTTTGGCTTCACCGTCGACCGGTCTCATGCCTGTAACTACCAGGTTGCTGGTAGCTTTTGCCAATAGTTGTTCGTCCATATTGTACACATGGCATTCGACGTGGATAATTTTTTTTCCGACACGAATGACCTCTGCTTTGGCTCTTAATCGTTCGCCTTCTTTTATTGCATAGAGGAAGTCTACGTTGAGATTCAGTGTGGTATAATGATTCTCAGTGTTAAGGCTGACCACCGCCCAGCCAATGGCTTCGTCGATAACCAGACTCATCATGCCGCCATGAATATGACGGTACGGGTTGGTCATTTCCGGACGTACAAAAAGTGTGATTATAGATTTTCCACGCTCGATATGTTCAAGGGTAAATTGGAGCCAGTTTCCCGCCGGAGATCGGGAGTCGGTTACTGTTTTGCCGTGATAATGTTGTTTAATGTATTCGGGGAGTTGATCTTCGGGAACTTGGTTGCTTTTCATTCCTAATGTTTTAAGCGTTTTTCGGCGATCGCAGTGCATGCCATTGCCATAGTAGGAAGTACAAAAATACGAATACCCCGAATTGTACTTCCAAAGAAGCGTCGGTCATCAAAAAGAAAAGCAACATGAGCCAGGTTGTAAAGAAGTAAAATCCTGCTCGATTTCTTTTGATTTTCGTGAGTGGAGCAATAAACCACCAGAGAAAAAGAATTAGATTTACGATACCGGCACCAACCGCGGTGGTGAGAAACTGATTATGAGGTATCAAACGTTGGGTTGGCGGGATATGGGGATAATCCTGCTCGTACAATCGGTTCATTTCCGACCAGATATCTCCAACACCTACCCCGGTTACAGGATGATCTTGAATTAATTGTAAGCCCAATTTATAAGAAATTACCCTGCCGACATCGCTATAGTCCCCGGAAATATTGCCGGAGATATATTGTTGATAGGAATACAAAGTATAACCAAATCGATAGTTGAGCGTAGGAATGAACTTAATTGCCAGGATCCCTGAAAGAATGATCAGACAAATAGTTGTAGCGCCAAGTAAGCGATTCTTGCGTGAAGCCTGATAAAATGCCCAGGCCAGCATAAGAATATAAAAGGCTACCAGACCGGTTTTAGCTGCAAGAATATGCAGGTAAACGGAAAATATAAGAATACTGATCACTATAAACGCACGAATCAAACGCTCTCTTAACTGCGGTAGCATATACAAACACCATGCGGTACTTAAAGCTACTGCCATGCTAAACCGAATATGATCTCCAATGGCCGGTGTAGGGAGTACATGCGATTGTATATAACCTTCAATATACCGTTGCGGGTCTATAACAAGAAAGCTAAGGCTGTAACCAATGCCCAAGATCATGAGTACGCACAGACCAATCGTATATTGTTTTAACTGGCGAGTTGTAAAAGCCGGCAACAAAGAAAACGATAACGGCAGTAATAGAAAGGGGAGCTTGGTTTGTACCCTATCTTGCCAATAATTTACGTTCTCACTCCAAAACCACGATATCACATAACCTGCGATCCAGAGCAGTCCGAGCAACCACCAACGTTGTTTTAACCAGGTAGAAGGGGGGGCACCTCTCAATGCATTTATACCGAAAAGGATCATGGAGATGGACAAAACAACCCGGGAGCAAAGAAAACCTGCTACCATGCAAAGGGCTAGAAAGACCGCCAGATTGGCTTTTGATAATATAGTTGTGTTTCCAGACATCAGGGGAGTATCCGTTTGTATATAACGGTTGTTCACCGGTTTTAGTGTGACAATATAGTTATAAATGTTTGGGTTTAAATTTGGGGCGACAAATTAAGCCCCTCGGAATATTCTGCGTCCGTATCTTTACGCTCAATACCCTACTAGTATGGACAGGATAGACAGGCTAAAAACATTTTTAGAGCAATCCCCGGATGATTGTTTTTTGAATCACGCGCTTGCCCTGGAATATGTGAAGCTTGGAGCTGATATAGAGGCCAGAATTTACTTTGAGAAGAACAGAAATTTTGATCCCGGATATATTGCTACCTATTATCATTTGGGCAAATTACTGGAGCGTACCGGAGATGAAGCAGCGGCTATGGCAGTGTACGAAGAAGGCATGTTGCAAGCGAAACAAGCAGGAGATAATCATGCTTATAGCGAATTAAGGAGTGCATACGAACAATTAGCTTATTAGGCATGAAATTGCAGGAAGCGTTTAAAAATAATTGGGAAAAAATTGTTGGTGTCGGTTATTCGGGCAAAGTCTTACTCGCGGTGAGTGGAGGCTCCGACTCGATGGTAATGACGGATTTATTTATCAAGTCGGGTATCCCTGTAGTAATTGGACATTGCAATTTTATGCTTCGGGGGGGCGAATCGGATGCGGATGAGCAAGTGGTGGCTAATTTTGCAGCCCATGCAGGTGTTCCGTTTTTCTCGGTTCGGTTTGACACCCGACAGGAGATGGAGGCCATGAAAAAGGGTGTGCAGGAAACTGCTCGTATTCTGCGTTACGAATGGCTGGAGCGTATTCGTAAGGAGCAGGGTTGTGATTTAATTGCAACTGCCCACCATATGGGGGATAATGTAGAGACCGTATTGATGCATTTGATGAAGGGAAGCGGGATCGCCGGATTGCATGGTATTCCGGAGCGCGCCGGTGTATTGGTACGACCCTTATTATTTGCTGACAAAACACAGATTACAGAGTATGTCGGGGAGAACGGGGTGCCTTTTAGAGAGGATGCTTCCAATGCTTCGGATGCCTATACCCGAAATAAGATCAGGCATCATATTGTGCCGGTAATGGAACAGTGGTTTCCTGAGGCCTCGCGTAGAATACATGAGACAGCTCAGCGGATTGCAGAGGCAGAGATCATATATCGGCGAGGATTGAATATGATAGTCAAGAAATTATTTTCGTACCGGGGTAATGATATTTACATTCCTATTCGGAAGTTGAAGAAGCTGGAACCGATTTCGACAATATGTTATGAGTTGTTCTCGCCATTTGGGTTCAAAACTGCACAGGTTTCTGATATTATTCAGCTGATGGATGTCGGGACAGGGAAATATGTTTATTCGGCAACGCACAGGATAATAAAGAACCGGGATTTTTTGGTAATCACTGGAATCTCGGCAGAATCTGCAGATTTGATTGTAATTCATGAGTTGCCTGCTACAATAGAAACTGCAGACAGCACCCTTACGTTTTCACTCCGATCTCGTCCTTCAGAACTGCCCACTAATAACCAGATCGCGTGTTTGGATGCGGCTGCATTGCGGTTCCCGCTTGTTTTGCGGAGGTGGCGCACCGGAGATTATTTCTATCCTTTGGGAATGGGTATGAAGAAGAAAAAGCTGAGTCGGTTTTTGATCGACCAGAAAGTGTCGATTCAGGATAAGGAGCGGCTTTGGGTTTTGGAGTCCGATAAGCGAATCGTATGGGTTGTAGGACGGCGAATCGATGAGCGGTTCAAGGTAAAATCAGGTACTGATCAGGTTTTATGGATAAGCATTAACTAAAAAGAGACAGGCGCGCCTGTCTCTTTTTAGTAATATAGTCTTGACTGGATTAGGCCAGAGTAATGCTATCATCCAAATAAACATCTTGGATTGTCTGAAGCAGTTGAACACCTTCGTTCATTGGTTTTTGGAAAGCCTTTCTTCCACTGATAAGACCCATACCACCTGCACGCTTGTTAACAACTGCAGTCATTACAGCTTCGGCCAGATCAGATGCACCTTTTGACTCACCACCGGAGTTGATCAGACCTACTCTACCCATATAGCAGTTAGCTACTTGGTAGCGGCAGAGATCGATCGGGTGATCTGTAGTCAGTTCTTCATAAACTTTCTTATGAGTTTTTCCGAAGTTCAGCGCAGTATACCCTCCGTTGTTGGTAGGTAATTTTTGCTTGATGATATCTGCCTGGAGTGTAACACCCAAGTGGTTAGCCTGGCCGGTAAGGTCGGCTGAAGTGTGGTAATCCACGCCATCTTTCTTAAAGGATCCGTTACGAAGGTAACACCAAAGCACGGTTGCCATACCTAATTCGTGAGCGTATTCGAAAGCTTTAGCAACCTCTTGAATTTGGCGGCTGCTTTCATTAGAACCGAAATAGATGGTCGCACCTACTGCAACAGCGCCCATGTTCCAAGCATCTTTAATGGTGCCGAACATGATTTGGTCGAAACGGTTTGGATAGGAAATGAATTCGTTATGATTGATTTTAACGATAAACGGAATTTTATGCGCGTATTTGCGTGCAACTGCACCTAAAACACCGTAAGTAGAGGCAACGGCATTACATCCACCTTCAATTGCCAATTTTACAATATTCTCAGGATCAAAATACATTGGATTTGGAGCGAAAGAAGCACCACCGCTGTGTTCAATGCCCTGATCCACAGGAAGAATAGATACATAGCCGGTATTCGCAAGGCGGCCGTGACCCAGAATGGTTTGTATGCTGCGGAGGGTAGGTATATTCCTATTTGATGCAGTCCAGACGTTCTCTACAGTGTCAACATTGGGAGTGTACAGGCTCGATGCCGGAATAGTCGTGCATTTGTGATCCAAATAATATGCCGCCTGATCGGCCAGCAATTCCTGTATTTTTTGAGATGCCATATGATGGGGATTTTATTTTAAGTTGTGCAAAGGTAAGCAATAAAGATATGAGAAACCTGTCTCCTGCTTTTTGCTTTACAGATGCTTAACCAAGTTTTCGTATTTTTTTAGGTCTCAGGTTTTAATAAATAATGAATGACATCAGTGAATTTGCTCGACAAATGAAATTCCGTGTTTTTCTAGATTTCGCAGAACCGGTCGGTAGATATTGGGAGAGGTGGGTACTTGAATTCCCGGTATTGGTTTTATTCTGTCTGTCATGATTAACTGGGCGAGGATGCCAATTGGGAGACTGAATGATTTGGCCAGTGCCGAGTGATCTTTGTTTTCACCTCGGAGGAGAAGGGTATTGGTAACTTGTGATAATTTTTCTTTTCCGGTATAGACGATTTCCTGTTGCATTATGTATAAGTCCTGTTCCCAGGGATCCATTGCTAATTTCTCTCCTACCAGTTGTTCCAGGATATAAGCGCTGCTAAAAATTCCTTGGGGCAGTGGTTTGCGTTCCCAAAGACCGAGTGTCTGAAGCATACGCATCACCAAACTGTCGATTTTGACTCTTAATACTTTGGCGATATGTAGCGGGAGTTCGCCATCAGGGCCGTCGAACGCTAATTTTCTTCTGATCCAGTCACGAACCGTCAGATTTGTAGTGTCGATTTTGTCGTTGAGCGTAGTCAATCCGAGTTGAATTAAACTGCCCCAGCCTTTTATAAAATTCTGGTTCCTTAGTATATTTCTGGATAAGGTATCAGCTTCCGGAATATCATAAAGCTCTTTAAACTCGGTAGCGTCATCGTTTGGATAATATCCCAGATTGCCCAATCCGTTTATTGTTACTTGTCCGCTTTTTCGGAATAATTCTTTATAGGGGACTATGATTTTTCTGTTGTTTTCGATGTATTGAGCGCCGTTGCGACCGGCCAACACAAGATGTTGGGGATTCCCTACAATTTTATGGCACCATGGTGGATTGATGTATTCCTCCGCGATGAGTCCACCTGAAAACACTTTATAAGAAAGTACATCTCCTGCCACTCGCCGGATGGAATTCATGATTTTACCTGCAATCATATGCTCCAAACCTTGTTTGAGTCCTAATTCTGTCATGATCATAACTTCAGCAGCCTTTGCTTCAGCGTCCAGTTCGCGCAAGTCGTCAGTGGCATTGGATGGTATTATCAGGTGTTTTTTGTACTGTATGCAGTCTTTTGCCGGCAGGTAGTGCAATCCCGGGGGCAAAAGGGATATTACCAGATCACTGTTTTTTATCGCACTCCTTCTCTGCCGGTTGTTTTGAATGTCGATGACCTTTGTTTGTATGCCGGGGAGGCGATGGGTTTGGGCGATCAGATGTAGTTCATCGTAATCGGCAACGGTCACAGTCCATTTAAATTTCAACGCATTTTCAGAAAGAAATTGGAGGAGTGATGTAGAGGATTTTCCCGCCCCAAATACTAAAAGCTTTTTCATACTTTTAATCGTTTAAAGGTGAGTGATAAATATGTTCATCTCAAAAATAAATAAAAAAACAACTTATAAGTATAATTCATTTTTATAAGTCAATAATATTGGATATTTATTATTTTTTATGAGAACATTTGTTTATTCGGAGGAGACGCTTGATGAATTGAATCGGGCATCAGGGCAGACGATGGCAGAGTCTATTGGGATTCGTTTTACAGGGATAGGTTCGGATTATCTGAGTGCTTCTATGCCGGTTGACGATAGAACCCGACAACCATATGGTTTGTTGCATGGGGGCGCCTCTGCAGCTTTGGCCGAAACAGTTGGAAGTGTTGCTTCCAGTCTGTTGATAGATAGGGAGAAGGAGATTTGTGTGGGAATGGAGTTGAATTGTAACCACCTTCGGGCGAAAAGAGATGGTGTTGTAGTGGCGACAGCCCGAGCGCTTCATACGGGAAGCACTACTCATGTCTGGGATATCCGAATTTGCGACGAACAAGACAGATTGGTGTGTATTAGTAGACTGACAGTGGCGATAAGGAAGAAAGAGGGAATGGAGAAGGAGAAAACAGAAAGAGAAAGAGAGGGTTAGAGAAAGAGTGATCTCTGCGCGAGAAACAGAAAGAGAAACAGAAAGAGTGAGCTGCGCGAGGGGGAT
>CAZWPF010000067.1:13235-15609 GCA_964636205.1 uncultured Chitinophagaceae bacterium | reverse complement strand
ATCGTATTTTAATCATATTCAAAGCATTTGCATATCAAGCCGGCCGATATTGAGCCAAATCGCCTAGTTAACGCGGTATATCGACAGAAAGCTGAAATATCCAGTTAGTACTTAAAAGGTTCTTTTTGTTCTCGAGGTGAAGCGGTCTTATGGTTAGCAATTTCGGTTTCCTAGCAGCATCGACGTCAATGGAAGCTCCAATCCATCCATCTGCTACGTGCGATCGGACTTTTACATTCACTGGCCAATATAACTATTAACATTTTGTAATTCGATACCCCCACTCCTTTTAGCCAGCCGGGTATGACCCGAGTTCATATAAAAAGCATCCTGCGAGCTACCCTAAGTAACCGAGCTGCTTAATATGCTTTATGCGGGCTTATGCGATACATATGCTTCCAAAAAATATACGTTTAGCGCTCAGCGAGTGATAATATGGTGTTGTAGTAAATACTGATAAATAGCTTGACCATACCAAGGATTGACATGATGTGAGGTGGTGGATCACTGATATTATAAAAAAGATTGGTGGTCAAAACGCATAATCCAACCTGTCAGCTTCTCGGACTGGAAAAGTTCGGTCTGGTTGGACTGCTTGCGTTGCAGCAGGGGATTGTTGCGCTTTTCACCTATTATCGATTTAAACAAAAAAAAATGCTGAACGTAATCCAGTTAGCCAGCACCCGGTGCGATGAGTCTTCAAACATTCAGCTTGAATTAAAATATCCATTCACATTACGATGGAGGGCCATAGAATGGCGAAAACACGGCTCGCCCAGTTGATATTGGTAGGGGACCGCTAGTGAAATGCACTTATAAATTTAACGGAATTGGCTTGCAAAGCGGAAGGACGACAGCCAAATTATGGCACAAGTATATACGGCCATTATGCCAGACTAACTGTTCAGCCGATGAACAGGAACCAAAACATAATGCGAACGATATACCCTTTGAGGCAAGCGACCGGAAGACAGGATTAAAGGAAAAGATGTAGCTCCGAAGGCGCCAGTGAATGGTTTTGTATGAGTTATGTTGCGTATCTTTATAGGATATGTGTCAGCTCAACAGACGGAACCAACAATGAACCATCCACTTATTCGCTATTTTTTAAAAATCACCAACCTTACAGCGGACGAAATACACGGGCTGACTAATAGTATGACGATTAAACAATTCAACAAAGGCGACTATTTGGTGAGAGAAGGACAATACACGAGGAACACGTTCTTCTTGCTAAAGGGCTGTGTACGGCAATTTAAATTGGTGGAAGGAAATGATATAACCACCAATTTTTACACGGAAGAGCAATGGATCATTGCGCTGGAAAATTTTGAAGGAAAGGCCGCTTCACCGCATAATTTAATCTGTGTGGAACACACCGAATTAGTTATTGGCGATGAACAAAAAGCACAGGAATTGTTTAAACGGTTCCCTCGATTCGAAAAAACTTCCCGTCAAATCATGGAAGCTGTTTTTCTTGAACAGCAAAATTTAATGGCTTCTTACATTACCGACAAACCCGAACAACGGTATCTGAAACTTTTAGAAACGCGGCCAGACATATTTCAAAGAGTTCCACAATATGATATTGCAACGTACATCGGCGTGAAGCCGGAGTCGTTGAGCAGAATAAGAAAAAAGCTACATAACAAGAGGCTAGGCTAATGTATCCTTTTGTTTCAACCATTTCCAAGCATATACGACGACAAAACTAGTAGTGGCGATTTCAATTACTGCGAAGAATAAATAGTACTTGGTTACCGCTCCCATAAACAAGGTAGCGCACATGACAATTGTCTTTATGGAGCCAGCAAAAATATTAGACAAGCAATTGGCCTTTTTAGACAATATTTTGGAGAGCAAAACCATCGCGATGGGAACTTCCATTAAAACCCCCGCATACCGCAGCGGTACACGCCCTTTGGACGCTCCCCGATGCACCGCACACAAACGCTCTTTATTACCGAAAAGCTTCCTTGCGTTCCATGTACACGTTGCGCCGCTCGGATGCCGATACCCCCCATTATCATGATGTCGGCGCATTTCGATCAATTGGAAAACCAATGCGACTGCCAAGGTTTCATCGCCAAACCTTTCGATATCGACCATTTCCTGTCGCGTATCGAGCAACAGATCAATTAGCTCTTTGACGCGTACACAGTAGTATCGCCTCTAGGTCCTTCCTTGGCGGACCAGTAAGTCCGCTCCCTGAAACATCATAACGGCCGCCGTGGCAGGGGCAATACCGGGTTTGGGCAGCTCCTTAAAGGTGAGGAAAATCGTACGTTCCGATAACTTCAAAGAAAAATTATATAAATTTAACAGCTATAATTGCAGCAGCTATTTTTAAAAGCTTTAATTTGAGGCTAATTTT
>CAZWPF010000067.1:0-13135 GCA_964636205.1 uncultured Chitinophagaceae bacterium | reverse complement strand
GTAGCGGAAGAAATTGTTCAGGAGTCATTTATACAGCTTTTCTTGAATAAAGAACGTTTAGACAGTGCAGATGGAATCTACCCTTACCTATACACGGTATCCAAGCGTTTAGCCATATCACATTTTCGGAGAAAAGTAAGTATGCAGAAATACGAGGGATACCTCGCTCAACAATGGGATGAGGCAGCGGGTGAAGAGCAAAGAGATTTGGAAAACAGAGATCTGATCACGTTCATACAGGCTGCAATTGACGAGTTGCCTAGACAGCAGAGGCTCGTCTACACGATGAACAAGCTCGAAGATAAAACCTACCATGAAATAGCAAAAAAAGTGGGCATTTCAAAGCATACGGTACGCAATCACATAGCTAATGCAAACAAATTGATACGCTTGAAATTGAGCAATCTTTTCTTCCTCGTGGGTTTTCTGAATTTCTTTCGTTTTTAATTAGTACGTTTTCCGGAGTTAGGCGTGTACTTATAGACAAACACGTTCTAACATGAATAAACAGCATCGGTTAAAGGAATTAATTATTCTCTTTCAAGAAGGCAATTGCAGCGAAGAGGAGTTGCAGGAACTTAAGGATTTCTTGCGGGAAACCGATGCTCGGGAAATTTTAGAAGAGATATACGACGTCCTTCCCGACGTCGACGCCAATGAAACGCTCAATACGCATAAAACAGAAATCCTCAACCAAATCTTCCGGGATGAGCGTGTGCAAAAACATACCTCAACGGCATCGGCAGCTACACGACACTGGCGATGGAAAAGCCCGTTAACAGCTGCGGCGGCTGTATTGTTGTTTGCTATTGTTGCGCTTTTATACAAGCATTTAATCCTTCCTACAGGGCATAAGCAATCGACTGAAAACGAATTGGTCCAGCGTATCGTGCCTGGCAGCGACCGTGCTCGTATCATTCTCGACGATGGAACAGAAATTGACCTAGAAAAGATATCCGGCGACACCGTAATTGTACAGAACGGATTTTCTATCACCAAGGGCGATGATGGAATGATAACCTACAACTACCACGACGGACAAGCACTGGCCCAGAAAACGGTGTACAATACCGTGGTGACCCCGAAAGGAGGACAATATCAGGTGGCGTTATCTGACGGCACGCGTGTGTGGCTTAACGCCGGAAGCAAACTCAGATATCCGGTAAGTTTTAATCAGGATCAACGAAATGTAGAGCTGGAAGGTGAAGGCTACTTCGAGGTAGTACGGCAGGAGATAAATGGCAAGCGGATGCCGTTTACCGTGCGAACCGGAACACAGCAACTGGAGGTAATAGGAACGAAATTCAATGTCCACGCCTACAGCACCGCAATCAAAACGACGTTGATAGAGGGCAAGGTGCGTCTAGGAATGGGAGATAATGGCCAGCGCGTTACGCTGAAGCCCTCCGAGCAGGCGGTGTTGAACCCACAGGCAGGCCAGTTTGATATAAAAAAGGTAGACCCTATCTATGCTATGGCCTGGAAGGACGGAAATTTTGCCTTCCGGAAGGCGGATATCAAAGAAGTGATGGAAAGCGTATCAAGGTGGTATGATGTAGAAGTGGTCTATGAAACGAACATAGGGCATAGCCAGTTTACCGGCACCATATCTCGATCTGAAGAGATAGAAGCGTTGCTTAAACGTATTGAATTAACAGGCAGCGTTCATTTTGCAATTGAAGGAAGGAGGGTCATCGTGAAACCATAATATACCTTTAGAATAAAAAATCTCAGGAGCGGTGCAACGCCCCTGAGTTCCGTCTTCACGACAGGGGATTGAAAAATAACTACTGACATAATTCTAATTCAATCATTCACAAATGTATAAAAAAAACCTAGGGATGCGGCCGTTCGGGAATATGAAGGCATCCCATAAATATTCAGTTCTCATGAGATTGAGCTTAGCTATCCCATTGCTCATCGTTTCCACATTGCATGTAGGCGCAATGACGTTTGGACAGACATTCGTGCTAAAAAAGGAAAACACGCGTGTGGAGCAATTATTTAATGAGCTGCACCGCCAGACTGGCTACAATGTGTTTTACGACGAAGCAATGCTCCCGTCGGATACACGGATAAGCGTTTCCTACAAAGGGGCCAGCATAGAGACGGTAATGAAGGATATTGCCGACAAATACCAACTCTCGTATACTATTTTAGGCAAAGACATTATTTTGAGCAGGCGCAAGGAAACACCTTCACCCACAACGTTCAGCACAGAAGCGCCCACAGATATCCAACAGCGTACCATTTCTGGAAGAGTTACCGATGAACAGGGGCAGCCATTAAGCGGAGTGACAATTCGAGAAGTAGGCCAAGAAAACGGCAGCGCAACAAACGCTGACGGAAGATTCTCCTTACAGCTTCTCGAAAATGAGGCAACGCTACGCTTCTCTTTATTGGGATATATAACAAAGGAGATAAAGGTGGAGTCGGCAGGAGAACTAGCGGTTAGGCTATCGATTGATATATATGAGGTGGATGAAGTGGTGGTAGTAGGCTACGGGACGCAAAAAAAAGTCAATTTGAGCGGTGCCGTGGAAACCGTTTCTGCTAAACAACTTGCAGATCGGCCTACCAATAATGTGGGCCTTGCTTTGCAAGGCATTGTTCCTAATCTTTCTATAAGCCCAAATGGAGGGCAGGCAAACGCGACGCCTACCTTTAACATCAGAGGTATTACCTCGCTGAACGGGGGAGTGCCTTTGTTTTTAGTGGATGGTGTGCCGACAGACGCGGCAGATTTCAGCAGGATGAACGCGGCGGATATTGAAAACATATCCATCCTAAAAGACGCCTCTTCTGCCGCCATATACGGTTCGCGGGCGGCATATGGGGTAGTGTTGGTAACCACAAAAAAAGGCACAACGGAAAACCTGGTTATTAACTATGGCAGCTTCCTTAACGTGCGGCGAAACGGAAGGATGCCTGAAGTGGTATTGGACCCCTACATACAAACCAGCTACAAGCAGATTATGGGGCAGCCTTGGTATAATTTGTATTCCGAACAGGAAATTGCGTACACGCAAATGAGGAAAGATGACCCTTCCCTACCCAACGTTATACCAAGTTATACCGACCCGGAACAATGGGCATACTTTGCTGAAACGGATTGGTATCACGAACTATTCCATCAAAACGCGGTAAGCACCTCGAACAACATCAATGTTTCGGGAAAATCCGATAAGGCTTCCTATTACGTGGGAGCGGAGTATTATACCGAAAACGGCATGCTCAAATACAACACGGATAAATACCGGAAATATAACGTAAGAAGTAATATCGACTATAAACCAACTGAATGGTTAACCATAGGCAATAACACATCGATCCAAAATTACACGTATGATAGGCCCACAGGGTTTGGACCTTGGGTATTTGGCACCGCACATAAAGTGAATTCCCTTTTACCGATCAACAACCCCGATGGTTCATGGACCATTGCAAAAGAGGGCAGTACCATTTTGGGGAATATCGTCGGGGCGATGGAAAATGGCGGTGAAACGAAGACAACGAACTACGTTATCCAAACACAATTTAACTCTAACGTTGCTCTTATCAAAGACATTTGGAACCTTAAGGCCGACCTGACATTAAAATATGCCACTAACAAGGAGCGGGGATGGGATAGCGATAAAAACATTCCATACAAAACCGGTCCGAATATCGAACCGCAGTATTTCGGCTTCGACAATTACGCGCAGGTGGCCAACTATGCCAGAAACTATACCTTGGCGAACGTCTATTCGGATTTCAGCAAACGGCTAGGCCAGCATACGATCAGCATTCTTGCCGGATTTAGCCAAGAACTGGAAAGGTATGAATATAACCTGCTCAATAGGAAAGATTTAATCTTAGATTCCTATCCGACGGTTCAATTAGCTACCGGCGAAATGACTGTCAATGAAGATATTTATGAATGGGCTATCCGAAGTGGCTTTTTCAGATTGAATTATAGCTTCAAAGATCGGTATATCGTGGAAGCAAACGGACGCATGGATGGTTCGTCGAGATTTCCGAAAAACGACAGATACGGTTTATTCCCCTCATTTTCGGCCGCTTGGGTAATTTCCAATGAAGCGTTTTTTGAACCGCTATCCAACCATATAAATCATATGAAGGTGCGAGCTTCATACGGATCGCTGGGCAACCAGGACGTGAGTTACTATCAATATATAGCTACTATGAGCGCCTCAAAGATGGCATTATTGCTTAATGGAGAACGCCCCATGGGGGTGTATGCCCCTGGCCTGGTATCACAGAGCCTAACATGGGAAAAGGTAAACACGGCTAATCTAGGCTTAGATTTAAACCTGCTTTCCAACCGCCTGTTGGTATCCGCAGACATATACCGAAGGCAGACAAAAGATATGCTCATGAAGGGAAAAACACTTCCCAATGTATTGGGCACAGCTGAGCCGAAAATTAACGCTGCCGACTTGGAAACAAAAGGATGGGAAACCTCGATTGCGTGGAGAGACCAATTTAACATGAGTAAATCGCCCTTCCAATATGGACTGAGGTTTATCATATCTGATAGCAAAGCGCATATTACGAAATTTGATAACCCTACAGGCTATCTGGATGACTATTATGTTGGCCAGGAGTTTGGCGAAATTTGGGGGATGCAGACGGAAGGCTTTTTTAAAGATGCCGAAGACATTAAAAACCATGCCGACCAATGGGAAGTGACCTCTTATCCGGGCGACCGCCCCATAGAACCCGGCGACATGAAATACAAAGACCTGAATAACGACGGGGAAATTAATAGGGGTGACTGGACATTAGCGAATCCGGGCGACTTTAAAGTGATTGGAAACAGTTCTAGCAGGTACAATTTCGGACTGAACTTCGATGCCGAATGGAACGGCTTCGATATCCGAATGCTCGTACAGGGGGTGATGAAAAGAGATTGGTACCCTTCAGGCTACAAGTTTTGGGGTATATATTTAGCGCCCTGGGGCAATGTGCTGGAACATAACCTTGACCATTGGACTCCTGAAAATCCGGACGCATACTTTCCTCGTTTAAAGTCTTACCTCGCCAATGGAGCGGGGGATTTGGCCATCCCGCAGACGAAGTATTTACAAAATGCCGCCTACGCTAGGCTTAAAAACATTACCATCGGGTACACCTTACCTTCCGCAGTATTCAGAAAGATCGGACTACAGCGGTGTAGGCTATACGTAAGTGGCGAAAACTTATTCGAATACACACCATTGACGAAAACGCATGATCCGGAATCGTTGAATGAGAGCGAACATCCATTTCAACGGACCCTATCATTTGGCCTTAACATTTCACTTTAATTTAGCTCAAGATGAAAACCAGCTATTTTTTTATATTCATATTTTGTATCGGCACACTGTTTCAGGGGTGTAGCGACTCGTTTTTAGAGCGGTATCCGGAAACAAATATCGCACCCAATGCGTACTTCACGTCGACAAAGGATCTCGAGTTATATACCAACACGTTCTACGATTTTATAACCCCCAGCTTCCATGATGGCGTATCGGATAACGTATCGGTGTTTGCAGACGCTTCCGAAGTATTGAACCTGTTGCGCGGGAATATAACGCCAGCCACCGTAGGCGGTTGGAATAATTGGGGTGAGCTCCGTTCTATTAATTTCCTGTTAGACAACGTTGAAAACACGACGGGAAATCCCGATGAGATCAAACATTATGTAGGCATTGCCAGATTAATGCGTGCACGTTGGTACTACGGGATGGTAAAAAGATACCATGAGGTGCCGTGGTACTCGTCTGAAATAAAAGATACCGACGAAGACCTGTTGTATAAAGCCAAAGACCCTCGCCATGTTGTGGTAGATTCTGTTTTGGCAGACCTTGAATATGCGGTGGAAAACATAAAAGATGACATGGGAAACAAAACCCGGATAAACAAATGGTTTGCCTACGCTACCATGGCAAGGATCTGTTTACACGAAGGTACATTCCGTAAATACCACGATGAGATCGGGCTACAGGAGACCGCAGCGGCATTTTTACAGAAAGCCGAAGTGGCGGCAGCAGCTATCATAAATTCAAACCTGTTTTCGATTGATAAATCTGGTGGGGCAGATAAAGCATACCAAAATTTGTTCATCAACTACGATCTGTCTAAATCACCTGAAATCATACTGTTTAAGGATTACGATTTAGACGCCAATATCAAACACCCTGCATCTGCGCAGGTTTTTGATTTCGTTAGCGGTTTAAGCCGTTCTCTGATGGAGTCGTACGATTATATTGAAGACGGAGAAGCAAAAGATTTCACCTCCATATCAGGCTATGAGACCAAAGAGTTTACAGACGTTTTTACTGATAGAGATCCGCGATTAGCACAAACATTCATGTATCCCGGCTATGTGAAGCCCGGACAGGCCAATCCCTATCGTCCAAACTTAAATTTTGGCGGCTATCCTCAAATAAAATTCGTGCCCCAATCAGCCGATCAGGTGTTATGGGCAACCAACTATACGGATTTACCGATTTCCAGATATGCCGAAGTTCTTTTGATTTTTGCAGAAGCAAAAGCGGAATTAGGGACGTTAACGCAAAACGACTTGGATATCACGATCAATGAAATTAGAAGTAGGGTAGAGATGCCTGCTATCCAGCTGAATAATCTAACGGTTACGCCGTCTTTAACCGAACAATATCCAAATGTGATGGCTTCCAACAGCGATGCCATCCTCACTGTACGAAAAGAACGCCGGATAGAGTTAGCTTGTGAAGGGTTCCGATTTGATGACTTAATGCGCTGGAAAGTCGGGGAACTGTTAGGGCAATCACAGCAGGGGGTATATTTCCCTTCTTATGGCTTGTATGATTTTTCCGGTGATGGTACGCCGGATATCGGTGTTTTCGAAAACGAAGCTTCGAATACCGTTCCCGAAAATGAACGTGATAAATACGTCTTCTATTACATTGGAAGTTCCGGAAACGGTTCAGTTTACCTGTCCAATGGAAACAGTGGTTACATTATGTCATCGAGTGATAAAGATAGCCGGAGAACTTTCAAAAGCCCACAGTACTATTATTACCCCATACCCCAAAGCCAGTTGATTTTAAACACGCAGCTGGAACAAACTAAATTCTGGGAAAACTAGTAGCGATGAAGAAGTTCAAAATATTAATTCTATGTGCTTTGGCAACGATAACATCCGGCCATGCACAATCCGATTTCCTGCCTAAGCAGGAAATCGGTATTCCATATCGGGGGTGGAAACAAGGGGAAATAGACATTCACCATATATATACCGGGCGAGGTGAGTCCAGCTTCTTTATCCTTCCTGATGGCACGAGTTTGCTTATTGATGTCGGGGATTGGGACCCTGCTTCCGACGAATATCCGTTGATGACACCCCAGTTGCCAGACTCTTCGATGAGAGCCGGACAGCGTATAGCATGCTATGTCAAATCATTTAACCCAAAAAAGGACACCGTCGATTACCTGTTAGTTTCTCATTTCCACAGCGATCATATCGGTGATGCTAAGAAAGGCTCTGGCATGACGGTCAACAGAACGCCCAGCTATCAACTTTCCGGGATTGCTGAGTTTGCCGAATACATAAAAATCAACAAGATTATTGACAGAGGCTATCCGGATTATAATTTTCCATTAGCGCTAAGAAAAGACCCCGACTTCGTAAATTATGCTAATTTTATTCAGTGGAAAGTTGCTTCTGAGAATTTGTCTGTGGAACAATTTCAAGTGGGGTCTAACCGCCAAATCACCTTAAAAAGAGGCGAGGACTATCCTGATTTTGAGATTAAGAACCTATTTAATTCGGGAGTGATATGGAACGACAGCGATAAAACAATGGATACGATCTACCATCATGCGTATCAAAAAAGCCAATCAGGTTGGAATGAAAATACAATGAGCAACGGATTTAAGCTTTCCTACGGTCATTTTACCTATTATACGGGTGGAGATCTAAGCGGATATGTACTGGACAAAGATGGTGGATATATTGATATTGAAGGGTTAGCTGCTAAGTATTGTGGTCCGGTAGATATTGCGAAAGCAAATCACCATGCGTATAAGGACGCTATGACACCGGGGTTTATTAAATATATTAACGCCAGCGCTATTATCGTTCCTGTTTGGGACAAAGCTCATATCCAACCGGAAATCCTTCATCGAATAAGACAAGTTTCATTAGATAATGATGTGGAAGTACCTCATTTGATTTTCACGCATTTTCCACATGATCTGAAAATCGACTATTCGGATGAACCCTGGATGAAATCAGTTCTTGCGGATGGTCATGTCGTTATCAAAGTATTTGAAGAGGGGCGGAAGTATAGGATATACATATTGGACGCACATAGCGATAAGAAACTCGTTAAAGCGGTTTATGGCCCATATGTGGCTAAAGGGGGGATAAGCCCTTAAGACAATACAACCGATCCCCCCGTTGGGGCTTACATGCTACAGGTTATTACCTACAGCATTATTGGGTTGAGGCGTTATTTATAAGGCCATTGGCCAGCAGTGATAGGAACATAAAATACAGCAGAAAATTCTCATTTATTGTCATCCCTTCTACCCTTCCTGTCAAATATTGCCTTAGTAGACTGGAATCCATCCTATCAAATCACAATACAGGTAATTGAGGGTAACAAAAACCCAAATCGTACTTAAAAATTCCCTTTTATTTTTCATATTTATTTTTTATTTTAATTTACTCGACAATCGGAAAGCAACATCCCGTACCTCAACAGTTGATTAACTAGTTTTCTAACGCCACAACAAAGCTCAATTAATAAATACCCAAACTCGTTGACTTTGGTTAAGAACGTAGGCTGAATCGAATAGCCATCTGCGACATTGTGTGGGGCACAGCTTTCACTATTTAAATGGGTTTAAGAGCAAATTGAGGGTTTAAGGAATAAGATGCATCGAAATGGCAGACACATCCGAGGTAACGGACGTGAAGATTTACGGGATGGATCGATTTGCCTGCAACACCGAGAAAAATTGACCCTAGAAAAAGCCGGCGATAAGAAAAAGTTGGCAATTTTTTTTTCCATCCGGCGCCGCACAGCAAGAAAAAGAAACAAAAAGCTCGTATGAATTTAGAAGAGTATACATATTATCGAACAGCTTCCACGAAAATTTCGCGGGTTATAAGTTTAAAGGTATGGATCAGTCTTTTGTGACTCAACTCTGAAACCAATCAAGTAAGGTCAGCGCTAATTGCGTTGGCTTTTTCTTGTATTTTACCGATTGTTTCATAGACAAAAACGGATAGCTTTTACCAATCCGAGAATTATTAGCAAGTTTACAGAAGTCCTTGTCCCAAAAGAAAAACCGAAAAGTTCACCATATTTAGTTTTTCAAAAAATTGCATCTTTATGTTATTTTTCGATTTAAGGCAGATGGAACAATCCGAACAAGAAATATTAAAAAGAAGCAAAGAAATTACTGAAACCTACTTTCAGTTTTTGGATAAACATATTGCAGATGTGGTTGTGGGAACTGTTGACCAATTTATGGAAATCAACCAAATTGCAAGTGAATTATTTCTGTCGCACAAGCATTTGACAGACACTATCCAAAAAGAAACCGGAAATCACCCTTGCCATTTTTACGACCTCAAAATTCTCGAAGAAGCGAAAAAAATGCTCTTACAAACAGATAGATCCATTGCAGAAATCGCAAAAACACTCACTTACGACCCTTCCAATTTTTCAAAATTCTTCAAGAAATTTGTAGGACAACCACCTGGACAATTCAGAAAGGAAAACAAAAAATAAAAGTTCCGAAAAGTTCACCACGAAATAAACACAAAGTCTTGCCACCTTTACAATATCAATTTGTAAAATATTTAAAATCAAATAAAATGGCAAGAAACGATTTAAAAGGAAAAGTAGTTTTAATTGCAGGTGGTGCAAAAAACTTAGGCGGTTTATTGAGCCGTGATTTTGCAAACAAAGGAGCGAAAGTAGCTATTCATTACAATAGTGACAGTACAAAAGTAGACGCCGAAAAAACTCTGGCAGACATTACAAACGCAGGTGGAGAAGCATTTTTATATCAAGCAGATTTAACAGATGTAAAAAACATTGCCAAACTTTTTGATGCTACTATCGAAAAATTTGGAGGTGTTGATATTGCCATTAATACAGTAGGTAAAGTGCTTAAAAAACCATTTGTTGATACCACCGAAGAAGAGTACGACAGTATGAGCGACATCAATACAAAAGTGGCATATTTCTTCATTCAGGAAGCAGGAAAAAAACTGAACGAAAACGGTAAAATCAATACGATTGTAACTTCATTATTGGCAGCATTTACAGGTTATTATTCTACTTATGCAGGTGCAAAAGCTCCAGTAGAGCATTTTACAAGAGCGGCTTCTAAGGAATTTGGTTCTCGTGGAATTTCTGTAACAGCAGTTGCTCCAGGACCGATGGATACACCATTTTTCTACGGACAAGAAAGTGATGACGCAGTAGCTTACCACAAACAGGCTTCTGATTTAGGTGGATTGACCGATATCAAAGACATTGCTCCATTGGTTGAGTTTTTAGTAACTGACGGTTGGTGGATTACTGGACAAACCATTTTTGCAAACGGTGGTTATACCACGAGATAATAAAGCAAGTATTTTATATTTTTATAAGGCGAATAACTTTGTTGTTTGCCTTTTTCTTTAAAACCAAAGACGATGATATTAAAAATAATCAACTCTGTTTTAATACTTTTTGCCGTGTTTATGGGAACAAAGCACGGTTGGAATATGCTGACTGCAAAACCCGAAATGCTGGAAATGTTCGGCAAATGGAATTTCAGCAAAAATGCTGTTGTCATCAATGGAGCAATAACATTACTGGCTTCGGTTATGATATTATTTCCCAAAACATTCGTGTGGGGAAATTTCTTAATGGCAGCAGGAATATTGATGATTATTTGTCTGCAATTATTGAGCAAAGATCTGAAAGGTGTAGCAATAGAAATACCTTTTTTGTTGCTTAATCTCGTTATTATTTATTTGCAATACCCTTTAAAAAACAATTAAAATGCCTTATTACAAATTATTTTTAATCTCACTGTTTATTTCTTCTGCACTTACTTCGTGTGGGCAGGTAAACAGTAACAAAATATATGAAAACAACATTTTAAATTCAAAACAAATGCAAGATGAGACTTTATTAAAACCTGTAAAAGCTTTGATTGAAGCTATGGAAGCAGAAAATGCCGAACTTATCAGAGCACAGTTTTCAGAAAAGGCAACCCAAGCCTATGGTGCAGACGGAATAATGAAAACAGCCGAAGAAACCAAAAAATGGTTGGAAAGTGACATAATCAGTCGTCAAGGTAAAGTTGCAAATCCTGAATTTACCGTAATTAGCAAAAATGAAGTTGTTGTAAAAGGTCAATATTCAAGTATTGGTTACACAAACAAAGCTAATTTTTTGTTTACCGTTGAAAACGGATTAATAACAAGTTGGAGAATGCGATATTAAAAAGATTACTGATAACACTGCAAAATCCTAGGACATAAGAATATTGCTATCACGCAGATTTAAATGTTTGGAACAATCTTTTGTAGCAAGCCTGTAAAACACCACAGCCCACCAAAACGATGGGCTGTTTCTTAAATTGATAAATACGGCTACAGTTTCAAGCATTCTTTTTTTAACAGCTAACGCTGATAGTTATCTTCCAATACCTTGCGAATATCGCTTTCACGGAAAAGTATTTTCCGTTCGAGCTTGACAAAAGGTATCAGTCCGGTCAACCTCCGCATCCATGTTTTTTTGAGCGAACGTGTCATTCCAGATCGTCGCCATAGCAGCGACAAGAAAATAGGTAAATAGGTATTTGGTCATGGCGTCAAGATTATATTCGTCAGTGCTAAACCCTGGAGTCAACCGCAAGAGAAAACGCGATCAGGAGCGGAAACCAACAGGCAATTTTTAAAATATTCATAAGCTACCGCATATTACGACAGTTCATCGAAAATGCGCGCCCCCTTGTAAAACCTCCCATCCAATCAGATAACTTCGATTGAACAGGAAATAATTAGCGATTTTCGATGTAAACTGATGAATCTACGGTGATCAGATTATACAAACTGGTTTTTAGCTAAAGCCGAACACACTCACTGCATAGATAACGCTATTTTTTCTCTTTGAAAAATTTTATTAACATAAACTTATCTAGGGCGGCGCGGCTTAGGGCTCGCCTTATTTCCCTCCAAAGGAGTTTACCATGCTAGGGCGCCCTAGCACAATCCATTTACTCCCTTTGCGGACTCATGACTAGCGACCATGGACCCGGGATACGCCAAAGAAACGTCGCATGTCATTGCCGGTGATTACACACGCCGCACAGACATTTTTGCTACATTTGAACCATTAGTTGGCGCAACGACCTGGTTAAACGACCACTACGATCGCCAAAACGTACTGACACAACCGGAAATCGACGACGCCAAAGACCGCACGAACACCAACAAGATGGAAGTAGTAAATTATTCTGCCGAGCCGCTAAACAAGTTGTACGGTTGGCTACCGAAGGGGTTGATGGCGGAAAAGGTAATTTTCTTTCCGGATGCATGCCCCGGCAAGTCTCCCCTACCCACCGGAACCGTAGTCTATACGGAGCAGGACGACTGGCGTAAGTTTGCCGTCTCCGACTGCGGGTGTGGGATGCTATTATGCCAAGCAGACCTACGCTCGGAAGATTTTAAACGCGAAAAATGGGACAAAATATACGTAGACCTTCGCGGTAACAAAGGCAAACTGGGCGATCTAGGTTCTGGCAACCATTTCCTGGATGCGTTAGCGTCCTATACCGACGACAAACTGTATTTTCTTATTCATACGGGCTCGCGCAATGAATCCAAACTGGTAGACGACCTCATCGACCAGCCCAAACGATTTGACACAACGTTTTCGGAGGTTTGCGCATGGGCCACCGATAACCGGTTTGCAATTCTGAAGATTTTGGAAAAACACTTTGGTCGGCTTACCGTATTACTGGACAAAAACCACAATCACTTCGAGTTAACCGAGAAGGGCGTCATCATTCGAAAAGGCGCTGTTAGGATAGCGCCCGGTGAACAAACGGTAATTCCATCACATTTGAGCGGGGACGCGGTATTGGTTTCGGC
>CAZWPF010000066.1:0-17239 GCA_964636205.1 uncultured Chitinophagaceae bacterium | reverse complement strand
CAAATGATCCGACCCACTGCGCCTGTTTTTGATTTGAGAGAATTAGGTAATATTCCCGTGGCAGAATGGAAGCATGTCTTGAGCAATGACTTTGAAGCGCCCGTATTTTATGAGCAACCGAAATTGAAAGCGATAAAGGAGCAATTGTATGCACAAGGTGCGGTGTACGCAGCCATGTCGGGCACCGGTTCGACGATCTACGGCATATTTCCCCACGAAATAAATAGTGAAAAATTAATTATCGATGTGGCCTTCACAGAGTGGGAAGGAGTGCTTTTGTAAAGGAGCCTCAGTTTGCCTTTCAGTAACAAGTATTTAATCTACCAACCCCATTTGCATGGCGATTTTGGTAAGGGAGACCATATTTTTTGCATCTAGTTTTTGCAGCAAGCTGAATCTATGTGTTTCAACTGTGCGTAGACTGATAAATAGTTTATCGGCGATTTCCTGACTGGTATATTCTTGCACGATCAGGGTGAGGATTTCTTTTTCTCTTTGGGTGAGTTTTGGAAAGTTTTCCGGTGAGGCTTTTTTGAGCTTAAGCACATTCTGCAAGATCTGCTCCTTGATAGAGGGTTCTATAAATTCGATTCCTGCATGAACTTGTTTAATGGCATGAGCGAGGGTGGCAGCGTCGGTATCTTTCAGCAGGTACCCTGTGCATCCGCGGCGCATCATGCTTTTTACATGACTGGGAGCGTCGAGACTGGTAATCGCAAGGATGCGTACCGAAGGCCATTTATTATTGATTTGCTCCGCAACCTCTTTTCCCGAGATATCGGGCAGCATCACATCTAAAAGCAGTACATCAGGTTGGTCTTTTTCTAAGGCTGCCAATAGTTCGGTGCCCGTGGTATAGGTACTGATAATCTGGATTTCCGGATAAGCTTGTAGCATTACGGTGATACCATGAATAGTCATCGGGTGGTTGTCCAAAATCATCGTACGTATCTTCATGTCAGTGCAAAGTTTTTATTGAAAATAGTATGCAGATCAAATTCAATATACACAATTGTTCCTTTTCCCGTTTCAGTTCTAATATCGATTTCTCCACCTATTGCCCGCACTCGGGTACGGATGTTTCTAAGACCGATGCCTTTTTTATTTTGGAGTAATTGGGGTGGAATGCCAACGCCATTATCTTCCACGGTAAGCGATAGATGCTGGTCTTGATAAGTGAGCTGTATAATTGCATGAGTTGCTTTCGAATGCTTAATGACATTATGAATGAGTTCTTGTACGATCCGGTAAATCGACAATTCAAAATCAGGTGTGAGTAATGGTATCTGTCCGTATAGTTGGAAGTCTATTTCCAACCCGGGGGGCAATTTCAGGTTTTTGCAGAAGTAATAGACTGCTTCGGCAAGTCCTTCTTCTAATAAAATGTCAGGTAATAGATTGTGTGCCGTTTGCCGCAGATCCTTGATAGCCTCGTCGAGTTGCTGCATAGCCTTGTTGAATTCCTCGGATTGGTCATCGCCAACAAACTGGGTAGAGTGGGCACGAAAATTCATTTTGGCCGCGGTGAACTGAACAACGATCCCGTCATGCAGGTCTTGAGCAATGCGGACCCGTTCCTGTTCTTCGCCCGTCATCAGCGCTTTTAGCAAATCAATTTCTTTTTGTTGCTGGAGCGTTCTGATTTTTTCGTTTTGCAATCGGTGTTTTTGCTTATTGCTATGGTATAAACTGTATACCAACCCCAATATTGTAGCAAGCAGCAGGGTGCTGGTGGAGATACCGGTTATCCAGAGATTTTTTCGTTCCAGTCGACTCTGTTGATTATTGATTAGCAGTTGTTTTTGGGTGAGTTCTTTTTCTTTTTCGGCCGTTCTGTATTTAATTTCCAGAAGGTTTACCGCCTTTGTTTTTTCGTTATTGAGCAGACTGTCGTTCAACTGGTAGGCGTTGAATTGGTGATAGAATGCTTTTTGGTATTTGTTGGTCTGACTGTATAGGTTGGCTAGTTCTTTGTGTATGCCGAGTAACTGGGTCGGAGTGCCTAATTTTTCTGCTTTTTGAAAGGCTTGTATCAATGCCGCTTCGGATTGATCAAAGTGTTTTAAGTAGAGGTTGCTGGTACCTAACAGCAACAAAGTTTGGATCTCGTAATAGGGATTGACATACCCTTTAATCAGCAGCGTTTTTTTAAGGTAGTTGATAGCTTCGCGGTGCTTTCCGGTTGTAATTAATAAATCGCCGAGTTGCTGGTAAGCCATATGTTGTGGTTCATCGAGTTTAAATTCTCTGGCGATGGCTAAGGCTTGTTGTGTGTATTTCCAAGCTTCCTGAAAATTTTCCTTTCTTTTGGAGATGATAGCACGGTTGATATAGATATCCGGCAGATTGGGAGTATAACCCATTTTTTTAGTGAGAATTTCTGCTTTATTCAGGAAGGTGGTGGACTTATCGAGTTCATTTAGTTGTAGTAAGGCGTTGGCTGTGCTGGTGTAAATTCTGATCAACGGATTGATGACGCCTGTGTCTTTATCTTTATTTAATGCTGTTTCTGCAATGTCTATGGCATGGAAATAGTATTCTGCAGCTTTTTGATAGTTGCCTTGAAAGTGCTGTACGTTTCCCAGGTTGTTTAGTGCCCTGCAAAGGTTAGTGGCCATCTTTCGGGAGGAGGAAGCTTGTTGAATGGCTCGCTCCAACCAGGTGCTGGCCGTTTCGTAGTCGCCCTGATAAATATAGAGGACTCCCAATAAGAAGTAACCGGTAAAAACACCCTCACCAAATTGGAGATGCTCGCTGGCTTCGATACCTTTCAGAATTTGCGACATCGCACTGTCCTTATTGGTAGCATATAAAGCGGCACCGTCTTTTATTGCATAGTAAGCCGTTTTCTCATCGGGCATTTGTTCTGCGGGTCTTGAAGCCGGATAGTAGACTTGGCTTTCTATTGATATTGGACTCCATAGCAGCAATAAAAAAAGGCAGAAATAATAATATAGAGATGACTTAGACCACATAAAGCCGGGTGGAAGTGATTTATTACCCTTGATTCTTTTTACCTGCCAGATGCAGCCCGACAAAATAAGTTAATCTTTTTCGAATTTTTTAGAATAAGTGCGGGCGGAGATCAAAATAAGTAGTTATACGTATTTTGAATATTATCGGTACTTATTCGTATAGGCTTGCTATATCGATGGGAATATTTTTGTCTGAACTATATAGATAGATTTCACTCAAAAGATTCCCTTATGATCAGAACTGTACTTCTTACGCTTTTTTGCGCCATTTTAGTCTGCCGGCTTACTGCGCAGATCAGTGGCCCTACTACTGCCACCTTAGGAAGTAGTCCTATGTATACTTCCGGTCAGTCCGGTATGATCCACACCTGGATGCTGAATGATACCATCCCTTTCTTGAATGCTACGAGTAGTCCGACAAATGTATTGACTTCATTTGCAGGAACTGGTTCCAGTACGATAGCTGAAGACAATGGCAATTGGTATTTGTTTGCATCTGCTTTGACAGCAGATGGGAATATCTACCGGCTCAAATTTGGAAACAATCCCGAGAGTACGCCGGTTCAGGAGATTGCAGTAACTGTTCCTGGTGCAAATCACCTTGCTATAGATGTGGTTTTTGATGAAAAATCAAAAGAGTGGTTTGGCTTTTTGGTGGGCGCTAAGGATACATTGTGGCGGTTGGACTTCGGGAATTCTCTCGAGAATAAGCCAACGGTAAGTGCTCCTATGATTTTCCCCGATGCGATCATCAATCCCCGTCAGATTACCGTTTTGAATGATGATGGTCAGTGGTACGCTTTCGTCGGCAATTACCTCAAAGTGGTGGGGCGTCTTGAATTTGGTTCAGATATCAGGAGTGTTCCTAAATCTACAACAGCCGATATGCCTAAGCCTACCTTCAAGATCGGAGCGGTTGAGGGGACAGGTTGCTATTTCGCAATGCATAAGGAGAAGGATGTATGGTACATGCTTGCAACTCAGGTCGAGATCGTCTACCTGATTGAATTTGGTAAGTCGTTGAGTGGTACACCAAAAGAAACATTAATTGGCAGCTCGGCAGACTATCCGGGTAAATTTTTCAGGATGATCAGTACCGGTTTTGTTTCCGACTGCAAGAATTTGCTGGCTTATATAGTTTGTGGCTCCGGTTCACAGGGCGTCCTTCGTTTGAATTTCAATGGTTCTATCAGGAACAAGCCAACGGTTGACGTCATGACAGGTGTTACAGCGGCTCAGTTGACCAATGCGGAGACTGCCGTGCCTTATGTGCATAATAATACTATTGGCTTTATAGTTAATTACTGGACCAACAGTGCTAGTTATCCGATGCGCAGATTTAAGATATTAGATTTGCCTGCAGGTAGTGTCGCCAATAATACTACGTTTTCTCCAACATTTTCAAATACCGGCACCTATACGATTCGATTAGCGACAGATATGTTGATGCCGGAGGGTATTAAAAATACCTGTATGGATGTAATGGTGAACAATCCTTCCCTAGCCGCTCCCGGTCCGTTCATAGATTCTAGTTCGCAGGTATGTTCAGGTGCTCAGAACGTTGCATATCGCATCCCGTCAGTGGTTGGTGCGGCTTCGTATAGTTGGACATATACTGGTACGGGTGCTACTATTGTTGGGTCGGGAACCTCGGTAACTATAAATTTTGCCGCGAATGCTACCAATGGTACATTGAGTGTTCGGGCGCTTGACGGAGGCGGAAATATGGGTGCGCCACGAACGATGAATGTGGTGGTAAATAGCTTGCCTACCGCTACCATAAGCACTCCCGGTACCAACTCATTCTGCAGTGGTTCCTCGCTTGTATTGACAGCTCCAGCCGGTGCCAACAATACTTATCAATGGTATCATCAAGGTAGTCCGGTGGGTACCAACTCTAATACATACGCAGCAACCGCGGCGGGTAACTATACCGTTACGATTACAAATTCACTGACCAAGTGTGCGGCTACTTCTGCCTCTACTACTATTACTATGCTTAATAAGCCATCAGCAGCACTCAGTCCTGCTGGAAACCTTGCTTTCTGTGCTAATAATCCAACGAGTATTACCGTTAGTACAGCAGCAATCGGCAGCAAATACCTCTGGTTGGGAAATGGAACTACTTCAGATGATACGCTATCTTCATACAAACCCACGCAATCAGGAAACTACAGAGTTGTGGTTACCGGTAATAATGGATGTAAGGATACCTCAGTAATGAAACAAGTGACCATTCATCCTGTGCCTAATGCTACTATTACTCCTGCCGGAATCAGTGAGATTTGTGATGGTGACCAGCTGGCTTTACAAGGTCCGGCTTTGGTCGGTGGCAAGTATTCTTGGTTCCGCAACGGGGTTGTTGTAGGGGGTGCAGCTGCCGGTTCGTATAATGCCGGATTGGCGGGCATGTACCAAGTGGCGGTGGAAGATCAGAACGGATGTAGAGATACATCTGCCGAAGCGGAAATTGTGGTGTTATCTATCCCACAAGTAAATCTGACTCCTGCGGATACTGCATTCTGTGAAGGTGGATTCGTCGTGTTGACCGCTAATACACAGGATACCGGATTAGCTTTTGAATGGAGTAATAGCGCCGGAGTAATCCCTGCGGCGACGGTAGATTTTTATCAAACTTCAACAGCAGATCAATATATCGTCACTGTGAGCAGAAATGGCCTCGCTCATTGTAAGGCAGACGATACTGCCACAGTAACGGTTCATCCTTTGCCGCAGGTTAGTCTGACTTGGGACGGAACTGATTTGACAGCGGATCCGGGTTTTGCAAACTATGAATGGTTTCTAAATGGTCAGTCGATCAAGCAAGGTACAGATAATACTTATCAGCCCAAATTCGACGGGGATTATTTGGTGAAGGTGACAGACGCAAACGGTTGTACGGCTGAGTCCGGAACCGAATCACTGGAGCATGTTTCTGTAGCAACTACAGATAAGTCATCATTAGTACGTGTATATCCTAATCCGACCAATGCGACTGTATATATTGAAAGTGCAGAGTTATTTAGCGTAACGATGACGGATATGCACGGACGTGTTGTATTGCGTGCCGCCGGTATGCAGGATTTGTCAGTAGCTCATTTGAGCCCCGGCATCTACATGCTCAGTTTGCAGGATCAGAATGGTGTGGTAATTAGAATGGAGAAGTTGAGTATTGTAAGAAACTGATAATTCACTACCCGAAAACCCTATAGAAGATTAATATGAGAAGGAACGTCTTTGCCATACTTGGTGCATGGATACTATTATTGATGAGTAGTGGCTCCGTCTTCGGACAAGTGGATACATTGTTTTGGTTTGCAGCTCCTGAGCTGACCAAGGGAGATTTCCTTACACGTGTACCTCCAGCGCCTCAAACTATGGACCGTCCCATCCATTTACGTATAACCGCAGCTTCCCAGCCGGCAACTGTAACAGTTACCCAGCCGGCAGGGAGTGGAGCGGGTTATATGCCCCCTCAGACGATCAACGTCGCCGCAGGGGGGACCACCACACTGGATTTGACGCCATGGATTGATTTTTTGGAGAATAAACCGCCGAATCAGGTGTTGAATTATGGTCTGAAAATCAGTTCGACTGCACCGATCTCGGCATATTATGAGATTGTGAGCGCGCAGTGTTTATGTGCTCCAACTATATTTGTTTTAAAGGGGCAGAATGCTTTGGGTACAGATTTTTGGATTCCTTCTCAAAATTGGATGGAAAACGGTTATCCCGCTGCTAACACCCCCCCTTCTCACATTGTTACACCAGCGGCTTTTTCATCCTTTGACATAGTCGCAACAGAAAATAATACAACGGTAACTATTACTCCGTCCAGCGACATTGTGGGTCATCCCGCCGGAACAACCTTTACTATCGTTTTGAATGTGGGGCAGACTTATTCAGCTACTGCTACCAGCTACTTGGCTGCGGCGCACCTGCAGGGTTCCAGAGTAACTTCCGACAAACCTATCGCCATAACTTATAAGGACGATTTACTTCGGGATAACAGTCAGACAATTTTCCCGATAGGGTGTGGGGATCCGGGGGGAGACCAGATTGTGCCTACACCTATGTTGGGTACTGAATACATTGCGATAAAAGGGGTTTTAGATGCGCCGGGTGATCAGTTGTTTATAACTGCTACTCAAAACGGTACGGTTATCAGACAAGACGGCGTTGTTGTGACTACTTTAAATGCGGGCCAAACTTTACAAATTGCTATGCCCGGTTTGGCAGGTACGCCTACATTTATCCAGTCTTCTCAGCCGGTGACGGTGCTACAGCTTACCGGATATGGATGCGAGATGGATGTGGCGATTGTGCCTAAGAATAACTGCGAAAGTGGATCAACAGATATTTCATTTGTGCGGGCTGTAGCGCAGCCACTTTATCTGCATTTGACAGTGGCAGCAGGAAGTCAGGGCGATTTTCTGGTTAATGGAAATGCCGGTGTCATCAATGCTGCGAACTTCGTTCCTGTTCCCGGAACGGGCTCGCAGTGGTATGCCGCCAGAGTGCTGCTCAGTCCGACACAATTCCCGGTCGGTACCGTGATCAGAGTGCAGAACACCTCAGGTAAGTTCCACATGGGTGTCCTGAATGGTCAGAATCAAACCGGGGCGGGTGGAATGCGTTTCGGATATTTTAGCAACTTCGGGCAAATAGAAGCTCGAGCTTGGGCTACTTCCAGCGATGTATGCGAAGGGCAGGATATCGAGTTGAAGGCAGATCCGGTAACAGGTGCCACTTATACATGGAGTGGTCCGGGTGGATTTGCGAGTTCTACACAGAATCCTACTATCGTCGGTGTCGGCGCGGCAGCTACCGGCATTTATTCTTTGCGTGTTGATGTTCCCGGCTGCATCAGTTCTACAGACACGGTGATGGTAAAAGTCTTCCCTTATCCTGTTGCCGATCTTGGCAGGGATACGGCCGTATGTGATACCGCTATTACTTTGCAACCTACAAAGATTAGTGGCTCCGCTACTTATTTATGGAGTAATGGAACGACTTCCGCACATACTAAAATTAACCAGTCGGGTAAATATTGGATTGCAGTTACCGAAAATGGATGCACTTCCCGGGATACTATTGATGTGAATCTCAGTCCGCAGATTTTGGTAGACCTGGGTCCGGATACCGGTATCTGTATTCAGCAGGTTCCCTATATGTTGGATGCCAATCAGCCGGCAGGAACGACTTATGTATGGTCGAACGGCACCACGGGATCCGGTATTTCAATTTCTGAGACAGGTACCTATTGGGTGAGAGCTAGCAGGTTCGGATGCTTCGGATCTGATACCATAAAGGTAACGGTGGTTACACCTCCAAATATGAATATCGGTCGAGACAGTAGTATTTGTGAGGGAGAAAGTTATAGGATAGGTATGGCCTATCCCAATGCAAGTTACCTATGGAATACGGGAGCATCAACACCATTTATCGAAGCTAAACAATCTGGAATTTATGTGCTGGAAATGAATATAGACGGTTGTAGAATTTTTGATACGGTTAATGTAGAGGTAATGCAGTTGCCTGATATTGACTTAGGAGCTGACAGAGATATATGTCCTGATGAGATTATTACATTAGATGCCAGCTACGTATCAGGTAGCCGTTATTTATGGAATACCGGTGACACAACTTCTGTACTTGATGTGAGCACAGCAGGAATGTATTATGTGGACGTGTATTCTGCACTTAATTGTCGTGGTGGAGATACCATAGTGCTAACTTACTATCCAAAGCCAACTGTAACGCTGAGGGGTGATACTACCGTTTGTGACGAGGTGCCATTGGAGATAAGAGCTTCGGCAATTAATGCCGATTCGATTATCTGGTCGAATGGTGTGGTCGGGGAAGTGATCCTAATTCGAGACGGTGGTGAGTATATTGCTACAGGTGTCAATAAATGTGGGGAAGATGCCGACACGATTTTAGTTCGTCAATTATTCTGCGATATCTGGTTGCCCAATGCGTTCACGCCGAATGGTGACGGATTGAATGATATATTTCGAATACTTGGCAATATAGGGCGATTGGAAACGGTAAACCTGGGTATCTTCAATAGATGGGGAGAACGAGTCTTTGTCGAGACTGACCCTTACAAAGGTTGGGATGGATATTATAAGGGTGTGCCGGCACAGATGGGGACGTATGTGTATTTGCTGGAATACAGTATCGATGGCAAGCCTTATAAGCAGACAGGCAATTTTCACCTATTGCGATAGCATACGGTATGACAAATCAATAAAAAGAAACACCCCTGATAAAATGGACTATCAGGGGTGTTTTCTTATGTATTATTTGAATTTAAAAATCGCCGAGTGTTTCCGGAAGTTGTGCGAGTGCTGAAGCGAGCTGCTCGTCATTTGGGGCAATGCCATGCCATTCGTGGGTGCCTTCCATAAAATCAACGCCCTTACCCATTTCTGTTCTCATTAAAATGCAAACCGGTTTCCCTTTCCCGGTTGCGGCTTTTGCTTCTTCTAAAGATTGGATCAGTTCGGCCATATTGTTGCCATTCGCGTCTAAGACCGTCCAGCCAAATGAAAGGAATTTATCCTTTAGCGAACCCAGGGTCAACACCTTATTTGTCGGACCGTCGATCTGTTGTCCATTTACATCTATGGTTGCAATCAGATTGTCGCATTTGTGATGCGCCGCAAACATGATTGCCTCCCAATTCTGACCCTCTTGAAGTTCGCCATCGCCATGCAAGGAATAAACCAGGCGATCGTCATTGTTTAATTTCTTAGCTACGGCAGTACCACAAGCAACGCTCATGCCCTGTCCCAAGGAGCCAGACGCAACTCTGACACCGGGAAGTCCCTCATGAGTTGCCGGGTGGCCTTGCAAGCGAGAATTTATTTTCCTGAAAGTTTTCAGTTCTTCTACAGGAAAATATCCGCTACGTGCGAGCACACTATAAAATACAGGAGAGATATGCCCGTTTGAAAGGTAGAACACATCTTCACCTTTGCCTTCCATTTGGAAAGAAGGATCGTGTTTCATAACGTGAAAATAGAGTGCTACCAAGAAGTCTGCACATCCGAGCGAACCGCCGGGATGGCCACTTTGTGCGCTATGCACCATTCTGACAATATCACGACGTACCTGCGATGCAGTTGCTTCTAGTTGCTGGATGTTCATTTCAGTGCCTAAAATTAGGCTGCAAAGGTATTTAAGTTTAGGGATTTAACCATGTTTTCAGGTATAGTTTATAAGTAAAGAAAGGCTATTCAATCATCATTCCTATCGGTCACATCAGATGGTATCACCCCCCCATTTTTACCAATTCAGTGGGGTGAAATATTATTATTGTATCATACTCACATGATTATGTGATATTTTTAAAGCACAGTTCATGGTAATTTTATGTTTATTAACAATTGTTAAATTCTGGAATGGAATAAAATAATTCGATTATGATTAGACGATTACTCAATTTATTTCATATTGATATCCGTTTTCGTTTCCTCCTGTTTAGCCTGTTAACTAGTGGGGTTATGCTTTGGATTTGTGATGGTGCCACGATGAATTTTCGCCATCATCAATAATGTTTATTATTCCTTGCATTAATCAATTCGATCTTCTATAAACCTATAATATTTCTATCAAAATGTACCGTTTATTTACTAAACTGATTTACTTATTCGTCTTGCTCCCTTTTGCCAGTGATGGCCAAATAGTTAACAATATGTTTGACACTATTTGTAGTGGCGACAACCGTTTTGGTTACGGCGTTACCGGGATATACAGGGATACGTTTAAGACCACAACGGTAGACAGTATTCGGGTACTGGACCTGACAGTTATTCCGAGGCATGGATCTGCACCTGCCGCCCGCTGGTTTAACACGGGTACGAACGGAACCGGAGGCACTTTGCCCGCTCTAACACCAGATCTTAAGTGGAAAGTGGGTACCAGTATAGGCGGACCGTACAACTCAGCTGTGGTGATGTCTTATGTGCCACCCAACTATTCGCCGAGTATCTGGCCGGACTGCGCTTGGATTTCGCACTCGGCAGCGACACCCGGGAGTCATTCATCGAATATGCTCTATTACTATCGGATAGATTTTGATCTGCCCTGTATGGATAGTTGTGGTAATAGTTTCAGTGTGGACAGTTCGTTTTGTTTAATGTTGGATATCTTGGTAGACAACGCCGTGATGGAGGTTTATGTCAATGGCATTCCTCAAAGTGGAAACATGGGAGGGGTCATCCCACCGCCTAATCCTTATGGATATGTAGGTTTTCAGAACGCACAACGCCTTTCGGTAACCCTCTGTTCGGGATGGAAACCTGGCAACAACACATTGATTTTTGAAATTGCTTCCGGTGCCCCATATGCCGGCTTTTTGTGTCAGGCTTCTGTGAATGCGCCACCATCGCCACCGTCTATTAAGGCTTCGTTTGACATTGATCCTGTAGTAGGCGGAGCCAGTGCCAGTGACACAGGTTGCGCGCCTTTTACAGTACATTTTTTAAATAGTTCCGTTTCAGCTACCGGATTTCTCTGGGACTTCGGTGATGGCAGTCCGCAAAGCACACTCGACAGTCCTATCCATACCTTTATGAATCCTGGATCGTATACCGTGACCCTGATCGCATCTTCTACATTATGCGGACTTCCGGATACACTGACCAAGGTTATTACTGTGTTTGATTATCCAAATGTTGATCTGGGACCGGATTTGGATTTGTGTGCAGATTCGGTGCTTTTACAGCCTAAGCAAAATTATGTTGATGTCCGATATAGATGGAGTAACGGAGGAACAGATCGTACTTTGACTGCCACTAGCTCAGGAACCTACTGGTTGGATGTAGACAATCACGGATGTATTACGAGAGACAGTATGGAGCTGGTATTAAATTATGCCGTTCGGGTGGATCTGGGTAATGATACGAGTCTTTGTGATAGGGATATTCCACTCATATTATATGCTAATCAACCGGCAAATGCACATTTAACATGGAGTAACGGATTATCGGATACGTTGATACGAATCGTGCGGACCGGCACTTACTGGTTACACTCCGCTTTGAATGGTTGTGAGGCGAGCGATACCGTGTTTGTTAAGGTGGTACCTACCCCCTATGTAGAACTGGGTAGCGATACTACTATATGTGAACAGTCACCTTTAAGCATTGGCATGACCGTCCCTGGAGCTACTTATAATTGGAATACCGGAGCTTCAACCCCAAATATTAGTGTCGATAAGACAGGTGAATACATTCTTACAGTTAATCTGGAGGGCTGTGTAGTTAGAGATACCATTAATATCGAGGCAATGCCCGATCCTAAAATAAACTTGGGTGTTCAGGATATCTGTCCGGAAGAGACCATTGTCTTAGATGCCACTTATAATTCCGGTAGTACTTACGAATGGAGCACGGGAGAGACAACCCCGGAAATTGCGGTAACAGCAGCGGGCGACTATTGGGTTAAAATCGTATCGGCGCACCAATGTATCGGCTATGATACTGCAGTACTGAATTTTTATCCGAAGCCCGATGTTTCTCTCGGGCACGATACTGTGGTCTGTAAAGAAACACCACTCAAACTCACACCTTTTGCCATAAACACCGATTCTTTGGTTTGGTCTACGGGTCAAGTCGGCCGCACCGCTACAATCAGCTATGAGGGTACTTACATTGTTACTGCTTATAACAAATGTGGGGATAATAGCGATACCATTGACGTGAAACAGGTGTATTGCGATATAATGATTCCGGACGCCTTTACACCCAATGGAGATGGCAAAAATGATGTGTTCCGAGTTGTGGGGAATATCGATCGGCTTAAAGGGTTTCGTTTAATGATCATTAATCGGTGGGGTAAGGAGGTGTTCCTGACCACTGATAAAATAGAAGGTTGGGATGGAACTTTTAAAGGTGAGCCTTTGGGTATGGATACTTACTATTACCTGTTAGAATATAATATCGATGGACAAGGTGTTCAGAGAAAGGGCAGTTTCCATTTGATTCGGTAGGCGGCAGTGTGACAGAACTTTCTGTAATAAAGTATTCAATATTACATAAATTTCTTTTTATTGTTCTAAATTTAGCATTGACCGACTCATGATCAAATCACCAGGCCGATGCATCGGATTTTTATTCTGATTTTAATATGGAGTGTGTGGAGTCAAACCGCTTCCGGACGGATCGATTTGCTTGATGCCGGCAGTGGTTTGTCGGGTAATAACGTAACCGCGGTTATCAGGGATAAGCGGGGGTTGATGTGGATCGGTACGCACAACGGTTTAAATCTATATGCCGGTTATAATTTCATTCACTCCTATCCTGAATTAAATCATCAGTCGATCAGCTGCCTTGCTTACGATAGTATTCGGAATGCAATATGGGTAGGTACTTTGAAAGGTTTGTATCTGATACAGCCTGATCTCGGGATGGTTAAGCTCGTAAACCCCGTAGTGGGAGTGGGTGGTACTGAGGTGGCCTCTATTTGCGTAGTGCCAGATAAGGAGGCATTTGTTTTATATCAAGGTGGTTTGTTGACAAAAGTCGATTATCATGAACACACATCTATTATTCGTCGGGCACCTGCGGAATACATTTATTTTCCCTTACCATTTAATGCTGAGAAGGGTTGGTTATTATTTCCAAATTCCACAAATCCTAAAGATTACTCCCTTTATGATATTCGATCGGGTAAATCAACGGTCTTGCAGCTACCGGTAAAATACATAGTCACCAATTACGGTTTTAATAGCGATACCCTGATCTTGATCGCAGCTGATAAGTCGATCCATTTCGTAGACTTGAAGGATGGTACTGATGTTACTCCATCAGTTCTCGCAGGGAGGCAAATTGAGAACGCCGGCTTACACGACAAAAATCTGGTATTAATTACTTGTGGCAGTTATTGCGGGAATTATTACGCTTCCACGCCAGACACTATATACGAGTATAGCTTAACTACAGGAAAGTTGGAAAGCAGGATGGGTAAATACAACTCCTTCTTTGGTCGACAACGATATTTCTGCAATTACCGGGATCGGCAAGGTACTATTTGGCTAGGTACCAATTTGGGTTTGTACAAAGTGTCTTGTCAATACAATTTGTTCGACACTGTCCTCTACGACGATCATTTTCGCATTTCTGCACGAGGTATAGTGGAGGAAGAAAACGGTGATTTATACGTAGGAGGGACCTATGGACTGTTTTATTATTCCGCTGCTAAAAAGAAGTGGGAGTGGTTTCGCTTTATTGATCCCGCCACCAGAACCAGTGCGGTAGTAACTACTGATTTGGTTAGTTTTAAGGATCATATCTATATCAGCAGCTTCACCAACGATATGTTTTTTCGCTTTGATAAGCAAACGAAACAATTTGAGACTGATTTTTTTAAGACCAATCTGGTACGGCGACAGGCAAACTCTCTTTTTGTATCGGAGGATAGTTTGATTTGGATTGGAACCTCCGGAGGATTGATGAAATATGATCCAAAGACGAATGAACTGCACTTGATTGCTGACAGCGTTTTGAGTCGAAGAGGTTTTGTCGTTATGAATATCAAACAGGGTTCAGAGCGAAACACCTTGTGGCTTGCTACAAATCGTGGGGTGTATCTGTTGCATATTCATGAAGGGGTGTTGTTACACCTACATCGAAATTCTTCACCTGCTTTATCATCCAATGATATATATTTTGTGGAGGAGGATAGTTTACGCAATTTATGGATTACCACAAATGGAGGCGGAATCAATTTAGTGAGCCCTGATCGTAGTGAGGTTAGATATTTTAATAGGGAAATGAGTGGGTTGAGCAGCGACATCGTCTATGGTATGCTCACTGATGACGATGGAAAACAGTGGTTCAGTACCTCAAATGGTTTGAGTTGCTTTTATAAGGATGAGCATCGCTTTTATAATTACTACACTTTAGATGGATTGTGTAATAATGATTTTAATTACAATTCTTATTACAAGGGAAGGAGCGGGCGAATGTATTTTGGGACGGTGAATGGTGTGAATGCTTTTAATCCGTCGGAATTTGCACCGGCAGCGGATCCGGATGTAAGACTATTTGTATTGCCGGTTGCCAAATGGGATGAACAGGCAAAAGCGTTCACCATGATCAGCAATTTTAAAGGAGATGGGGACGAAATAATTCTACATTCTCCGAATGCCTCTTTGGTAATTAATTTGGGAATGACTGATTACGAGGAGCCGGTTAGAAACGTTTTTTCTTATCGGATTCTGGGACTATTCGACGACTGGCTCCCTTTGTCCGGGGAGCCGGTATTGCGTTTGCATGGAATTCCTTACGGCAGGTACACCGTGCAGGTGCGGGGTATGACTGCGCGGGGATTGCCCGCTGATAATCTGTTGCACTTCTCAATTCTGGTGAAAAAGCCATTCTATAACAGTCTTTGGTTTTATTTAAGCTTGGTCGGATTGGTGGTCATTGTGATCTATGTCTTTTTCTGGGTGAAGTATCGAAATCTGAAGCGAATGCAGCAGCTGCGTTTGCAGATTTCCAGTAATCTGCATGACGAGGTGGGTAGTATACTTACCACAATCACTCTTTATTCAGATGATCTGATTTTTAGTGGTGAAACCGGGGTTGAGAAGGATATCCGATTAAAGAAAATTGCTGCGCTCAGTCGGGAAGCGACAGTAACCATGGGGGATATTCTTTGGGCAATAGATGCCAGAAACGATATGCCCGGCAGTTTGTCTGAGAGAATCAGAGAATATGCGGAAGAGGTTTTATTACCACGGCAAGTAAATCTCAAAGTGAACGTGGATGATGTGGCTGCCAAGGGTAAAATGCCCGTTGTCTTGCGGCAACAGCTTTATTTGATTTTTAAAGAGGCAGTAAACAATATGCTAAAACATTCAGATGTGGAGCATGCCTCGATAGTCCTGCGATATATTAACGAGCGACAATTTTTACTTAGAGTAGAGAACGACGGACTGAGGGAGCACCGGATGGGCGTGCGTGGACAGGGCTTGAAAAATATGAAGATGAGATCCGAGCGAATGGGCGCTTTAATGTGTTATAAGATCGATCAGGGGAGGTTTATTGTCGAAGTCAGGAAAGGGGAATTTTCATAATTTCACCGATATATATTCGACCTTTTATAGCGGAGTTCCAAACATTCTATCAATTTCGTCTTTTTTCCGGTACGTTCCCTTTTTTTCAAGTGAATTCAAGATTTAAATAGTCTAATTTGTCCGTTTTGGATCGGAGGAATTTTCCTTACATCCGATTTGCAATTTGCATCTCATTTCCATCTGCGTTATTTCTGCCATAGATATACTGTTAATACCGGTTTTATCACATGAATATGTGATTGCATTGGACTATATGTCTGTATAGTTTTGTTTATACCCCTCAAGGACGAGGCTGCCTTTGTGGTTTGTTTATGCATTTATTGAAATCCATTTTATTTATGTTCTATTAAAATCTCTTTTTTATTATGAATTTTCGTCTACAAAAATTTTTAATGGTTAGCGTAAGTTTAATGATCGGCTTCGGTCAGCTAGCGGAGGCGCAGATAACTGATACGAATGCTGTTTGGATTTGGAAAAATGGCCTCAATGGAACCGGACGTTACCAGATTGATAATGAAAAGCGTGGTACTCTTGGTGTTCCATATACGATGGTTGCCCCTCCCACCACGCAGGCTGCCATGAATAATTGGCCGGGATCAAGAGGTGCATTGGCCTATTGGTCAGACACTACCGGAAGAATGTATCAGTTTGGAGGAGCGTTTAATGACCAAAATTCATTTAATCAGGTTTGGCGCATTCACCCGGATAGTAATACCTGGACTTGGGTACATGGTAAGCCAGGATACTCATCAAACGCTGCGATGGGTGTATTAGTCACCGCGGCCGGAGTTCCCCACGTCGATAATATGCCCAATAATCGGCACGGTATGCATTTTGCGGCGGATAGTGCGGGCTGTTTATGGATTTTTGGTGGAATAAACAATACCACTAGCAACCACCGTCGAAATGATCTTTGGAAATATAACCCATATGATAACCAGTGGACATGGTTTAATGGTTCTACAGTTTATGCAGCAACTCCGCTTGCATCTTATGGAACTAAAGGCGTAGCCAGTCCGACCAATCAACCGGGTGCAAGGGGCGGATCGGCAGGTGCTACCTGGATTGATAACAAGAATAAGAAGCTATATATTTTCAGTGGATATGGCGTTGCGAAAACTTCCACCGTTGGGTTACTCACAGATTTTTGGTCCTATGATATGGTGAAGAATGA
>CAZWPF010000065.1:0-17292 GCA_964636205.1 uncultured Chitinophagaceae bacterium | reverse complement strand
GCTGTACATCCCACTTCAACGATGATGCCGGTATAATAATTCAACCCTCTCGCTAAACTGATATCCAGCATCAACTCGGAAGTCCAATCCGCTTCTACCAATGTATCGTGATAGTCTAAAGTAGCTCTCAACTCCTCCACACCTTGCGATCCGATGGAACTATTCGCCATTATTTCGGACAACTGAATCAGTTTCTGATCGTTGGTTCCTGAAATCTGAATTACCTTTTGAATGGTCAGAATACCTTCCTGACTGATTCCTCTTTGTTCCAGTTCTTTAGTCACCCCATCCCAGCCAATCTTATCCAGCTTATCCAGCGCTACGGTCATCTCGATCATCCTGTCCCCTACACCCGCAACTTCCGCTAGTCCGGCCAATAGCTTTCTACTGTTGATCTTTACTTGTACTCCGGGCATACCCATTTGATGAAAGGCTTCTCGGTATATGCTCAGCAGCTCAGCTTCCAGAATCAAAGAATCGCTTCCCACTACATCGCAGTCGCACTGCCAGAACTCCCGATATCTTCCCCGCTGAGGACGGTCGGCTCGCCATACCGGCTGCATCTGGTACCTACGAAAGGGGAATGCCAGTTCATGTTGATGCATCACCACATATCTGGCGAATGGGATGGTAAGATCGTATCTAAGCGCTCTTTCAGTGATTACAGGTGTACTATAAGATTTGCTCAGCAGTTTTTCCCACTCTGTTCTGATTATCTCCTTTTTGCTCTCCTGCTGTTCATGCAAACCATTGTTCAAAATCTTGAAAATCAACCTATCACCTTCTTCTCCATATTTACCGGTCAACGTCGTCAGGTTCTCCATCGCCGGAGTTTCTAAAGGCTGAAATCCATAGGATTCGAAAATGCTTTTGAGTGTTCCGAAAATATATTGTCGACGTCTTACTTCACCGGGAGAAAAATCACGAGTCCCCTGAGGAATTGCTGGCTTAGACATAGTTAAATTAAGTTAAAACAGTATCGAATAACCTCCGTTTCACAACGGGTTCTTGTGGCAAAGATAATCGAGCTAATTACTGGAAATACCATATTTCCGGATAATCGAATCACAAGCTTGCTCAATCATCTGGTAAACCGGCAGATATCCATCTCTTTCACCATACCAAGGATCCGGCACCGATCTATTCTCTCCCGGAAATAATTCATTTAAAAAATAATCGACATTCCTAAGATCCGCATCGGCACCTGCGATCTTTGAAACAGTACGCATCACATCATCTGCCATTACATAGATTTTATCATATTGCGACAAATCGTCCTTCTCGAAACGACGAGCTCTTTGCTCCGAGATATCAATACCATGTTTTAAGCAAACTTCTTGAGAATGTTTATGCGGAGGTTCTCCAATATGATACCCATTGGTCCCTGCTGAATCCACCACCCAGTTAAGTCCTTGTTTTTCAGCCATATGGCGCAGCACCCCTTCGGCGATCGGAGAACGGCAAATATTCCCGAGACAGACCATTAAAATTTTCATAGTCAGATAGTAATAAAATCGCGCAAATTTAGTCCAATAGCACGAAGCGCCCTAATCCATCGGCAGAAGAAAATGGCGATCCAACATGCTCGGATAAATTATTAAGAGTGTTTATAGAATTGCAGACAATCAACTTTATGATTTTCAGAATGAATGGGCTGTTGCCCGGGGTCTGCTTTCTCCCTTTGTCCAGTAGTTAATCTGTTAATATTTCCGTCTTTTGACAATCAGCTCTCAACATTTTGACGTAGGTTTGCAAACGGTTTTACCAACTGATTATTGTTATTAACCGATAAATTACCAACTGTCTGATGAAGATATTAGTTTGTATTGCACAGGTACCAGATACCACTTCTAAAATCGCGTTTAGCGACAATAACACCCGGTTCAACAATCAGGGTGTAACCATGATCATCAATCCTTATGATGAGTGGTATGCATTGGTTCGTGCCCTTGAATTGAAAGAAGCCGGAACTGCCACTGCTGTTCATTTAGTGACTGTAGGCACTTCTGAAGCTGAACCCGTTATCCGCAAAGCACTGGCATTGGGCGGTGATGAAGCTATCCGCATTGATACCGGTAGTGATGATCCTTTTGTAGTTGCATCACAAATTGCAGCTTATGCAGAAAAGGAACAATACGATCTGATTCTTTGCGGTAAGGAATCAATCGATTACAATAATGGTGTAACCGGTGCCATGCTGGCAGAACTGCTGGATATGGAATATATCGGGTTCGCCACCAAAATCGATGTCGCTGGCGGAAGCGCGACAGTAAACCGCGAAATCGAAGGTGGTGAAGAAACAGTAAGCGCTCCGCTTCCTTTGGTTATTTCCTGTCAAAAAGGTGTAGCTGAAGCGCGCATCCCGAATATGAGAGGTATTATGGCCGCACGCACCAAACCTTTGAAAGTAGTTGCACCTGTTGAAGCAGCTGCACTGACTCAGATCGTATCTTACGAAATGCCTCCTGCTAAAACAGGGGTAAAAATGTTTGATATTGATCAAGTAGAAGAACTGGTTGCTGCTTTGCACAATGATGCTAAAGTAATTTAACCAAAGGCAGCTTTCATTTTTTAACCACACTAAGATTATTATAATCCATGTCAATACTTGTTTTAGCAGAACATACAGAAGGAAGTTTTAAAAAGAAAACCTTCGAATTGGTGCAATACGCTTCCGGCATTGCAGAGCAAATGGGTACCACCGCTACCGCTTTGGTACTAGGTGAAGTTTCCGATGATGCCATGCAACAACTGGGTGAATACGGCGCTACCAAAGTGTTGCACGTAGCAGATGCACGTCTCAACAATTTTAGCTCCCGTGCTTATAGCAAATCGTTGGTATCCGCAGCTCAGCTAGAAGGTGCTAAAGTTGTCGTTTTATCTCATGATGTAACCGGTAAGGCAGTTGCCCCCAGAGTGGCAGCCCGCCTGAAAGCAGGATTGGTTGCAGGTGCAGTATCTCAACCCGATATTCAAAACGGTTTTACACTGAAGAAAAATGTATTCTCCGGTAAAGCTTTCGCCTTCGTAGGCATCAGTAGCGATGTTAAGGTGATTACCCTTATGCCGAATAGTTTCCAGGTTAAAAAAGGATCCGGAACTGCGGCTGTATCTGCTTTATCGGTATCTTTTGAAGATCGCGATTTTGCAATGCAAGTTAAAGAAGTGAATAAAGTCACCGGTGAAGTGCCACTAGCAGAAGCGGAATTGGTTGTTTCCGGTGGTAGAGGTCTGAAAGGACCTGAAAACTGGGGCATTCTGGAAGCGCTGGCCCACGAACTCGGAGCAGCATTGGCTTGCTCTCGTCCGGTTGCCGATAGCCACTGGCGCCCTCACCACGAACACGTAGGACAAACAGGAGGAACTATTCGTCCTAACTTGTATATAGCCGTAGGTATCTCCGGTGCCATCCAACATTTGGCAGGGGTAAACGGTTCCAAAACGATCGTGGTTATTAATAAAGATCCCGAAGCTCCTTTCTTCAAAGCTGCCGATTATGGTATCGTAGGTGATGCCATGGAAGTGGTTCCAAAACTGACCGAAGCAGTGAAGAAGTTTAAGGCAAACCAAAACTAAATTTTAGCTTTAGCTTAAAATACTGAAGAGTTGCATCAAGGTGCAACTCTTTTTTTTGTAACATTACAACCTTATTTCAGGGCAATCCATTTGGTTGCCCAAGTGTAAAGACTCGGTTCTGATATGCTACCATCCCTACCTATCTATGTCGTTTTAGTTGCGGGCGGACAAGGCACGCGAATGGGTACAGCAATCCCAAAACAATTCCTGGAGATTGAGGGCAAACCCATACTATACCACACGCTCAAAGCCTTTGGAGACGCCATTCCTCAAGCACATTTTATTCTGGTACTACCAGCGCAACAAATTAGCTATGCACAAATGGTTCTCCAACATCTCCCGGAACGAATAGACATCACCATAGTGACCGGTGGCAACACCAGATTTCATAGTGTGCAAAACGGACTTAAAGCCATCGAGACGCCAGGTATTGTATTGGTGCATGATGGAGTTCGACCCTTGGTCAGTGCAGATCTGATTCACAGTTGCGTCCAACAAGCGTTTGAGAAAGGTAGTGCAGTTCCGGCTATTAATATCAGTGATAGTGTCCGCCGAATTCTACCGGATGAAAGTTCCACGCCGGTCAAAAGAGAAGATCTAAAACTGATTCAAACACCTCAAACTTTCAAAACAGAGATTTTACTACCGGCATTCGAACAAGAATACCGGGAACAGTTTACTGATGAGGCAACGGTCTGTGAAGCCGCCGGGCAGCAAGTATGGCTCATCGACGGTGAGAAAAATAATATTAAAATCACCACCCCGGAGGACATCCTGGTGGCCACGGCATTGATGAACTCCCGAAACAGTCAAGAATGAAGATTGTCGCCGCGATAGCTATCTTTTTACTTAGTCTCAGTGCCGTGAATGCACAGGATAAAGACACTATTGGAGGTATTTCAATTGAAATGGACGAAGTAATCATTTCCGCGGTCAGAGATGGTTGGGATGTCAATGCGTTCATTAAAAGGATCCAAACCGACACTACCTTCTATAAAGCCTTTAAATCACTTAGATTAAACAGTTACACCTCGCACAATGACATTAAAATACTGAACAAATCAGGCGTTGTAATCGCCTCGCTCAATAGCTTTACCGAACAAGAATTCGATGGTAAATGCAGAACCATGAAGGTGATTAATGAAAAAACCACGGGTAAGTTTTATAAAAGAAACGGCTCCTATAAATATTTCACTGCTGCCCTTTATGCGCATTTATTCTTCACCCAAGGAACCATATGCGGTGAGACCGATATTATCGGGGACGAACAGGACACTCCCCCCTCCAACAAATTGGAGAGGGCCAAAGCTCAACTCAAACAACTGATTTTTAGTCCGGGAAGTAAAATCAGCGGGGTTCCTTTCTTAGGCAATCGGGCATCTATTTTCGATCCTGAAACTGCCGCCATGTATGATTTCAAACTCAGTTCGGTATTATATGCCGATGAATGGTGCTATCTTTTTCAAGCAGTACCCAAACCCGAATTTAAAGATCAGGTAGTATTCAAAGATTTATCTACTTGGTTCCGTACGGGTGATTATTCAATTATGGCAAGGGATTACACGCTTTCCTATAGCACTATAGTTTACGATTTCGATGTGCATATGCAGGTGCGTTTAGAACCGGTGGACGGTAAACTGTTACCCGTCAAAATAATCTATGATGGCAACTGGGATATCGCAACTCAACCCAGAGAAAGAGCGAAATTTACTACCACTTTTGAATTCTAAAGCAAGCAATTCTCTGATTTGCCGGTAGCCGAATCAAGAATTACCTCCGTCGTCCTCGTTGTTATAAGAATTTATCTTAACTTAGATAATCAGGTGTAAATCATGACCAATATCAATTTTCTCATGTAGATAAGTCATGATTGACAGATGAATAATTCGCGACCTTTGGTTTATAAATCAAATGACTATGGACTTAAATGCACCGGTTTCGACCATTATGACGAGTAATGTAATTACTGCTGATATCACCGACGATCTCAGACATGTAAGTACTTTATTGAAAAGGTATCATATCCGCCATCTACCCGTAGTTTCAGGAGAAAAGCTGGTAGGAATAGTCAGTCGCACCGATATTCTCCGTCTCAGTTTCGGTGATCTCTATGAAAACGAAGCACAGTCAGACGATACCGTATTCGACTTATTAAAGTTGGACCAGGTGATGGTGAGCAATCCCAGAACTGTTCAATCTTCAGATCCTATTAAAACAGCAGCCGAAATTCTTGTGAACGAAGAATTTCACGCAATGCCGGTAGAAGAAAAAGGAAAGATTGTTGGGATAATTACTACAACAGATATCCTCAAATATATGCTGACTTCAAAATAGCAATCTAAATATTGGGGACTGATAGATCGATCCTATCTTGGTTACAGATTCTCTTTCTGTTTATAAGTGAATGCTCATGGAGATTATTGCGCGGAGGCATTCCTTTCGCAACTACCGGTCGTTGATCGGTATTGATCCAATTGTACATTTCCCTGGGAATCCTGACAGTTATTGTTCTCCTCTTTATAGAGGGAAATGACCTTTTCAAGGAGATATTAAAAAACCCACGACCTGCATAAAAGTCGTGGGTTTCTATTTTAAAAGTACGCAGTCTATTTCAGCTTAAATGCCTTTTTTACTTTAGACACATAGTCGAGCTTTTCCCAAGTGAATAATTCCACTTTCACCTTCTTCATTTTACCATTACCCGCGCGGAACTCCTTATTTACAACTTGTGGTTCGCGACCCATATGGCCATATGCAGCACACTCACTATACATAGGCTGACGCAGTTTCAAGCGTTGCTCAATAAAATAAGGGCGCATATCGAAGATCTGAGATACCAATTGGGCAATTTCGCCATCGGTCATATCTACCTTTGCAGTTCCATAGGTATTAATATACAACCCCATTGGTTCGGCCACTCCGATTGCATAAGAAACCTGCACCAACACCTCATCGCAAAGACCAGCAGCTACAAGGTTTTTAGCGATATGACGGGTAGCATAAGCTGCAGAGCGATCCACCTTTGAAGGATCTTTTCCCGAGAACGCACCACCACCGTGAGCGCCTTTACCACCGTAAGTATCCACGATGATTTTACGTCCGGTAAGTCCGGTATCACCGTGAGGACCACCGATTACGAATTTACCGGTAGGGTTGATATGATGCTTGATCTTGTCGTTGAACAAGTGCTTATATTGAGGATAGCTTTTGATAACCCGTGGGATCAAAATGCCCAAAACATCTTTCTTAATTGTTTCTTGCATTTGCTTTTCGTCCGCGAAATCATCGTGCTGTGTAGAAATCACAATGGTGTCTATACGAACCGGACGATTATCGTCGTCATATTCCAGAGTAACCTGACTTTTAGCATCCGGACGGAGGTATTTCATCTTCTTACCTTCGCGTCTGATTGCACTCAACTCTCTCAACAGGAGATGCGCCATATCCAGCGCCAAAGGCATATAGTTGGCGGTTTCGTTGGTGGCATAACCAAACATCATGCCTTGATCGCCGGCGCCTTGTTCTTCCTTTTTCTTACGCTCAACACCTTGGTTGATATCAGGAGATTGCTCATGAATTGCCGACAACACACCACAGGAATTTGCTTCGAACATATACTCGCTCTTGGTGTAGCCGATTTTAGTGATCACATCCCGTGCAATTTGTTGCACATCGATATAAGTGTTCGACTTTACCTCGCCGGCCAGTACCACCTGACCAGTAGTTACCAGCGTTTCACAAGCGATTTTAGCTTCTGGATCCCAGGCAAGAAAATTATCCACCAGGGCGTCCGATATCTGATCCGCAATTTTATCTGGATGCCCTTCGGACACCGACTCTGAAGTGAACAGGTATGGCATTGATTGTTGTTTAAAAAAGTTAAGAATTAAGAGTTGCAAAGCTAATAAAAGCGCAGCATATTAGACATCCTTTTTATCTCCTTTAATTCCAACCATTTCACTGCTTTTCACCCAGATCTGATCCTATCAAAGCTTAATTATGTTTTGACATAAGACTCAAATTATATAACTTTACCTATCTTGAAAATGGTATGGAACAGCGATTGACAACGATAAAGAATTTCATCGAATGGAAGGCATTCGGGGTATGCTCTGCGATAGGGGAACGCATCGGAGTAGCCACCTCGCGAATTCGACTTTGGTTCATTTATATATCATTCATGACCCTCGGATCACCCCTGATTATTTACATGATCCTTGCCTTCTGGCTTAATCTGAAAAAATACATCTGGATGAGCCGCCGTAATCCGATTGCTAATAGTTAAACAGTCGTAAATCCTTTATAGAAAATAGGATGTTTATACACTCGCCGAACGGCGGGTATTTTTTATGTATCCCAACGCCCATAACACCACACTAAAAGCAGTCAGAATACCGAGATGCTTCCATAACGAATTCAGTCCCAGATTTCTCAGAAATAACTGATTTACCCCATCCAGTGCCCAATACAGTGGAGAACATTTAGCCAAGATTTGTACCTTGGCAGGCAAGACATCGGCCGGTATCCAAATACCTCCTAAGGCCGATAAAATCACGATCGATATGGCTCCCACCGGCAAAGCCTGATTGGAAGTCCGAAACCACGATCCTATAAAATATCCAAAAGTGGTGGCTGTAAAGGCAATCGCAATGGCTACCGGTAAAACAGCTAGCGGATAGGCTCCCAATTGAAGTTGAGGCAATCCCATCCATGGCAATACATGCATTCCTATTCCCAGCATCAGAAAAAACTGGACGCAGCAAACAATCACATAAAAAAAGATTCTCCCGATACTCACAAACCGAATGGCACCCGGCACTAATGCCACCCTAAGCGCACTACCCTCTTCACGCTCGCGAATCATATTGCCCGCCATCGGGATCACTATAAAAAACATCCCAAAAATAGCCCAGGCAGGCACGTTGTGTTGCACCGAATTCAACTTCGCCTCAGGCATACCCGGTCCGGCGAGTATTTCTTCTCTCACAGGCAAACTTTGGAAAAGTCTGTCCAGCCCTGAAATATCCGGCATTTCTTCACCAATTGCCCGGCCACTCATCGCTGTGAGCCGCTCAACCAAAATACCTGTACCGGAAAAGCTGATATATTTTTCGAGAGCCGCATTGATCGACATTCTGAAACTTGGCTTTGTAGCCGGATCATAATAAATATGGATATAAATACTATCCCGTGGCTCCCGGGTAGGCATCAATGCTAAGCCAACGCTTTCCGATACCTTATTTGCAATCCTGTTAGCTGAATTTGCGATTTCGGCCGTAGCGCCTGCCGGAATCAGAATACCGACTCGAAACCGACCCTCATTTAATAATTGCTTCATTCGGGGCTCATCCAGAGGCGCGTCTTCCCATTCGTCGACCACTCGAAAATTGCCACCCTCACCCAGTCCCTGCTTAATAGCTTTGGCCAAACTACCAAGATCGTTATCGGCGACCAGCAGATCGAACTGCATCTCCTGATAATCACGAAACGGCGCATCTTGAATGACAGCCATCACCACGATCATTATAGCAGGCATAATCAGCAACAAAGCCATCCCTGCCAGATCACGTCTCAGCAATAACCAATCTTTCCATATTGTTGCCAGTATCTTAATCATAGATATTAATAGGTATATCAGTCGCGTACCGAATGACCGGTGAAATTCAAAAACACATCCTCCAGTGATTCCGCAGCATTTGTCGCTCGGATTAATTCTTCCGGGGTTCCGCTGACAATAAATTTTCCGTTGTCGATAATCACTACCGTATCACAGATCTTTTGCGCTTCATCCATCAGATGTGAAGTGTATAAGACCGTATTTCCCTGTTCATGATATTCTTCCAAAAAATCTAGAATCAACGCCCTCGACTGTACATCGACACCCGCTGTTGGCTCATCTAGAATCATCAAGGCGGGAGCATGCAATAATGAAGCGATAATATTGGTACGCCTTTTCATACCGCCGCTATAACGGGCGACCCGCTTATCCGCGTGTTTCAACATATCCAGTCGCTCAAGTAACATCGCCGACCGCTCCCGAATAGTTTGTCCCGAGAGTCCGTAAAGTTTCCCGATATAAGTCAGATTTTCTCTGGCGGTGAGACTACCAAACAGAGCAATCTGCTGGGGCACTACCCCGATTTGCTTCCGGAGGGCACCGGCCTCATGCACGCAGTCTTTATCGAAGATCTTGGCAGTGCCCCGATCCGGGGCTACTAATCCGCAGAGGATGTTTATGGTAGTGGACTTACCCGCACCGTTGGGGCCGAGTAATCCGGTAATCTTACCTTGCAAGGCCTGCAAACTTAGTCCCGACAATGCCGGCTCTCCCGCACCGGGATATCGTTTATACAGCTCCTCAATTTCAATAGCTGCCGGCATTAGAATACTTGATTTGTGAATCCGGAGATCTAACTAATATAAGCATATCTCCGGATCCAATTATTTATATTTTCCTGAAAAAGCTTTGGTATCTACGCCAAAGGATCTCGCGACAGATATCCTATCTATACCCAAGATCGGATGCCAGTCCTGTCGGTAGTTTAGGCAACATATTCCTTGGCAACAGGAAAGAAGTCAATTCAGACAATTCCTTAAAAATCGTGTGAGAAGCAGCTGCTGATTTAAGGTAATCTGCCCCACTACTTCCTCCGGTGCCGGTCCTTTTACCGATTGTCCTTTCAACCATATGAATATGCCGATGGCGCCAGAGTGACATTTGCTCATCGATTTCCAGCAATACATTGAGCAATTCATAGGGCAGATGTAACATTGGGAAGTCCCTGTACAACATTATAAACAAAGCACTTCTGTTGGCTTCTCTACTAAAGCGTCGTCCTTCGGGATAAGTACCTTGATCGGTAAACAGGCTATGGAAAACACTAAGATTCTCCATTTCCTTTTCCCCCAAGGTCTGCTTATAAACCTCTTCGTATTGTTCCCAGAAAGGCTCTCCCCCTCCGGCTTTCCTCCAGTAATCGGGATCTTTGGTAAAAGGCATTCTTTCCAACCATCTCTTAATCAACACCAATAAGGACTCCTGAGCTTCAGCTTCCTGTACTCTGGCTATATCCTCCTGATTGAGCTGTGACAGATAAAATGCCTTTCCATGGCGTTGTTCATATTCGAGACCGAGCGTCGCCTCCACCATTTTGAACTGAATACTCTGAAACCCCGAGGCCGGCCGTAACAAGTCGCGGAAATCCAGAAAATCCAAAGGAGTCATTGTTTCGAGAACAGCGAGCTGACCCACCCCTACTTCGAGTATGCGGCAAACCCTTTTGAGACGATGCACTGCATTATATATATCAGGGGCATTATCGGGGATGGCTTCTTGCTTGAATATACCCCGCACTACCGACAACTCATGCAAGATTTGCTTAAACCATAATTCATATGTTTGATGGATGATAATGAACAACATTTCATCATCGGCCCGGATGCCTTCCTTGGCACTTTCGGGAGCCTGCGCGTTCAATATTTTATCCAACTGCAGATATTCGCTATAATAGACCGGCGGACGTTCTTTCTTTTCCATGGGGTGAAGTTACTAAAGCCTGTCGAAAATCAGAAAGTTGCACTTTAGGTATAGCGTCGGAGCGGGTTTAGGGATATGCCAAATGAATAATTCTCTTTATAAATACTCTATATACAGCTATGTTGTTTTTATTACCCCACATTTTTCATTTTCTGTCTCAATTTGAATAATTTCGCAGGACATTTATCTGATGTCATCTTTATTATTAAAACAATCTTCCAATGGTATTTGATCTTGATCTGATCCAACGTGTATATCGGGAGCTACCCAACAAGGTTGCTGCTGCACGCGCCTTACTCGGACGTCCACTAACATTAGCGGAAAAAATTCTTTATGCGCACACTGCTGATGCTGCCAGTGCTGCCTATGAGCGGGGTAAAGACTATGTAAATTTTGCACCTGACCGTGTGGCGATGCAAGATGCCACGGCTCAGATGGCATTACTCCAATTCATGACTTGTGGACGCGACCAGGTAGCCGTACCGAGTACTGTTCACTGCGATCACTTAATTCAAGCCAAAGTTGGTGCGGATCAAGACTTGGCAACTGCCGTTGACGTGAATAAAGAAGTATATGCTTTCTTGTCTTCCATTTCCAATAAATTCGGTATCGGATTCTGGAAACCGGGCGCAGGTATCATTCACCAAGTAGTTTTGGAAAACTATGCATTCCCGGGTGGAATGATGATCGGTACCGATAGCCATACTCCTAACGCAGGTGGTTTGGGTATGATTGCCATCGGTGTGGGTGGTGCTGACGCTGTGGATGTAATGGCAGGTCTGCCTTGGGAACTGAAACAACCCAAACTGATCGGTATTAAACTTACCGGTCGTATGAACGGTTGGACTTCTGCAAAAGACGTAATCTTGAAAGTTGCCGGTATCCTGACCGTAAAAGGTGGTACCGGAGCGATCGTTGAATATTTCGGTGAAGGAGCAGACAGTTTGAGCTGTACCGGAAAGGCTACCATTTGTAACATGGGTGCTGAAATTGGCGCTACTTGTTCCGTCTTCCCATACGATGAAAAGATGGCCGATTACCTGCGTGGTACTAACAGAGCCGAAGTTGCGGATATGGCCAATGCAGTTCGGGAACACCTGCGTCCTGACGTAGAAGTTTATGAACAACCGGAAAAATATTACGATCAGGTAATCGAAATCAACCTGAGCGAACTCGAACCGCATATTAACGGTCCGTTCACTCCTGATCTCGCTACCCCAATCAGTCAAATGGCCGCTGCTGTTCAGGAACATGGCTGGCCTGATGCTGTAGAAGTAGCCCTGATCGGTTCTTGTACCAACTCTTCTTATGAAGATATTTCCCGCGCGGCTTCAATTGCTAAGGATGCTATAAATAAGGGTCTGAAAGCGAAGAGCGAATACACCATCACTCCGGGATCTGAAATGGTTAGATACACTATCGAAAGAGATGGTATCCTCAATACTTTTGATCAAATGGGAGGTGTTGTACTGGCAAATGCCTGCGGCCCTTGTATCGGTCAGTGGGCTCGCCATATCGATGACCCTACTCGTAAGAATACAATCATTACTTCTTTCAACAGAAACTTCGCAAAACGTAACGACGGACTTTCTTCTACGCATGCTTTCGTAGCTTCTCCGGAAATCGTAACAGCGCTGGCTGTTGCCGGTAGATTGAGCTTCAATCCGCTGACCGATAAGCTGACCAACGAAGAGGGTGAAGAGGTGATGCTCGATGAGCCAAAAGGTTTTGAATTACCTCCGCGTGGTTTTGATGTTGAAGATCCGGGGTATCAACCTCCTGCTGAAGATGGATCTCAAGTAAGTGTAATCGTAGATCCTTTGAGCGACAGATTGCAATTGCTGGAACCGTTCCCTGCTTGGGAAGGCACTGATCTTACAGGTTTGAAACTGTTGATTAAAGCCTACGGAAAATGTACTACTGACCATATCTCCATGGCTGGTCCATGGTTGAAATACAGAGGTCACCTCGATAATATCTCTAACAATATGCTGATTGGCGCCATCAATGCTTTCAATATGGAAAGCAATAAGGTAAAAAACCAGCTGACCGGAGAATATGATGAGGTTCCAAAAGTTCAACGCGTTTATAAAGGATCCGGTTTCGGCAGCGTAGTAATCGGTGATGAAAACTACGGCGAAGGTAGCTCCAGAGAACATGCCGCTATGGAACCCAGACATCTGGGTGTACGCGCAATCATCGTAAAGAGCTTCGCTCGTATCCATGAAACCAACCTGAAGAAACAAGGTATGCTCGCACTTACTTTCGATAACAAAGAAGACTACGATAAAGTGCAGGAAGATGATGTTATCGATATCATCGGACTTACCTCTTTCGCTCCCGGAAAACCCCTCACACTGGTATTACACCATGCTGATGGAACCACCGACAATATCCAGCTGAATCATAGCTATAATGAACAGCAAATCGGTTGGTTTAAAGCCGGTAGCGCACTCAATGTTATTCGCCAGGAAGCGGGCAAATAACTTGATTACTCTTCTGCCATTGAAAAAACGCACCTCTTACCGGGTGCGTTTTTTTTTATTCTACTGTTATTTACTTTGAGCCAACATCTCAAACATTCGCTGGTCTCTATTATAAATATCCTTCCTAAAATGAATTCTGCCGTCGGGATCCACAAAAGCAGTGAAATAGGCAATAAACACGGGGACTGTTTCCTGAAGTGTCACGTACTTCTCCTTACCCGAACGCATAGCAGAATCTATTTTTCCCTCCGTCCACTCCGAATGGTTACGGAGTAAAAACTGAGCCAGTCGCTTTGGTTCCGATACTCTTATGCAACCATGACTGAAAGCTCTGGATTCTTCATTAAATAGTGATTTAGCCGGCGAATCATGCAAGTAGATGTTATGACTGTTAGGAAACAGAAATTTTACCAAGCCCAAAGAGTTGCTCGGCCCCGGCTTTTGCCGCACAACAGGCAAGCCCCCGGCCTGACCTGTGATTTCCATATTATGTCGACTGATATAATTCTTATCCCGCTTCATACCCGGCACTATCTCGTTCCGAACAATACTTGGAGGCACATTCCAATACGGACTAAATACGATGTATTTAACATCCCCATGGAACACAACCGTCTTATTCACGCTTTTACCCACCACCACATTACAGCTCCAAACCAAACTATCCTCCTCATAAACATGCAGCCTGAATTCAGGGATATTTACGACGAGATAATCTGATTTGACACTCATGGGGAGCCATCTGCTCCGCTCCATATTGACCAATATCTGCGAAATCCTATCCTTGATTGGGATATTCAACGCAGCCAGAACTCCCTTTCCAATAACGCCATCGTCAGTTAAACCATGCCGATACTGAAACTGTTTTACCGCCAGTTGTAAATCCTCATCATAAACAAGACTCATCGTATCACCCTCAAAATCTCCTAGCAAGGTCAAACGCTGCCTGATTAGTGGAATAGCGTCGGCACTGTCCCCAGGCTTAATTGATTTCCGATCGAGTGTTATGTCGGGCCAGGGCTCGGATTCCAGTTCTCTATATTTTTTGAGATAAGCACGCAAGCGATCATACTGTCGGTACACCGGTTCTTCTACCGCAAATACATCTCCGTTTTCGCTCAACACACTATCCAGATAGTCCCGATAAGAAATCTTCTTTCGGGGCAAAAACCATTGAACAGCTTTCGCGGCGGTATCATCCAAACCTTCCCACACAGAATGTGCAAAGGCGAAATAACTGCTGGTCAAAAATAATTCAGTATTGGAAAGGTCTCCCTTCGACATAAATTCCTGAACCAAACTATCCATTTGCTTTTGATAGGGAATTTCGCGCACTACCCCTTCATCTCTGACGTTGCGGATACGGTTCATTAAATTATATGCAGGCTCGATCAATTCCTTCCCGTCAAACCAAGCAAAGGCATAATTGCGGCCATCGTAGAAACGACGAAGATCTTCTTCATAATTGGAAAAATCGGGACAGATGAGCATGAAACTATCTATTTCAGCACTATCGAGAAGATCCTTCGTCTGATTGCTGAAACTACCCTTAATACTCTCGTTCCATTCCTCCATCAGATTAGCCACCTTGGGCAATGAGGACTTCTTTTCTTCCGAAGAGTCATTACATCCTGCAGCAAATATTAGCAGGACCAAAAGTGAATATATCCCTGATGATTTTAATAGAGATCCCATGTGTGTGGATGATTATTAGCTGAGATAAAGGTATTATAAAAACATTGCCAACAGCTTACAATCTCCTTAAAACGAATTAAGGGCAAACCGTTTGACCGGTCTGCCCTTAATTTATATTCTAAAAAAGGAATTCGACTTATGCTTCTCCGCCTTCGCCTTCAGCCTTTTTCATTTTTTCTTTCAGCTCAGCTAAAGCATCCAGATCACCAAGAGTAGCTTTTTCTACTTTATTCTGAACATTCTTCACAGCCTTCTTAGTGTTTTCAGCTTCGCTGCGTGCTTCTTTGCGAACCGCTTCTTTCTCTTCTGCCTTAGTTTGTTCCCAAACGCGGGTATGAGAAACCAGGATACGCTTGTCATTGCGATCGAACTCGATGATTTGGAATGGCAAAGTCTCTTCAGACTCTACAACACCACCATCTTCTTTACGCAAGTGACGTGCAGGTGCGTAAGCTTCCAGACCATATTGCAGTTGGATAGTAGCTCCTTTGTCGTCTTTTCTAGTAACATGACCTTCATGTACAGAACCGATTGGGAATACGGTTTCAAAAGTATTCCAAGGATCGTCTTCCAATTGCTTATGACCCAGTGCCAATTTGCGGTTTTCCTTATCGATGCTGAGGATCATCACTTCGATTTCCTCACCTACCTTAGTAAACTCACTTGGGTGATTGTAGCGCTTGATCCAGCTCAGGTCGCTGATGTGAATCATACCACCGATACCGGTTTCCAGTTCTACAAACACACCGTAAGGGGTAATGTTCTTAACTACACCTTTGTGACGGCTGTCAACAGGGAATTTATTTTCGATAGTTTCCCAAGGATCTTCTGTGAGTTGCTTAATAGACAAGCTCATTTTGCGTTCCGCCTTATCCAGCGTTACCACAACAGCCTCATGCTCTTCATTCATTTTAAAGAATTCTTTAGCATTGATTGGCTGAGAAGACCAAGTGATTTCTGATACGTGAACCAGACCTTCAACCCCTGGCAGGATTTCCAGGAATGCACCGTAATCTTCGATATTTACAACTTTACCTTTCACGCGACCGCCTTCAACGATTTCTTCAGGAAGGTTATCCCAAGGATGCGGAGTAAGTTGTTTCAAGCCCAGGCTGATACGTTTTTTCTCGTCATCGAAGTCGAGAACAACCACGTTCAGTTTCTGACCATTTTCCAATACTTCGCTCGGATGAGTTACGCGACCCCAACTGATATCAGTAATATACAACAAGCCATCTACGCCACCCAGATCGATGAATGCACCGAAGTCAGTAACATTCTTAACTGTACCTTCCAGTACCTGACCTTTCTCGAGTTGACCAATGATTACGCTACGTTGTTGTTCGATATCGCTTTCGATCAGCGCCTTATGGCTAACTACAGCGTTACGGATAGCTTCGTTGATCTTAACAACTTTGAAATCCATTGTTTTGCCCACATACTGATCGTAATCCGTAACCGGTTTAACGTCAATTTGTGAACCGGGAAGGAAGGTTTCCAGTCCGTTCACATCTACGATAAGACCACCTTTGGTCTTAGATGTGATAGTTCCTGTAACCACTTCGCCAGACTTGTAAAAATCGACAATTTTCTGCCATGCTCTTGTCGCACGAGCCATTTTACGGCTGAGGTTCAGATGACCATTGCGGTCTTCTTTTTCAACAACCATAACTTCCACTTCATCGCCTACTTTAAGATCAGGCAAATCGCGGAATTCATTCAGTGAAATCAGTCCGTCTGACTTAAACCCGATGTTAATAATAACATCAGTTGCAGTCATACCAACAATTACACCAGGCATCAGTTCGGTTTCACCGATCGGCTTGAAGGTGCTGTCATACACCTTTTCCAGTTCTTCACGTTGTTCTTTTGAGTAAGAGGCAACGTTGTGTTTGTCTACGCTCCAATCGAAATCATCGTGGGCGCTTTGCGTTTGTGAATTAATTTGATTTTCTTCCAAATTTTAGGTCCTCCTTTTGAGTAGATTTTTGGGACGGC
>CAZWPF010000064.1:0-17765 GCA_964636205.1 uncultured Chitinophagaceae bacterium | reverse complement strand
CAGCGACCCCTTGCACCCCATGCAAGTGCGCTACCGGGCTGCGCTACGTCCCGAATTTCCGGTTTGAGGTTCGCAAAGGTAGGAGAAACTTATGCTTGTTCCAAACGAAAATGCACATAAGTTTCTCCTGAATATGAATTTATTTGATTACTCCCAATTCCTTACCAATACGTGTAAACGCCTCAATCGCCTGATCCAAATGATGACGCTCATGGGCAGCCGAAATCTGCACCCGAATCCGCGCCTGACCTTTAGGTACAACCGGATAGAAGAAGCCAATTACATATATTCCCTCATCCAACAACTTCGTAGCCATCTGCTGCGCCAATACCGCATCATATAACATAATCGGCGTAATAGGGTGAGTGCCGGGCTTAATATCAAATCCCGCTTCAGTCATCTTGCTGCGGAAATACATAGTGTTATTCTCCAGCTTGTCTCGCAACTCTGTGGTTTCACTCAACAAATCCAAAACTGCAATCGAAGCCCCAACCACAGAAGGTGCAACCGTGTTAGAGAACAGATATGGACGGCTGCGTTGACGCAACATCTCAATGATCTCTTTACGTCCGCTGGTGAATCCCCCGGACGCACCGCCAAGTGCCTTTCCAAGTGTGCCTGTAATAATATCAATCCGATCCATTACTCCGCAAAGCTCATGTACACCACGACCGGTCTTTCCCATAAAACCAGAAGAGTGACTCTCGTCGATCATGATCAAAGCATCGTATTTATCAGCCAGATCACAAATCTTATCCAATTGCGCAATCGTACCATCCATCGAGAATACTGAATCGGTAACGATCAGGCGGGTACGTGCACCGGCTTGAGCTTGCAATTGAGCCTCCAGATCCGCCATGTCATTGTGCTTATAACGAGCACGCTGGGCTTTACAAAGTCTTACCCCATCAATGATCGAAGCATGATTCAATTCATCAGAAATGATCACGTCTTCAGGACCTAACAAGGGCTCAAATACACCACCATTGGCATCAAAACAAGCAACATATAAGATGGTGTCATCAGCGCCTACAAAGCGGGATATTTTTTCTTCCAGCTCTTTGTGGATATCCTGAGTACCACATATAAAACGGACCGAGCTCATGCCGTATCCGCGACGGTCAATCGTCTTGTGCGCTGCTTCAATCACCTTAGGGTGCGAAGACAATCCCAGATAGTTATTGGCACAAAAATTTAAAACCTTTTTACCATTAACCTGGATTTCAGGACCTTGTTCTGATTCAATAATTCGTTCCGACTTGTACAGACCCGCATCTTTGATTTCTTGCAGTTCCTGTGATAAACGTTTGTAAAAAGAAGGACTGGACATAGCTTATAATTGGTGTTTGGAAGCTCAAAAGTAACTAATGAATCTAAGACAAAAAAAGTCTGGTATATTTGAATAGGTTGTTATGAAATTATTGTGGTTCGTTTTACTTTGTTGTTGTCCGATTTTAGCCCTGAGCCAGACACTTAAAGGCGTTGTCAGAGACGCTCAATCGGGCATTCCGCTCAGTCCGGTAGTAGTGTTTAATGTCCGCACAGGTATGTCGGTCTATTCCGATGAAGCGGGGCAGTTTCATATCGTCGCGCAAAGTGGAGACAAAATCGGGTTTTCTTATATTGGTTACAAAACCTTGCAATGGACCGTTCCTCCGGGGATTGGTGTTATACAAACCATAATCGAAATGCAGCCGCTGAGTGTGCAGCTCGATGAATTCGTGGTAAGGATTCGTAATTATACGCCTTATCAATTAGACTCAATCGAACGACAAGACATCTATCAACGCCCATTATCCCGCCAGAAAACCCGCTCCGTAATGAGCCCCTTCAGTTTTGTCGGCGACCGACTGTCCTCACGCAGTAAGCAGGTTTTCAGATTCCAGAAGGATTTTAATTACTGGGAAAACCAAAGATTTGTCGATTCCCGGTACACGATCGATCTAGTCGAAGTGCTTACAGGTTTGGAAGGGGATAGCCTCGCCCTTTTTATGAATAGCTATCCGATGCCCTACGATTTTGCCAGAGCCGCCACCGATCTGGAAATAAAAATGTGGATCAGAACTAATTATAAAGATTATCTGATCCGACAATCTCAAGCCGATTCTACACAATCCAAATAATCATCAGAAGGTCCGATTAATACCCACCACATAGCGCATTCCAAAATAATCAGGACTGCCATAAGGAGGACGATTGATGAAGAATGGCAAATCCACACGCAAGGTCAATGGCTTCGCCTTTTCAAATATTCCCCATTTTCTAATGGTAAATGCCGCACCAATACCCGCATCAACCCTTAGGTCGCTATACATATTTGTAGGCTGCGTATGCTGATAATCCGGAAGGGTATATCTGCTCAATTCTATGATGCCGGCATCCGCAAATCCATATAGATCGGCCTTCAGCCAACGGGTGAATTTGGGTCGGAAACGGATATACTCATCTACATCAATCTCCAGATTCATCGCAGCACCACTACGAGCTTTATAGCCAATCAGCACCTCATTGCCTCTTTGGTCAGCAATTAAATACCCGGCATAACCCCGCAGGTTCAGACCGCCCCCTTGCTGAAAATGATTGGTCTCATAAGGGGAGATGGTGCGCCAATTGTCGGGCATAAAGCCATGACTGCGCGTATATTTATTGTCCATCAATTCCTCGGGATTTGCGCCGGATAGCCACAATGAGCTTTCATATGGAATTTGATTTCCGGTTCCATACCGCCCATACATGCGTCCTCTTAATTCTAACCGATGGATATAATGCTTATAAATTAATTCTGCATGGATATAAGAGTAGTTAAATGCAGCGGATGTATCCGGCTGCAACATCGGGGTGCGGACTCCCAGGTTCAGTCGGCCTATTCCTTTCAGTGTTTCAAAATTGTGATCCCATTCCAGATTAAGTGAATTATTAGGTAAGTGTTTATTGCTGCTCCATTCATTCGGATAGATCAAATAATCCAGATCATAAGCGATGGGGCGCCACATGGATTGCGCATAAACTTTCAATAAATCTTGATCCGAAGCCCTCCAGTTAAGTCCGACCGAATGGCGATGTAATCCGTCGAGCATTCTGCTACGCAATTGTAATTCCAATTCAGGTTTTCTACGGGAAATTGGAGTTGCAAAGCTCAAGTTATAATTGATCGGCAAATAGCGATCGTAATGGCCTTCATTGGTAAAGCTCAGATAGTCGTATGCTTGACCCACATGGGTATTCCACCAAACTGAAGCTTCTATTCGATGCAGTGTTTCGAGATAGTCACCATTTAGGTGAATGCCTGCTTTGAGTCCGTCAACAGGATTATACCAAAAATCAGGTCTCAGGTACATTCGGTACTGCAGTCTATCCATTGGTTCATTCAGTCCACCGTCCCATTTCATTTTAATCGCTTTGGGGCGGATAGGGAGATGGCGGGATTTGTAGTTGTCGATATAAGCGACATCTGCCAGTCGGAAGCTCGTATCAGTTTGCACAGCACGGATTCCGGAAGGGATATGCACCCGTGCATCGTAAAGGCGGTTGAGTTTGCCCCAGCCGTACCATTTCGGGAGAATGGCGGCGTCGGTTTGTTTGACAAACCAAGTATTGGGAACATGGAATGTATGTGAAGCGCCGTCGCGGGCTGTAACGGTAAAGTCGAGTGGCATCTGCATTTCGCCTTTCCGTTTGAATCGGATGGCGAAGCTGTCGGTGCCGGGGATGCTCTTAATGCGCCCGATTTTATAATCGATCGTTTTAGTGGTTTCGATCCATTGGTCGAAGAACCAGTTCAGATCTACTTTGGTAAAACGGATCATCGATTCCCTGAAATCTTCGAAATAGGGATGTGCAAATTTCCATTGGTTGAAATAGTTTCTGAATGCTGCTTTAAACAAAGAATCTCCCAGCACGAGTTCCAGATTATACAGCATGGTGGCCGTCTTGTAATAAACTTGTCGGTATCCTCCGCCATGATGGAGAGCGTTGTTGAAATCGTGCGAATGCGTATTCAGTGGTTTTTCCGTTTTGTTAAGTGCATCCAATGTATATACATTGAACACGGTACGTTCTTTCACCAGCAAGGGTTCGCCAAAAGTTTTTCTATACCATTTTTTAGGGATCGAGCTGACTAATGTATCGCCGTCGATTTTGCGCAGACCCTCTGAGTTTAGGTATTGGGTAAAGCCCTCATCCATTCCTGCCTGGTAGGTTTCGTTGTTGCCGACCATGCCGTAAAACCAATTGTGAGCGATTTCATGTACCAGCAGACTGCGGTAGCCGGGATCGCTCCCCCCGTCGAGTGTCAGCATGGGATATTCCATTCCGTCTTGTGCATCGGCTGCGATCATTTTAGGATAGGCGTACATGCCGACTTCTTCGGAGAAAGTTTTGATAATGGCAGCAACATATTCTGCCGAATTCTGCCAACCGGCAGCATGGGGTTCTTGTGCTAGTCCGACACATTCAATCCCATTCCACCAAACCGTTGCGATACGATAGGATGGGTCAGCAGTGAATGCAAAGTCGTGGACATTATTAGCCTTAAAATGCCATTTTTTCCGTTCGCCTTTTACATAGGGGATAATTTCGGAGGGAGGGGAATTCCAAGGCTTTTTTGCAAAATTTTTCAGATCCAGCCGTTGACGGAGCGAGTCGGGCAGCACTTCTGATCGATTGACAAGTTCACCGGTCGCTTCTACAATATAATTGGATGGAAAATTAAGTCGCACATCATAAGAGCCGAAATCGGCATAGAATTCTTTATTGAGGTGTTGCTCGGTGTCCCATCCTAGTTTACGGTCGTACACGCAGATTTTCGGGAACCATTGCACGCCATTGTAATGCATAAAGCCCCAAGCCGGATACATTTTCATTCTTCTTCTGGTACCGCCGATGTCCCAGTACGTCACAAAATCCACATTGAAACTTGTTTTTTCACCCGGATTTAGCGGTGTGGGCAGATAAACCTTCATGATAGTATTATCCAATTCCACCTGAGCTATTTGTCCGTTCACCCGTATGGTATCCAGTTCGATGCCTAGTCCTGCGGCCTCCCGTCCTCCCATCCATGACTTTGTATGATTGGCATATTCCAGAGCGCGTAAATGAGACCCTTTTACAAAGGCATTTTGAAACAGACGGAAGTAAACAAAGTGCAGGGTATCAGGAGAATTATTCCAATAATCTAATTGCATTCTGCCGGCAACCACATGGTGTTCCTCATCTATATACGCCTCAATATCATAATGGACGTCTTGCTGCCAGTAGCCTGGAACGGGTATTCTGTTTTGCCAGTAATGCGGATTGCGGGAACTCCGGTATACGTAATCATTTAACTGTGCTTGCAGCGTAATAGAAAGCAGTAACAACCAGGCAGTTGAGAGGAAAAATTTCATGACAATGTGTGATTGATGCAATTAGAGGCTGAATATACGAAATGAAAAATATCCCGAACGGAAGAGTTCAATCGTATGGTTGAACTGAATGAAAAGACCGACACAATAGAGCGTGAAGTATAATTTCCCAAAATTTGGATTTACTATTGTAAATGTCTAATTTAGAGATAATTATAAATACTGAAAAATGGAATTAATACATTAAATTAATTAAATAATAAAACAAAATCATGTGGGATAAAATTGTGATATGGGTTATGGTTTTGCTTTTACAAGCGGGTGTTGCAGCGGCTCAGGCCTGGGAGCAATCGAAGTTGTCCGCAGATTCCTTGCTTGTGGACAATGATTCAATTGAACCGATGTCTTCGCTGCAAATTCCGGTGGTCGAATTGGAGGAACCGGAGATTGATAATGAGCTGGATGGAGTCAACCTCCAGTCGATCAGCAGCGTGCTCACCGCCGGAAGAGATCCTTTTCTGAATACGGCAGCATTCGTTTTTGGTCAGTATCGCTTTCAATTGCGAGGATATAATCGCCGGCATCAGCAAGTATTCGTCAATGGTGCCCTTATGGACGATCTGCGCAGTGGTAATGCCATGTGGAGTCACTGGGGCGGATTGAATGACATGTTTAGAATAAGGAATGGAACATATGGATTGAACCACTCGGAGGATGGATTTGGAGGATTGAACGGGTTAAACGCATTTGATGCATCGGCGATCTCAATGCCCCGAAACACCCGAATTACCTACTCTCTATCCAATCGGCAATACCGTCACAGACTTATGATCAGTCATGCTAGTGGCCTCCAACCGAGCGGTTGGGCATATGCCATTTCAATGTCTCGACGGTACGCCAAACAAGGTTACCAAATGGGCACCTTCTATGATGGCTATAGCTTTTTTGGAAGTGTGTCTCGAAAAATGGCACACCATCAATTGAGTCTGACCGCCATGGTGGCTCCTACAAAGAGAGGAAAGGCCGGAGCGGCAACCGAAGAAGTGTACGAACTCGCGGGTGATACCCGATATAATGCCAATTGGGGAATGCAACAGGGGGTAATAAGAAACGCAAGGATCGGTAACCAATCATTTCCACATATAATTCTGAATCACCAGTTTCAGAGAAATCAAAGTTTTAAAATACGAAACTCAATTTCCATGCAAACCGGCAAGTCAATGGATAGTGGACTGGATTGGTATAAGGCGAGCGACCCCAGACCCGATTACTATAGATACCTACCGAGCTGGCAATCGCGCAATGACGACGAAGAGGCCGCCGCTTTGATAAAAAGCAAATGGATGACAGACCCACTGGCGCAAGGTCAGATCAATTGGGCAAGGTTGTACGAGGTCAACCAGACTAATTTGGAGACGGTAGCAGATGCTGAAGGGATGGAGGGTAAGGAATTGGTAGGAGTTAGATCGGTTTATGTGATTGCAAATGATGTAGCGGAAATAGACCGTTTTGCATTTAATAGCATTTTGGAACGCAGCCTGGGCGAGCGTTTCATAATATCTGGTGGCGGATCGGTTATACTGCAAAAAACACATCAGTATAAACAATTGGAAGATTTATTGGGAGGTTCTTTCTTTCTTAATCTAAACCAGTTTGCAGAGCAGCAGCATTTGCCCGATCGTAAATACCAGCAGTACGATCTACAGGCACCGGATCGGTTGATTCGGGAAGGTGACCAATATCAATATAATTATATCCTGCATCAATTGCGATGGTCAGGCTGGCTGCAGGGTGTCCTTCTGCTGAAAAAATGGGACTTCTTTGTAGCGGCCGAGTTAGGCCGGGAGCAGTACAGCAGAGAAGGCTTATATCAGCACGGACTCTTTCCGGATCATTCCCTGGGAATGTCTGCTCCTTTCAAGGCACCGATAACTCGCATGAAAGCCGGCGCAACCTGGAAAATTACGGGTAAGCATTATTGGTTTTTAAATGGTAGTACCGGCACCGAGGTGCTTCGTCCAGATCAACAGTTTATCTCTCTTCGCAGTCGGAATCACCAAGTAGATAATGCGGAGACACCCCAATATCGTTCAGTGGAAGCAGGGTACTTGCTCAAGGCACCGGCACATAAAATCAGATTGGTAGCCTATCTGACTGATTTTGCGGGATACACCGAAATCAGACGATTCTATAATGATGATCCTGAGTTTCGTTCTTTCGTCAACTACGTAATCACGGATCTACGGTACAATCATACAGGGTTAGAGCTGGCCATTAACTCCGATATAAGTAGTCAGGTTTCCATAACGGCAGTTGCAGCGTTGGGACAGACTCTTTACGCTGCCAATCCTTCAGTGCGAATATATCGGGACAATGATACTGCGACAGAAGCCCGCGGGAGGGAGGTATATATAAAGAATTACAGAATGGCCACGGGTCCACAAAATGCGTACTCATTGGGAGTCTTTTATCGATCAAAAAAGTATTGGTATGGGAGTTTGAACGCGAATTATTTCGATAAGAATTTTGTGTCTATCAATCCCGAGCGCAGAACATCTGCGGCTGTCGGACTGCTTGATCCCGAATCGGTAGAATATCGATCGATCGTTCAACAGGAACAGTTGCCCCCATTCTTTACCGTAAATCTTTTTGTGGGTAAGTCGTTCCTACTTTCCCGTATGCTAAAGCAATTACCCCGAAACACCTTTCTGTATTTCAATATTGGAGTCAACAATCTCTTGAACAATAGAAATATGCTGACCGGAGGATTTGAACAATTAAGATATGATTTTGCTGAAAAAGATCCTTCCAAGTTTCCGGCGAAATATTTCTACGGACAAGGAATAAACTATTTCATCAACATTAGCTTGAAATATTAATTAAGATTTTGCTCAATGAAAAAACGGAAGATTATGAGATGGAAACCGCTGATAAGCTGTTTGGCCGGGATGGTGATAACCGTTTCCTGTGCATTGCAAAAGCCCGAATTGCCGCCCGATTTAAGGTTTTTTGATCCTGAATTGCCGGTGACACATTCAATTCGGGAGTTGATAGAGATGAATGGATACTATGACTTCAAGACTGGAGGTGATACAACATTGATAACGGAGGAGGTGATTGTTGCAGGAATAGTCACCGCAGATGATCGAGCAGGCAATTTTTATAAGCGAATCGTGATTCAGGATAGCAGTGCTGCAATCGCAATTCTTTTGGAAGGTTATAATTTATATAATGATTACCCCGTAGGTCGAAGAATCTATGTACACGGGAAGGGCTTGTATCTGGGGTATGATGGCGGACTACCGGTATTAGGGGGTGCACCCACACCACAATTGTCTCTAACCGCCATACCTGCGGTGAGAATTGCGGAGCACCTGGTGAAGGGAAGTACAGGACATAATATTGTTCCCGATACTTTTTCTTTGGCCCAATTGGCTGATGCCCAACCGGCTCTATACAACAAATTAATAGCCGTGAAAGATGTTGAATTTGAGGATACCGGTGTGGCGTTTACCCAACCCAATGCGACTACCAATAGAATGTTACGGAATTGCAATGGTGCACAAATACCGCTTCGTACGAGCAATTATGCCGGCTTTGCCGGTCAGACCTTGCCTAATGGTAGAGGAACAATTACGGGAATCTATACAGTTTATATTAGTGCGAGTACGGGTAGTAGAACTCCGCAGCTCGTGTTAAGAAGTCCGCTAGATATCCATTTTCCTAACCTTCGTTGTGAACAAGGTTCCGGTGTTGCCCTGCCGCTATTAAGTATCGACAGTATCAGAAAAATGGCCAATCCGGATGGGGTAGTAGTATTGTCGGAATGTCAGATTACGGGTGTGGTCATATCTGATCGTAAGCATCAAAATATTGATGGCCGGAATATTGTGATTCAAGACGGCAATCGCGGAATTGTGGTTAGGTACACTGCTCGTCATGATTTTGATTTGGGAGATTCGCTGCTTATTGATTTGAGTGGGGCGCAGCTTAGTTATTACAATGGCAGTTTGCAACTCGGGGGTAATGTAATGCGAACTAATAGAACGAAGAAAATAGCTAGCGGAAAGTGGGTGGAGCCGGAGGTTTATTCAGCGGCTATTATTAACGGTTCCGGGTTTGAGAAATACCAGTCGACCCTAGTCAAGATAATGAATGCCCGAATTTCTGAAGGCAATTTCGCAGGCAACAAATCGATCACCGATGCCTCTGATATTTCGGGGAGACTGAAACTCTATACTGCGTCCTCAGCTAGTTTTGCTCAGCAGCCGACACCATCGGGTGAGGTACACATCACCGGAATTTTAGGTCAGTTTGGTAATACCCGACAGATTACGCTCAGAAATCTCAACGATTTAGAATAAACCCATGCAGGAGCTGCGGGATTTAGTTCCCGATTGTTCGATCGATGATAAAAAACTTAAATGCCAATATTAAAAATGAAGTGGTTACCAGCGTTTATAGTGTCGAGTTGCCTTGCAGTGCAAGTTGCAGCGCAGAAGCGATCTTTTGAATTGGTTGCGGTCTGCTTTTACAATTTCGAAAACCTATTTGATCCCGAAGACGATCCGAGGAGCTGGGGTGATGATGATTTTACACCGAATGGGTCTTATCGCTATACCGAGGATATTTATCAAAAGAAGCTCCATAATCTGGCTTTTGCTATTAACCGTATCGGGACTGATTTTACTCCGCATGGAGTTGCCTTGTTGGGTACTGCTGAAATTGAGAATGCGCGAGTATTATCGGATCTGGTGATGCATCCCATGATAGCATCGAGGAATTTTCAGTTTGTGCATTTCGACAGTCCCGACCACAGAGGGATTGACGTTGCCCTGCTTTATCAAACCCGTTATTTTCGACCTATAGATGCGCGGCCTATTGAGGTAGACATTAGCATGTCGGGTCAGAAAAGCGGGCGTACCCGCGATATACTTTATGTATCGGGATTGTTGGCGGGGGATACTGTACACATATTAGTAAATCATTGGCCATCCAGACGGGGAGGGGAAGCAGTTTCTGCTCCTTTGAGGGCGATAGCTGCAAATATTGCAAAAGAGGTTTCCGACTCAATTTTAAGTGTTAATCCTGTCGCGCGGATTATTCTGATGGGTGATTTGAACGATGACCCGGTCAGTCCCAGCGTAGTACAAGTCTTGGGTGCGACGGATGATCGAAGCGCAGTGGGTATGACTGGCTTGTATAATCCTTGGACTCAGTTTTATAAGAAAGGAATAGGCACCTTAGGATATAATGATAGCTGGAATTTATTTGATCAGATAATTATCAGTGGGAATTGGATACATGATACTTCGGTGGACAGTTGGAAGTATTTTAGATCAGAAGTTTATAATCGACGCTTTTTGACCGCTACATCGGGTCAATATAAAGGCTATCCCAAAAGATCCTTTCAGGGAAGCAGATGGGCAGACGGATATAGTGATCATTATCCTACAGTGATCTATTTGATTCGCACAAAACAATAATGAGCACGTAGTAGTTGCGTTGCATTAGGTCGAAGGTTTGATGACAAGCTTATTGCAAGTCTTCACCGAAGGGGCAATCGTTTTATAAGAATAGAGTGACCCGTATGAGTCACTCTACCGGTTGCTACTACATACGTAGTTACTAATTTGAGGTCTTAATCAATCGGTCATTGTAAAGTGGATTTTTTCGTTCGTCTGCTAAGCGTATCAAATACGTCCCAGGAGGCAACATGCTTATGTCTATGGGTGAGTTGGATGCGTGCTCCATTAGCATACGTCCATCCAGGCTATATATAGACGCCACAACCTGGATTGTAGCATGTATCTGTATTGTATGAGTAGCGGGGTTGGGGTATATTCGAATCCGATTAGAGGTTTCCGGAGAGTTGAGGCCAACGTTGTTGATGAAGTAAGATGCTGAATCAGAGCATTCACCGGTGATCACTTTGACGGAATGCCATCCATTATCGGATACGGAAAACGTCCTGCTGGTTGCGCCAGGAATCGGTTGCCCATCACGAAACCATTGGTACGATTCGAATATTTCGCTTGTACTGAGTGTATTCCCGTTAACAGATATGTGCCAAGCACCTTTGGGAAAGTCATTGCCACGAATGATAAAGTGATCGATTCGAGGGCATGGGTTAAGGCTTTTAACACTATAGTGGCCGTGTTGCGTAATCGTGTACGTACTGTCAGTGCTTCCATCCTGCCAAATGAAGTACTGCGCGTTTGCAGGTGCAAAAACTTTGAAAGGTGTAAATGAAGAACAAATAAGAGTATCGGTAGTAAAAATTGCAGTGTCAGCGCTAGCCGAAGGTACCTGCACTTCGTTGGGCAAACCCTGAGTGAGCGAACCCGCGGTACCGGCTACATTGACGAGTCTTAAAGCCGTAACAGAATCTTGAAAGTCGCATGCTATTCCGGCAAGGTTAGGTGCATTGATCCGACCCATATACATATAGTTGCTAAACCCGGGACTCCCAGCCAGCGCACCAAAATATATTTTTCCATCGGGGGCCAATTTCATATCGGTGTATTGCCCAGACGGTCCCAGAGGGGTTTTTGTAAGCATCGGGGAGGAATGGGAGAGGTCAAATTGATATACGGTGCCTTTATTCATTTCTGCTGTTGTCTGCGCATAGAGCTTGGAGTTGTCGGGTGAAAATGTACCGCCGTAATAGGAAAATGTATCTATAAGCAAGGCGTTGGAGACAATTCCTGTCGAATAGTCAAAATCAAATATCTCAAGCCCGGCATCAGTTGGGCCAGCTGCCCTGAAATTGCAGGTCATTATACGTTGTCGGTTGGGCGATACTTTCATAACGCCTTGACGATAGTAAGCCGGAGGGAATTGACCAGCATACGAGATTACCGGATTGAGATTGATGCCTTGGCTGGTTATTTCATACGCTTTGAAAAACCGCCCTGTGTCGGAACGCACAAGTAGCCAAACATTATTTCGGCAACCTGCGATGGCAATCATTTTTTCCGTAAGGTTAGAGTCGATGCGGGTTTTATATAGGCTAAAACTCGTGTCGATATCACCCAAGCCTCCATCGAGCGTGATATCAACTTTATTGCAGTACAATTTACAGTTAGAGACAGCACTTAAAGAAAAAATGTAGTATTTATTAGGTGTGTCGGGTACCGGCACGATAACAGCACCTTGAGTTGTGGAAGTGGTTAGAGAATTTCCTCCGCCTGTGAAGTTGATGCCATGCGGCATGGTGTTTCCAGCCCGATTCCAAATGGTGGAGCCATTCGTGTAGAATAGGAGGTTCCCTGCCGTGTCACAAACGGAAGCGGACCCCTCAGAAGTGCTTGTGAGATTACTGCGAAATGTGGATGGCTCCCCGCTACTGAAGTCTAATCCACCAGTGTTGCCTAATGCCCAAATTCGATTTTCAGGGCGATTGTATTGCGCTGAAACGTTTAATTGCAGTAATACTGTCAGCAGCAGTATTGCGCTTGTGAATCCGTGTTTCATATATGTGTATTAAAGGTGAAAAAAACACATTTATACACTGAAGCACAGAGCAAGAAAAGGTAGGATACAGATAACTATTAGCCACAGAAAGCAGACCCCACCTTTGCTTTTCCTCCGAAAGCAAACAGTGAACATCTGTAAGGCAGGTCTTCTGGCTTACCCAATTTCCGAAAGCCTTCCCATATCCAATATGATACAGTGGCATGTTGTTTCCGGAAATTTCGCGTAATAGAGTTACGCCGGGATTACAGCTACGGGGATAGCGCCGGACTTACACCGGACTTCCCATTTTAATCGGCATGGCAAAACTTGCCACATCCGAACCAAACAGCGGGGCAAAGGTATGCTCTACTAAATTACAAAAAAATGCGTGTGGATAAATTGTCTAACTACCTGAGTTCCTTCGGCGTTACGATGGTGAATACGCGGGAGATATTAAAGCCAAAGTGCATACCTCCATTATTCCATTTATCTATCGTCTGACCGATAAAAGTACGTTCGGTCATACCGGTTGCATTAGTCAGATGCAATTGGAAAACGTGGCCACCGGTTTCGATATCTACGCCTACAGACAGTGCATTTTTCATGCCCTGTTGTTGGAAATCAGGCAATTGGTAGTAGTATTCCGCATTGAGTGTGATTCGATTTGATAGTTTCACCCTGCCTCCGATACCCAGAGCGATTACATCGTTCGGGTCATTACGCGTATTCACCAGATTGTAGTGGACATGGGTCGGCATCAACTGCAGAGAAAGCCAGTCGTTGAATTTTCTGGCAATCAGCAATTGGTTGGCGAAAAACATCCGATTACTGAAAAGCCATTCCTGACCGGGCGCTAATTTTGGCGCGGCCATAGAACTGATCGACATGGCGCCGATATAGCTCAAGCTAAGTGGCATATGGTCATCTGTAGTTTGACGCAGCAATTTTGCCTTCAGGTAGCCATCATACTCTTTCTGGTAGGAACTTCTACCCATACCAACGGTCAACCAATCGGTCACCCCATAATCCAAGCCTAGTCGGATAGTTGCACCGTCTAAGCCAAACCATTCCTGCAGACCGCCATCGATACGTCCAAATCTGTGTGAAATTTTAAAGTCCAGCACCCCGGCAGCGGTATTCTCAATGCTATGACCGTTGATCAGGCGCGTAGTTTTGAAACTGGCTATGGTATATTCACGCTGACTGCCTGAGAGCAGATCGATTTCTTCTTGTGCGTAAAGAGATGAAGATGCAGCAACAGACAAGATCAGAGTTGCAGCGAATAATTTATTCATGACGGATTTATTTGAGGTGGGAGAAAGATTATTTTTCATGCATCACTAGATTGACGGTAACGGATATTTTTTCAGCAATATTTTTACGAACGATGGAGGGGATTTTAATTTCATGATCCTCCGGCTTTACAATAAAACTGGCTTTTGCAGTTACCTGACCGTTACGAACGATCAGGCTGCCCGGTACTTTCACCTCCTTGGTCACTCCGTGCATGGTTAACTTGCCAATTGCGGTAACCGGGTATTCGCCATCATTTTGGAAATCTACTGAATGAATATTTTCGATAACACCGTCGAACCCGGCCTTTGGAAATTTATCGCTCTCCATATAGTTTTCGTTAAAATGCTCTTCCATCAACTTCTTTTTAAAACGGAAGCTTTTAACTAACATTTGCACGACCAATTTTCCGGACTCGGTGTGGAGCATAGCGGCCGACTGGTTGCTGACCGCCTCGATATTTTCCAATGGAGTTTCGGAGAAAAAACTGATTTGTCCCGTGCGCGTTTGCAATTGTTGTGCAGACGCAGGATTGATTAGGAATAATAAAGAAAATATAAATAGATAACGCATTGATTCCGGGTTTGAGAACAGTAAAAGGATGATTTGCGGGCGGTCTTCCTAATTTTCAGGAGCGCCGGCATTGATCCAAGATCTCACCTTGGCAATGGTACAATCGTCGAGTTTGGGAGCATCTTGCGGCATAGGATAGGATCCTCCTTCGTGATTGATGGAGGACAACATTTTTCCGTTCAACGCTACGTCTTTTACATCTTCATAAGTTTCTAGAATAATCGCAAAAGAAGCGGTAGCTGCGTCATGGCAGCCACTTGTGGCACAGGAGCTGGCCATTAAAGGTGCGATAAATGCTGAATACGAAACATTTGCGGTATCACAATCTTGAATTGCAGGATAGAGATCTTCCCGATTATCATTGTAGCAACTAGTAAAACCGGCAGCAAATAATGCTATAGTAAGGGTTGATAGGAGCATTTTTTTCATGAGGTACAATTTAATAAAATATGGGTATTTAATTGGCTGATAACAACACACAATCAGTGAGCATTACATCCATTAGAATTCCGGCGCAATATCCTTTCGCGACAATGTGTTGTTCCACTTGGATATCATCGACCGGCTCAATAAAGGTGCAAATGACATGAGTAGCAGGATCGTTGGTATGCAAAGAAACCACCATTTCGCCGTCCTGATTGGTAGAGATGTCACTTATCACTCCTGATACCTCCAGAATTTGACCCAAAAACTGATCATTGGCTGTAGTTTCATTCTCTTGGTACATTTGGTAAAGCATGGCAGCGGTGATAGGAATTCCCGGTGCATTTGTTTTATGTCCACCCGGCTTTAATGCGAAATAACCCAGTACTAGCAATGCCAAAAGGATCGGAATTAGCAATCTTACTAATCTTTTCATTTTCATTTTTGAAAAACCGAAAGTTAAGAAGAATTTTTAGTTTGATAATCAACGTAATGGAAACTGGTATGAATATTGTAATTTACATAAACATGAAGTGGTCATTTTTATTGTTGACGCTATTTTCAGGATTTGCGGCGCAGGCTCAGTTACCAGATGAGCGGGAGTCGGATCGACAGATCCTGGTGCAGTTAGAAACGGTGAACGTGGTGAGTCAGCGGAATTGGGAAAACGATACTGTTCGCTATCGGTACAACCAGATGCGGCACTATGTCATTTCGATTTTACCTTATTTAGACGAGGCGGTTAAATTATTTTCAGAGATCGACGAGTATTTGAATACCGAAGAACTCGACCGTCGTTCGCGGAAAGAATTTGTACGTGAAAAGGAAGAGTTGGTACGGACCCGTTTTGAAGACCAGATAAGGGATTTAAATACCACTCAGGGAGTGTTACTAGTAAAATTAATTGCAAGGCAGACCGGTCTGAACATTTATGAAATCCTTTCGGAATTCAAGAACCCCATTACTGCAATGAAATGGCAGACATGGGCAAAGATAAACGGTTTTAATATCAACAGGAGGTATCATCCCTTGGATGAACCGGATCTGGAGCAGATTATGGACGGACTCGGATATCCTTTGCCTGTTTTTTACGCCAGGCAAGATTAATCCAGTCTGAAACCGATCATTAAAATAAATTAAATCGTGCGGTGTTGTTGGATGTACTCTGCCATAGTAGCTACAGAAGTCAGTACCTTTCTCCCTTCTCTGGCATCTTCTATTTTAATGCCGTAGTTACGTTCCAATAATACCATTAATTCTAGCGAATCGATGCTGTCCAATCCGAGACCTTCACCGAATAGGGGAGTATCATCTCCGATATCTTCGGACTTCATGCCTTGGAGGTTCAATGCTTCAATTATCTGTTGTTTGAGCGTAAGTTTCAGATCTTCCATGATATTTTCACTGTGCGGCAAAAATAGGGGTATAAATTCAATTTTACTTATTTCCATAAACTCTGTGTAAGATTGGCGTATTTAGCTATCATTTGTATAATGGATTGATTCATTGTTTATTTGTGGGAAAGTCGATAGTTAATGTAATTTTACCAGAAAGCATATCTTTACTTGTTTTACGTTTTACCTAAATTCATGAGAAAATTTTTATTAGTTGCGGCATTGGGTACCGGCTTTTTTAGTGCCATGGCGCAGACAAACCCTGTCCGTTGCGGCATCGACGCTGTCAGAGCTCATGTGGCAACTCATAATCCTTCAATGTTACCGGCATTTTTACCTGCTAATGGGATGGATGCCACTCAGCGACAGGCAGCTGTGACTGAAGAATACTCAGAAGTAGTGATTCCTGTGGTATTTCATATAGTTGTTACCGAATCTCAATTAGCCAAATTGGGGGGTGTGGGAGGACTGGAGCGTCGCCTGTCATCGCAAATCGATGTGTTGAACGAAGATTATAACGCAGGAAATGCAGATGCGAGTAAAATTCCTGAGGTTTTTAAATCTCGCTATGGTAATGCCAAGATCAAGTTTGGCATGGCTCGTCGCCATTATATTACTGGTGGGGCGTTCCCTGGTTATCAGCTAAAAGTGTTGGCTCCGGGGGTAGATACGATATATGATATTTATTCCGGTCGCGAAGGCTCACGCTTCTTCTGCAGCGATGCCAAATATGATACTCCGAAAGGATTAGCAGCCTGGCCTACCGATAAGTTTTTGAATGTTTGGGTAGTGCGGATTACCGAGAACAACCGAGAAGGTGTGATCGGGATCACCACGCCTCCCAGCTTTACCAACCAAGGGCAAATTCTTTCCCGTTATCCGGAAGAAGTTGGCGTTGTTCTTACTTATGGTGTACTGGGTAGAAGAGGGTCTCCAATGGACTTCTTCTTTCAGCGAGAATTAGATAAGGGCCGTACAGCCACCCACGAAATTGGTCATTTTTTCGAAGTCGACCATATCTGGGGGATTCAAACAGGATGTAATACCGATGATGGAATTGATGATACACCCATCCAAAATGACGCAAATTACTCCTGTCCCAATTTCCCTAAAACCAATTGCGACAATAGCACAGGAGGGGAAATGTTTATGAATTTTATGGACTATGTGGATGATGGTTGTATGCATATGTTTACCAATGGGCAGGTTGCAAGAATGAGGTCACAATTAGCTCCGGGAGGAAAATCTCATTCCCTGACTCAAAATCCTGATTTGATAGAAT
>CAZWPF010000063.1:6985-18018 GCA_964636205.1 uncultured Chitinophagaceae bacterium | reverse complement strand
GCAATCTGTTCGCACGTCGATTCGAGCAGGCGCTCAAATCGACCCACTGGTCAGCGAGCACTCTCGCTGACCAGTGATTGGAGTGCAAGCCATGTCATCAGTCCGACCCCGGTAACCATTGCCGATTCATCGATATCGAAATGGGCATTATGAACCGAAGCCGTAAATGCTTCATGATTCCGATTGGTACCTAAACGGAAATAACATCCGGGCATTTCTTGAGAAAAGAACGCAAAATCATCGGCGGTCATCCTCAAGTCTAATTCTTCCACCTTTCCAGCGCCAAGAAAATCACGCGCCCAATCAGACGCTTTCTGGGTAAAAGCAGGATCATTAAATAAAGAAGGATAACCTTTGGGAATTTCAACAGATCCCTTTGCACCAAATGCAGTACATGTTTGTTCAACTACCTGCTGAATCAATTGATGCGCTTCATTGCGCCAGGTTTCATCCATGGTACGTAGCGTACCATCGATCTCTACCCTATCCGGGATCACATTATTGACATGTCCTCCACTGATCCTGCCAAAACTAAGGACGGTAGGAATAGTTGGATTAGCCTTTCTGGAGACTATCTGTTGCAGATTCACGATCAGCTGAGCTGCAATCGCAATCGGATCTATAGTAGTATGAGGCAAAGCGGCATGTCCGCCCTTACCCTCGACTACGATATATATTTCATCGGTACTGGCCATGTACTGACCGGAACGAAATCCGACCATACCGCTAGGCATGTTAGGATATACATGCAAGGCAAGAATAGCTTCGGGACGGGGAGATTCCAATACGCCGGCAGCAATCATCAGACTGGCACCACCCGGATGCTTTTCCTCACCGGGTTGGAATATCAGTTTCACCGTACCCTCCCATTGATCCTTTAACTCGTTCAGAATTTTGGCAACGCCCAATAAACAAGAAGTATGAACATCATGCCCACAGGCATGCATCACTCCATCATATTGCGAACGGTAAGGTACATTATTGGCTTCCTGAATCGGTAAAGCGTCCAATTCAGAACGTAAAGCTATACAGCGTTTTTCAGGATTCCGACCTTTAACAAGAGCTACCACCCCGGTTCCCGCTACTCCGGACTCATAGGAAATTCCGTATTCGTCGAGCTTTTGACAAACGAATCGAGCGGTTTGTTCTTCCTGAAATGAAAGCTCGGGATGAGCGTGAATATGATGACGGATTGCCTGAATTTCGGGAAAATAAGCCTGAGCCTTTTCCCGGATATTATGGATCATCTCTTAAGGTATTGATTTCAATAATATCCGGCACGATCATGCACGGATTGTATATAGAATTGACCTGTTGATACATTTTTGCAGCGTCCTGGCGGGAAGTGTAATCACCCACTTTTACTCTGAACTGTGGTTGCACATAAGTCATATAAGTGCGCACCCCCGGAAATCGCTTCATAAAATCGGCTTTGATCCGATTAGCCTCCGCGCGGTCGTTTCCGGCATAAATCTGCACCCGATAACCATTGCCCGATCTGATCGCCGGTAAAGCAGACCTTTTTTGCGTAAGAATGGAAATTCGCGGATCTCCGTACAAAACAATACCGGTCGTATCTCCTGCCAATCGGACATATTGTTGTCCCATGCTATTCCGTGAACTCACCAATAGCAATACCAGCAAAATATATTTAAAACACGATCCGGTCATTCTCCTACAAACAGTAGATTATAACAAATGTACAAATTCAATCGGGTTGCCGGAGAATAGTCATGCACTATTCTTGTTTCGAACTTTAAAACAAAGGCAGCCGGAAAGCCTGGGCTATCCGACCGCCATTCCGGGTTACCGGTATTGAATATTTTATAAATTCTTAATCAACTCTTTAGCAAACTCACTAGTTTTCAGTAGCGTTGCGTCATGCATCAGATTATAAAAATCGATAGTCACACGCTTACGCATAATCGTTGTTTTTAGCGACTCTTCGATACAATTAGCCGCCTCATGCCAACCTAGATATTCCAGCATCATTACCCCGCTCAACAATAGAGAGGACGGATTCATAGTGTCTGTATTAGCAAAACGAGGAGCGGTACCGTGCGTGGCTTCGAATACTGCATGTCCGGTTTTATAATTGATATTCGCTCCCGGAGCAATACCAATACCACCTACTGCTGCGGCCAGCGCATCAGAAATATAATCACCGTTCAAGTTAAGGGTAGCAACTACTGAATAATCTTTTGGAGCCAAAAGGATTTGCTGCAGGAAATTATCCGCGATCACATCTTTCACAATCAATTTGCCCGCCGCTGTCGCCAGTTTCATCTCCTGATTGGCGGCTTCTTCTCCTTGCTCTTTCTTGGTCTTTTCCCATTGCTCCCAAGTGTGAACCTGGTCCCCAAATTCCCTGGCCGCCAATTCATAACCCCAGTTTTTAAATCCACCCTCGGTGAATTTCATAATATTCCCCTTATGAACCAGGGTAACCGAAGGACGACGATGTTCTATCGCATATTGAATTGCAGAACGCACCAAACGCTCAGAACCTTCGCGAGATACCGGTTTTATACCAAATGATGTGGTTTCGGGGAAACGCACTTTAGATCCGGCACCTAAACGCTCCAGAAATGCAAACAATTCCTTTGCCTCAGCCGAATCGTATTGAAATTCAATACCAGCATAGATATCCTCGGTATTTTCTCTGAAGATAACCATATCAACATCCTCGGGATGTCTTACGGGCGAAGGAACGCCTGTGTACCAGCGAACCGGACGCAAGCATACATAAAGATCCAGTTCTTGACGCAATGCCACATTGAGTGAGCGAATGCCACCACCTACCGGAGTTGTAAGCGGACCTTTTATTGAAACCAAATACTCACGCGCTGTCGCCAAAGTCTCGGCGGGCAGCCATTCCTCGGTCTGATTAAATGCTTTTTCACCGGCAAGGATTTCCTTCCACTCAATCCGACGCTTGCCCTGATAGCATTTTTCCACGGCCGCATCTAAAACCATCCGGGAAGCGTTCCATACATCCGGACCGATCCCATCCCCTTCAATAAAAGGAATAATTGGTACATCCGGAACTAACAATTTTCCTTCCGGTGTCATAGTTATCTTCTGTGCAGTCATAACCGAATCTTGAATAATCAATTTTGCCTCGCGAAGCTACATAGTTTTCAGCACTCAATTTACTTTTAGCATGTTAATTCCTACTTATTTAAATAGGTTTTTAATGCAGGTGATAGATTATCCTCCGGCAACTGCACAGCTATAAGTCTAAATGGCTACATTTGTCATTCACTTTCCACGCGGTATGAAAATTAAATCATTCCTTGCCAAACCTTATGCGGCCATAGTACATAAGCGTATCCGTAAGGCAATGTGCCACGCTGTTACCGACCAACAAGCTATTTTACAACAGCTTCTGAAGGCGGGCGCCAAAACTTCATTTGGCAAACAACATCATCTGGGTGATGTTAAATCCTACGATCAGTACCAACAGGCAATCCCAATCAGGGATTATGAAGGTTTTCGTCCATATATCGAGGAAATCAAAGAGGGAAAATCAGATGTGCTTTGGAAAGGAAGGCCACTTTATTTCGCAAAAACATCAGGTACTACCAGTGGGGTAAAATATATTCCCATCTCTAAAGATTCCATTTCCAACCATATCGACACAGCTAAAAACGCTTTGTTGTGCTATATGGTCGAAAGTGGGAACACTTCTTTTGCAGATGGTAAAATGATTTTTCTTTCCGGATCTCCCACCCTCGAAAGAGTGGGCGGGATCCCTACCGGCCGCCTAAGCGGGATTGTCAATCACTTTATTCCCGGCTACCTGCGTACCAACCAATTACCTTCTTATACCACCAATTGTATTGAAGATTGGGAAACAAAATTGGGAAAGATCGTAGAGGAAACTTTAAATCAAAATATGACGCTGATCAGCGGGATCCCTCCTTGGATTCAAATGTATTTTGATTGGTTGCAGGAAAAAGGGGATGGGAAAAAGATTAAAGAGCTATTCCCTAAATTACAAGTGATTGTACATGGTGGCGTAAATTTCGAACCCTACAAAAATAAATTATTTGATAGCCTGGGTAGTCCGGTACATACTATCGAAACTTTCCCGGCTTCCGAGGGCTTTTTTGCCTTTCAAGATACCTTGGATGAAGAGGGTCTTCTGTTAAATACCAATTCAGGTATTTTCTTCGAATTCATCCCCGCGGCGGAAATATTTAGCGAAAACCCTACCCGCCTTTCTCTCGAAGAGGTGAACATTGGTGAAAATTACGCATTGATCATTAATAGCAACGCCGGTTTATGGGGCTATAATATCGGGGATACAGTAAGATTCGTGAGTACCAACCCCTATCGCATCGTGGTTTCAGGCAGAATTAAACATTATATCTCCGCGTTCGGCGAACACGTCATTGGCGAAGAAGTAGAAGCCGCCATGCAATATGCAGCCGAAATCCATCAGGCCCATATTGCAGAATTTACTGTGGCACCACAGATCCAAACAAGTGGAGAATTGCCTTACCATGAATGGTTTGTGGCCTTTCACAAAAAACCAGACAATATGGAGGCTTTTGCGAAGGCTGCAGATGACCAGCTTCGGAAAAAGAACATATATTACAATGATCTTATTTCCGGTGGTATTTTGCAACCATTAAAAATCAGAGAATTGCCCGCAGATGCCTTTATCAATTATATGAAATCGATTGGTAAATTGGGTGGTCAGAATAAAGTGCCTCGTCTGAGTAACGATCGCAAGATCGCAGAAGTGCTCCAACAATTCGTTGTCAATTAAGGCTCCTAACAGGCTGAGTTGAAGAATAACTTGGGAGGCATAATGTTTTATACGCTCCTTTCAAACGCTTGCCTATGCGAACAAAGTATCTATCTATTATTTTGGCAGGATTATGCCTTACATCTTGCTCACCCAGGGTGTTTTTGCCCGATAGAGCCAATGCACCTATGCTGCGCGAGGGAGGGGAAGCCAAACTCACCGCCTCGATAAAACTACAGGACCAGTCAAATACCACTGCCACCGGTTGGAGTTCTTCATTCGATCTGGCTGTTTCTCCCATAAATCATCTGGGCTTAATGGCCAGTTTTCGTAACACAAATAAATACGTGCAGGATGAATACTGGTCTAAACATGATCTCTCCGAAAAAATGAGCCATTACATTGGCCAGCGCTTCGAATTGGGCGCGGGGTATTATTCCGGACTGGGTAGCAAAGGTCAGTTCGAAGTGTACGGAGGTTTCGGATGGGGAGATCTGCACCGTAAAATGGCTGCTAACAAAACCGGAAACTTCAATACCGACTATTATCGAATTTTCCTACAACCGGCACTTGGTTTTAATCACAGAGATAAAATCGAATTAAGCGGTGGCTTGCGATTCAGTTATCAACAATTCACCAGTTTCAACAGCGACCGTCCAACGATGACTGAATCGTTTACCGTACCGGCCGTACCTATAGACCAAACAGATTTTTATTTTATAGAACCTTTTCTGAATTTTTCAGTAGGCGCCAAATATATAAAATTCAATATCCAACCGGGTTTTGCGCATAATATTTCTTCTCCCAAATTGGATAATGAATTGAGTTTTTATCTTTCAATGGGATTAACTTTTCAGTTTGCGCCCCGTTTCTAATAAAAACTTTCAACTAAAAAAAAGCCCCGGTAGATCTTTCTCCGGGGCTTTATAATTAATTTTTCGAGGGCTTCAGTAGTGCATGATATTCTTTAGAATCCTGCAATAAGGCCATTGCTTTCTTCAATTCATCGTCAAATTTCAACCCTTGCTGAATTCTCCCCTTTTGATAATAATATCTTGAAACAATCTCATTTTCCAATAATCTGCTTACCTCTTCTTTATGCTTCAGGAGGTCCTGCATTTTATCATGTGAGATTTTTAACTGTACTTCAGCGAGTGCGTCTGCAGCTGCTTCAAAATATTTCTCCCGGATAGCAACGCTCTTCAATGAATCAAAAATGATTTCAGTCTGTGTTTTATAGGCGTAATCCTTCCCCTCCAACCATTTTGCAAAATCATTAAAATCGGACTCAGTCAATTCAAACTGACCCGCAGGTGCGATTTCAGTATGCTTTCTCGCATAGAGGGTTGCATAATCAAAGAAGTAATTGTTGGAATATAATGCAATAGACAATTTGCTAATAGGCTCTTGGTTTACCTCAACATCCGGCTCCACACCTCCGCCACTTCTCACAAGCCGACCATTTTTGGTCTTATAGGTTGCCTTCAGCGAATCAGGGGTGTAGGCAACACTCCCATCATCATTTCTATGAGAATAATCCAAAGCTTGAATACATCTGCCGCTGGGTGTATAATATCTGGCGGTAGTCAGTTTAAGACGTGCATTGTATCCCAGAGGTCGGGTTGTCTGTACCAGACCTTTACCAAATGAACGCTTCCCGATCACAACACCCCGATCTAGATCCTGCATGGTTCCTGCTACAATTTCGGAGGCGGATGCAGAAGACTGATTTACCAGTACGGCCAGCGGAATCTTGCTATCCCAAGCGCTGCCAACAGTTTTAAAATCTTTATCCCAGTCCTTCACTTTACCTTTGGTACTTACCACCAGCTGACCGCGATCGATGAAAATATTACACACATTCACAGCTTCGTCGAGCAGACCACCCGGATTGTTCCGCAAATCGAGCACAACTGCTTTGAGCTCGGGTTGTAATTCTTTCAAACTATCTAAAGCCTGACGTACCAAGCGACCACAACCGGGAGTAAACTGTGCAAGGCGCACAAATGCTATGTTTTTATTCTGACCTACCAATCCGGCGTAAGGCACGCTCGACAGTTCGATCTCACCCCTGGTAACAATGCGGTCAACTTCAGCACCGTCGAAAGCACTTTTGACGCGGAGTACCACCTGTGTACCCGGCGAACCCTTTAGCAACACGCTAACATCGGAGATGGACTGGTCTTTAATTATCTGTTCATCGATTTTGAGAATAATATCTCCCGGGCGTAGTCCGGCTTGTTGAGCGGGACTGTTTTCGTAAACATCACCAACAACTACCTGATCGTCTTTCTTCCGCATTGCAGCTCCAATGCCACCATACTTACCGGTTGTTTGAAATTCGTATTCCTCAATATCCGCTTCGGTAATAAAATTGGTATATGGATCCAATTCGTTAAGCATAGCATCCAGCCCGGTTTTTACCAACTTTCCGGGCTCTATCGGATCTACATAATAGGCATTCAATTCTTTAAAAACCGAGGCGAAAATGTCGAGGTTTTTAGAGATTTCGAAAAAAGAATTCGGGGATTTACCCTGAATAAATAACCCCAATATCACTGCAGTGACGAGTCCGGCAAGATAACCGGCCGCTCTTTTACATATACGCTTAATTCGACTCATTATAATTATTTTTTCTATTACACCACAGGTAAATACCGTGGGTCGTCGGAATGTGCAATTTATACAGAAATAGCGGATTAAAGGACACCCTCCGGCATTATAAAGTTTTTAACAATGTTAATCAAGCTATTATTTGGTAGAATCAGCTGCATGTAATTACTTTGCATTTAATTGAAGTAAGCCATATCCTTTCGGCTCGGTTTTTGAGTACATATAAGAGATATTGCTTAGTGATAATGGAGAAACGAACGTCAATGAAAAAGATTTTACTTGCTTTATTAGGATTTGTTCACTTTGCAGTTGCAGAAAAAGCTGTTGCGCAAACTTTTACCGTGCCAAAAGATACGGTAGAAGGTACGTATCACAGTGAGCAACTGACATTGTATAGCAACATCACGAATATTTCTGCCAATCCGATTAAGATAAAATGGAAGGTACTTGATACAAATTTCCCTTCCGGCTGGTCTTCTAATCGTGATGCGCTTGGAATTTGCGACAATGTGCTTTGTCGTCAGAACGACAATCAAATTTTCACTAACGGTAGCCAGTCGCCTTTTATAACTGCCGATATTCCTCCTGCAAACACAGAGGATCAGGGTATGTTTTATATCGTGCTGGTGGGTATCGATGGGGCTGAATCCGGCACTTATTATATGACCGTCCGCTTGGAAGATGAGGCTAATGCTTATAAGAAGGATGTCACCTTTAAGGTAAACAAATGGGCTACCGGTGTAAGTTCAGGTTCTCGTATGGATAAGAACATCACTATTTATCCAAACCCGGCGCGCAGTACAATAAATCTTAGTTTTAATCCTACTGCAGGCATTAAAAGTGTAGCTCTTTACAATTTAATTGGTAAAAATGTCACCTCATATCGCGTAAATGGCAATGCTGGTAAAATGAGCTTGGATATATCATCTATCCCTGCCGGTATTTACTACATGCGCTTATTGAATGCAGAAGGTGAAGTAGTTGCTACTCGCCGCTTTACTAAACAATAATCTAAGGATTTTAAATACCGACCGCAGTAGCAATACTGCGGTTTTTTTATGCCCCAAATTTACTCCGGGCACACTTAAACTACTACTAGGGAACAGGGTCGTATCCGGAGCCTCCCCATGGATGACATCTCAAGATTCGGCGAACCGCCATTGCGAAACCTTTAATAGGTCCGTGTTTGCGAATAGCTTCAATGCCATAGGCGCTACAGGTTGGCACATATCGACATTTCGCTCCGAGGAAAGGAGAGAATACCGTTTGATAGAATCGGATTAATCCAATAAAAAATATGGAAAGCAGCTTTTTCAAAATCTAAGCCATTAACCCCTGCAATGGCTGAAAAGGCTAATACAGGTTTGGTAATGAAAATTTCAGGCGGTCCGACTTGTCGCCGAACTTAATTGATTCCTGAAATGCCCGATCAAACCCTCCATAGATTTCTCTATAGAGGCATAATCCGGCATAGTATCGGTAGTAAAGATAAAGAAAAGCTTCAATTGCAAATCAGCAGGCACGAATTCCTCAAACACATGTTTACGAAGCCGCCAAGCCTCCCTCATCATACGCTGGATACGATGTCGGTCGACCGAACTACGGAACTTTCGCTTGGGAACAGAAAAACCCGCCCGCGCAGGAGCACGTTCTGCGGCCCTGGGAGTAAGCAGATAAATCACTCGGATTGGAAAAACAGAATACGCCTTCCCTGTCCGGAAAAGCGTATCAATATCCTGCTTACGTTTCAGCCGTTCATATGTCTTAAACGTATGACGGATAACAGGTAGTTATATTATTTCAAACGAAGCTCGTCGGAAACAGTCAGCTTTTTACGTCCTTTCTTACGGCGAGATGCCAATACCTTACGGCCGTTCGCAGATTTCATACGAGAACGGAAGCCATGTACAGACTTACGACGGCGGCGATGCGGTTGATATGTGCGTTTCATAATATTTTTCTTTTACTCTGCTGCTACTCTTTTTTTCACAGGAGTGCAAAGGTAAATGTAAAATTCGAGTGAACCAAATGATTGTTGAAATTTATGTCTGCCAATTTCTTCTTTTGACAATTTTGGGATTGAATTAACCGGCGATGTCAGACATGCAGGAACTCCGCGCAGCTTGTACCAATTGACGGACTAGTTGCGGGTCTTTTTCAATGGCATTGCCTACGACCACAATATCTGCACCTGCCTTACAAGTTGCAGATACTTGGTCCGCAGTGCGAATCCCCCCTCCGACAATCAAGGGGATGTTGATATTACTGCTCACTTTTTGAATCATTGCAGTACTGACAGGATTTTTCGCCCCGCTGCCCGAATCCATGTATATCAAATGCTTACCCTGCAGCTCAGCCGCCCATGCTGTACAGAGGGCTATATCGGGCTTATCGGCCGGAATCGGTGCCGAACCACTCATATATGATACCGTAGTGGGTACCCCTCCATCAATTACCATATAACCTGTAGCCATTACTTCGAGTCCGCTTGCCCTAACCAGAGGGGCAGAAACCACATGCTGACCGATGAGCAGTTCAGGATTGCGACCTGAGATCAACGACAGATAAAGCAAAGCGTTGGCATGCGATGTAATTTGGAGCGCACTGCCCGGAAATAATATTACCGGAATATCGGTACGCTCGCGAATTTTCAAGACACAGGCCCCAACCTGATGTTCTGTAAGTAAACTCCCTCCAACAAAAAAATAATTGACTCCGGCATCAGCGCATAAATCTACCAATTCCGAAATCCCATCAAACGCCAACTTATCCGGATCGATCAATACAGCAAAACCGCTACGTTTAGACTCCTTTCTCGAACAAATATCCCGGTAAATACTCCCTGTAACCATTCCGAATACAATTCTTAATATTCCTGCAAGGTACAAAGATTTATATAGGCCTTGTAAACCAAGGTCTATCCCTCTTCTCCCCTATTAAGTGGAACCACTATTTCTTTTTCAGTTCATCGCGAATCTCCATCAACAATTGATCTGTTGAAGAAGGACCGGGAGGCGGCGCTGGTGCGGCCTCTCTCTTCTTAATCAGTCTGTTCATCATTCTTACAATGATAAACACGCAGAAAGCAATAATGGTAAAGTCAACGATTGTCTGGATAAAATTTCCATAAGCAAAAACGTTGGCTCCGTCGGCACGCGCAGATTCGAGCGACTGGTACACGGATCCACCACTCTGTCCGGGTTTCAAAACCAGAAACTGATCGGTGAATTTCTTGCCCGAAGGAGTGATGACACCTACGATTGGCATGATTAGATCATCTACCAACGCGGAAACAATCTTTCCAAATGCAGCACCAATGATCACACCGACAGCAAGATCCATGACATTGCCGCGCATCGCGAATTCCTTAAAATCTTTAATTAGCCCCATAGGTTATCGTTTTTATCCGGGGTGAAAATTACTACATATTTTTTTATACCCCTTCATATAAAAATCGAAACCAAAGTGAGGAGCTAACGCTAGAAAGAGAAAGAGAGGAGCTAACGCTAGAAAGAGAAAGAGAAAGAGAAAGAGAGGAGTTAACGCTAGAAAGAGAAAGAGAAAAGAGAAAGAGAGGAGCTAACGCTAGAAAGAGAAAGAGAAAGAGAAAAGAGAGAGCTGCGCGAGAAAGAGAAAGAGAAAAGAGAAAGAGAAAGAGAGGGCT
>CAZWPF010000063.1:0-6975 GCA_964636205.1 uncultured Chitinophagaceae bacterium | reverse complement strand
AAAGTAAAATGAAAAGGGATATGGACAGGGAAAGGAAAAGGTAAAGGGAAAAGGGAAAAGGGAAAGGAAAAGAGAAAAGAGAAAGAGAAAGAGAAAGAGAAAAGAGAAAGAGAAAGAGAAAGAGAAAGAGAAAGAGAGGGCTGGGCGAGAAAGAGGGATTGGAGAAAGAAGAAACAAACAAATCCTCCACAAATGTCACAATCGAGATGGGTCCATTTTCCAGAACAAATGATAATATTCCCGGTCTTATATCACCTTTTATGACATAACACTGAGTCGATCTATAGACCAGAACTACCTGAATACCAAGACTTTCACTCAATGCCCCATATAAAAGATATGAAAAAAAACCAAGGAAACGTTTTTTATCGACAAATGTTTCCATAATTTTGCATTAGTATTTACCCATGGACGTACTAACCAAAATATTAAATGCTGCGACCGAGCTTTTCCGGCAATATGGTTTCAAGACAATAACCATGGATGATATTTCCCGGAGAGCAGGCATTTCCAAAAAAACACTGTACCAGCATTTCGCCAATAAGCAGGAAGTAATTCACGAATCTCTGGCAACATTCATGGAGCATTCGCACAAGATCTGTATCGACATCAGATCAAATGCCACAGATGCCGTAGAAGAAATGATGAGTCTTATTGAATTGTTTGACCAAAATCAACGAAATACCAATGTTATCGCGTTTCTAGAACTACAACGATACTATCCCGATGAATATGAAATGATGAGACAGCAACTTTTGGAGAAAAATGTAGCAATCATCAGGGATAATATATTAAGAGGCATGGAAACCGGTCTCTATCGGGATGGATTAAATGCAGATCTGATGGCAAGATTCCATATCGAAGTATCCCTCATGTCCTTTCAACCCAATCTGATGGTCAACGACCTCATCGATTTCAAATATGTCACCCGGGAAATAAACGAACATTTTATTTACGGACTGCTCTCAACAGCAGGAAAAAAACTTTACGAAAAATATAAAGCCCAATCCATAAAGTAATATTCAATGATACAATCGGTTTTTATTCACGTCCTTACTTTCGCTTTAACACTCGTTGGTTTCAGCGCAGCAGCCCAATCCAACCTCACTAAATTGAGTCTGGAAGAAGCACAGAATTATGCGGTAACCCATTCTTCAACAGCGAAGAATGCCTACCTTGATCTGTTAATTCAGAAAGCAAAAAATTCAGAAATCACAGGATTGGCCTATCCGCAAATAAGCGCAAAAGGTGAATTTCTAGGCTACATCGATCCGCTAAAAACCTTTATCCCCGCCGAATTTATGGATCCAAGTCTGGCAGGTCAGGGAAAGTTCATTCCGGTAACCTTTATGCCGCAATATAGCAATACAGCCAGCATCACCGCCAGTCAGATCATTTTCGACGGAAGCATTTTCGTGGCACTACAAGCGAGAAACACCATCATGCAATTGATGGAACGAGGCAAACAATTCACCGACGAAGAAATTCGATACAATATCCGAAAGGCTTATTTCTCACTGGTAATTGCACAAAAACAATATAGCATTCTCAAAAATTCCATCGCCAACGCAAGAAAACTGGCACAGGAAATCGAAACTTTATACGCAAATGGATTTGTTGAAAAATTAGAAGTTGACCGCACCAATGTGCAGGTAAATAACCTTTCGACCGATAGCATCCGTGTCGGTAATATTTTGACTCTGACCGAACAACTGTTAAAATACCAAATGGGCATGGATATCGAACAACCCATTGTGCTGACTGATACAGCCATCGAATCGGTGCTGACTGAAGCCCAAATCCTTGTCAAAAACACAAATATCGATTATGAAAATCGCACCGACTATCGATTGCTGCAAACCCAACTCAAACTCAATGAATACGATTTAAAAAGACATAGGCTCTCCGGAATGCCATCATTGGCGGCGTTTGGTACCGCAGCCTACAACTATTCGTCCAGCAATCTCAAAGATCTGTTTCAAGAGAAATATATATTTTATTCAATGGCAGGACTGCAATTGAATGTTCCGATTTTCGACGGACTGCAAAGAAGAAACAGGGTGAAACAAGCCAAACTGCAAATAGAAAAGACGACCAATGACTTGCAGAATTTACGACTGGGTATAGATCTGCAAACCGGACAAGCGATGAGCTCATTAAAGAATAGTTTACTCACACTTCAAAATCAAAACAGGAATATGGAACTAGCCCAAAGTGTACTCGACCTCTCCGGTAAAAAATACCAGGCCGGAGTCGGAAGTAACCTTGAATTGACACAGGCGCAAAACGACCTGCTACAAGCTCAAAACAACTATTTCCAAGCAATGCTCGACGTGATTAATGCTGATGCTGAACTGCGCAGAGCAATGGGCGAATTCAAATAATACTTCAACCTGTCAATCATTATCAAATACCGCAATTTTAACTATATGAAAACTCCAATATACCTGATACTCGCGACGCTGACCTTAGCCTCTTGCGGTGGTAATCAAGAATCACCTGAAGCCAGGCTGACCCAACTAAAAAAGGAAAGAGCCGCCATAGATAAAGAAATCGCAACTCTGGAACTGCAAATTCCGGACACTACCAAAAAATACCTGCCGGTGGGTATTACAACAGTGGCAACGACCAATTTCAAAGCCTATATCGAGGTACAATCCCAAATTGCCGGGGATGAAAACATCAACGCCACCCCCCAAATGCAGGGTATCGTAAAATCTGTATTGGTCCGCCCCGGTCAGAAAGTTGCAAAAGGACAAGTGCTGGCAACCCTGGACGCTGCCGCAGTAGAGCAACAACTGCAAGCACAGGCTGCCCAACTGACACTGGCGAAAGCGCTCTATGAAAAACAACAAAAGCTCTGGGAACAAAACATCGGTACGGAAGTCCAACTACTCCAGGCAAAAGCCAACTACGAATCTTTACAGGGTCAGTACGACGCTACCGTTGCACAAAAAAATATGTTCCGTATCGTTTCCCCGATAGCAGGAACCGTCGATCTGGTTAACGTCAAAGAAGGCGAACCTTCAATGCCCGGCTCACCGGCCAGCTTTATCAGAGTGGTAAACCAAGATAAATTGAAAGCAGAAGCGATTCTCGGCGAGAACTACCTGGGGCGGGTAAGCATCGGCAATCCGGTAACGCTTGTATTCCCCGAAACAGGCGATAGCATCGAAACCAAGATTAGCTATGTTTCTCAAGCAATTGATCCCATATCCAGAGGGTTCAATATCCAGGTAGCTCTGGGGAGAAACAAAATACTCCATCCGAATATGAGCTGCCGGATGAAAATATATAATTACACCAACGAAAACGCGATCACAGTACCTGTATCTGTTATTCAAAAAACCGCTAAAGGTGAGATGCTTTACATCGCAGAAAACAATCAGGCTAAAGCTGTTTATGTGACTACCGGACAGAATTCAAATGGAATGGTAGAGATCCTTTCCGGACTGAAACCCGGAGATAAGGTAATTACAACAGGGTATGAAGAACTAAACAACGGCACCCCTGTGGCCATCAACTAATTATCATAACCTCATTGTCGCCATTTTATGAAAGATCAATTGAAAGAATTCAAACCCTCGACCTGGGCGATAAATAACCGGACGGCTGTATATATCCTTACGGTGATTATTACCCTGGCGGGACTTATGACTTATCTGAATTTACCAAAGGAAAGCTTTCCGGAGATTCAGATTCCTCAAATAATCGTGCAGACTTTCTATCCGGGTACCTCTCCTGAAAACATGGAAAACCTGGTCACTAAACCCATCGAAAAGGAAGTAAAAAACCTGACGGGGGTTAAAAAAGTTACCAGCAACTCCTTTCAGGACTTCTCGGTGGTGATTGTAGAATTTAATACGAATATCAAAGTCGACGACGCCAAGCTAGAAGTAAAAGATGCCGTGGATAAAGCCCGGGCTGATCTCCCGCAAAATCTGCCCAATGAGCCCGAAGTGATGGATATCGATCTCTCGGAAATCCCCATTCTTTACGTCAATATCTCCGGAAACTACGATCTCAATCGGTTGAAAAAATATGCAGATCGTATTCAGGATAAGATTGAAGAAATGACTGAGATTAAACGGGTTGATATGGTGGGTGCGCTCGAAAGAGAAATCCAAATCAATGTCGACCTGTTTAAAATGCAGGCCGCCGGTCTCACTTTTGACGATATCGACAGGACTGTCGCTATGGAAAACATCTCAGCTACTACCGGTCAGGTGGCCATGAACAACCAAAAAAGATTGCTGAGTGTCAAAAATGAGTTCAAAACCGTCAGTGAAATCGGAGATATAATTATCAAAAACCAGGAAGGGAGCGCTATTTATCTGAGAGATATCGCGGAGGTTACTGATAGTTTCGAAGAACAAAAAAGCTTTGCGCGCCTCAATGGAGAAAACGTAATTACCCTCAACGTGATTAAGGCTGCAGGGGAGAACCTGATCGAAGCCTCAGATAAAATAACAGTGTTGCTCCAGGAATTGCAGGAGACAGAACTACCCAAAGACCTGAATATCGTCATCACCGGCGACCAGTCAGAAGAAACCAGAACTACCCTACACGATCTGGTTAATACCATCATTATCGGGTTTGCGCTGGTGACTATTATCCTGATGTTCTTTATGGGTGTTACCAACGCACTTTTCGTTGCATTGTCTGTTCCTCTTTCCTGCGCAATCGCTTTCTTGGTAATGCCTGGATTTGATTTCACACTGAATATGATCGTGCTGTTTTCGTTCCTGCTGGCACTAGGCATTGTAGTGGACGATGCCATCGTGGTGATTGAAAACACGCACCGGTTATTCGACAACGGCAAAATGCCGGTGAAAGACGCTGCGAAGTTCGCAACGGGCGAGGTATTCCTACCCGTATTGACCGGTACCATTACCACCCTGATGCCCTTTATTCCTTTGGCATTCTGGAAGGGGGTAATCGGAGAATTCATGTTCTATCTTCCAATTACGCTAATCATAACCTTACTGGCCTCACTCCTGGTAGCTTATATTATCAACCCGGTATTTGCGGTTGATTTTATGAAACCGGAAGATCCGAACAGGGTAATTGGCAAGAGACGATTCTCGAAAAAAGATCGGGCATTGACCATCATATTTCTCGCGATTACCTTGATCTGCTATTTGTTTCAAGCTTGGGGGGTCGGAAACTTCATTGTCTTTATCTACTTATTTATTATGATGGAGAAATTCATTTTCTCCAGATGGATTCACGGTTTTCAAACTAAAATTTGGCCGGCATTCAGAGATTGGTACACCCGTTGGCTAAAGCGTTCTTTGGCTCATCCTTGGAAGGTACTGGGCATCACAGCAGGTTTATTTGTACTAGCCGTAGTGTTGCTGGGGATCAGACAACCAAATATCCTATTCTTCCCCGAATCGCAACCCAACTTCACTTATGTATATCTCAACCTGCCGGTGGGTACCGATCAGGTGTATACAAATGAGGTACTCAAAAAGCTCGAAGACAGAGTATACGAGGCACTTGATATCGATCTGGAAAATGGCAAGTATAATCCGATCGTAAAATCAGTAATTTCGAATGTGACTGTGGGGGCCGTTGATCCTAATAGTGGTGAAGTAGGCGAATTCCCCAACAAAGGAAAGGTGACCGTTGCCTATGTGAAATTCTCGGAAAGAAATGGTGCTTCTACCCGGGAATACATGGAAAAAATCCGCCAAGCTGTCAGAGGCATTCCCGGCGCAGAAGTTACTGTAGACAAAGAATCGGCTGGTCCGCCCTTGCCAAAACCAATCGTAATAGAAATTACAGGTGATGATCTTGATTCTCTGATTGTAACTTCAGAACGGTTGAAAAGACATTTGGACGAGAAGCAAATCCCCGGTGTTGAAGAACTGCGCTCTGATTTTCAGGCAAAAAATCCTGAGATCATTTTCAACCTCGATCGGGAGAAGATGAATAAGGAAGGGATTGCTACTTATACGATCGTTAATAACCTCAGAACCGCCATTTTTGGAAAGGAAATTTCCCGATTCAGAGATGCCAATGATGATTATCCAATTACGCTCAGATTGGCCAAAGATCAAAGAGAGAATATCGATGCTGTAAGAAATATGCCGATCGTATATCGTGATATGGGCATGGGTGGTATCGTTCGTCAAGTACCTGTAAGTTCATTTGCAGATATCCGTTATGCGACCACCTACGGTGGTGTTAAAAGGCAGGATTTGAAGAGAATCATCACCTTGTCGTCGAATGTTCTGACAGATTTCAATCCCAATGAAGTGGTAATGGCTATCCAGAATGAGATCAACCAATTCAAAACACCGGTTGGTATCAACATCAAGATGGGCGGCCAGCAAGAAGATATGGCAGAGACATCCAGTTTCTTAGGAAATGCGTTCCTGGTATCTATAGCATTGATTTTCTTATTACTGGTTTTACAGTTCAACTCGCTGAGCCGTACTGTTATCATCCTCAGTGAAGTTCTATTCAGTATAATCGGGGTGATGTTGGGATTGGCGATATTCAAAACCGATTTCGCGATTGCCATTAGTGGTATCGGTATCGTAGCCTTGGCAGGTATCGTAGTAAGAAACGGTATCTTATTGGTGGAATTTATGGATCTGATGCTACATGAAGGCATGAGTCCTTACGATGCGATAGTAGAAGCGGGCAGAACGCGTATGACGCCGGTGTTATTAACTGCAACTGCCGGTATTATGGGATTGATTCCGCTCGCAATAGGATTAAACATAGATTTCGGCTCTCTATTCAGTCATCTGGATCCCCAGATACATTTTGGTGGAGACAGTGCAGACTTTTGGGCTCCCCTTGCATGGACCATGATATATGGTCTGAGCTTTGCAACTTTCCTTACGCTGATCCTGGTACCGGTGCTTTGCCTACTCAGTTTCCGCTTTAAGAGTTGGGTTAAACGGATGAAAGAGAAGGCGGCCCGGGCTGTCCAGGAGTAAGTTGATTACTCATTCTTAG
>CAZWPF010000062.1:0-18237 GCA_964636205.1 uncultured Chitinophagaceae bacterium | reverse complement strand
GGTCTGCCTAAGGACATGGCGGCGGAATTGTTCAAGCCGTTTATTATCCGCAAGCTGATCGAAAGAGGTATCGTGAAGACTGTGAAGAGTGCTAAGAAGCTGGTAGAACGTAAGGAAGCAGTAGTTTGGGATATCCTGGAAAATGTATTGAAAGGTCACCCGGTTATGCTTAACCGTGCCCCAACACTACACCGTTTGTCTATCCAGGCTTTCCAACCTCGTTTGATCGAAGGTAAGGCGATCCAGTTGCACCCCTTGGTGTGTTCTGCGTTCAACGCCGACTTTGACGGTGACCAAATGGCGGTACACGTGCCTTTGAGCCATGCTGCAATTCTCGAAGCGCAGTTGCTCATGTTGGCTTCTCATAATATTTTGAACCCCCAAAACGGTACCCCGATTACCCTGCCTTCGCAGGACATGGTACTCGGTCTGTACTATCTGACAAAAGGTAAGAAGTCGACCGAGGAGGAAATCGTAAAGGGTGAAGGTAAAATCTTCTATAGCCCCGAAGAGGTAATCATTGCGAATAACGAAGGACGCGCCGACCTCCATGCATGGATAAAGGTGAAAGTAGATGTGCGTACCAAGGATGGTAGTCTTGAAAAGCAATTATTAGAGACTACTGTGGGCCGGGTTATTTTCAACCAATTTGTACCGAGACAACATGGTTTCGTAAACGCTTTGCTGACTAAGAAATCATTGCGTGAAATCATCGGTCAAATCCTGAAAAATACCGGTATCCCTTCTACCGTACAATTCCTGGATGATATTAAGACACTCGGTTTCCGTACGGCATTCCGCGGTGGACTTTCCTTTAACGTAAAGGATCTTACTATCCCTGAAGTGAAGAGCGAAATGATTCAAAGCGCTCAAGATGAGGTAGACGAAGTTTGGGATAACTATAACATGGGTCTGATCACAAACAACGAGCGTTACAATCAGATTATCGATATCTGGAGTAGGGTGGATACTCGTGTGACAGAAACCTTGATTCGCGAAATGGCGAATGATAAGCAGGGCTTTAACTCTGTGTATATGATGCTCGACTCAGGAGCTCGTGGTAGTAAACAACAGGTAAAACAGTTGGCCGGTCTCAGAGGTCTGATGGCTAAGCCACGTCGTTCAGGTTCTTCGGGCTCTGAGATTATCGAAAACCCGATCTTGTCTAACTTTAAAGACGGTCTGAACGTATTGGAGTACTTTATCTCTACTCACGGTGCGCGTAAGGGTCTTGCGGATACCGCTCTTAAAACGGCCGATGCGGGCTATCTGACTCGTCGTCTGGTTGACGTTGCACAAGACGTGGTTATTAATGAAGAAGATTGTGAAACTCTGAGAGGTATCGCTATCTCTGCGTTGAAAGACAATGAAGATATCGTAGAACCATTGTACGATCGTATTTTGGGACGTACTTCTCTCCACGATGTTTACGATCCGATTACCGATGAGCATATCGTTGCCGGAGGTGAAGAAATCACCGAAGATATCGCTAAGCGCATCGTAGATAGCGGATTGGATACAGTTGAAATTCGTTCGGTGCTTACCTGCGAAAGCCGGAAAGGTGTTTGCGCCCGTTGCTATGGTAAAAACCTGGCTACCGGCTATAAAGCACAGAAAGGGGATGCAGTGGGTATCATCGCCGCTCAGTCGATCGGGGAACCGGGTACTCAGCTGACACTTCGTACCTTCCACGTGGGTGGGGTAGCAGGCTCTTCAGCAATCGAAAGCAAGCTGGCAGCTCGTTTCGATGGTACCATCCAGTTCGATGGATTGAGAACGACTTCTTATGTCAACGACGAAGGTGATCAAGTAAATATAGTAATCGGTCGTACTGGTGAGGTGAGAATAGTAGACGTAGATAACGATCGTTTGCTTTCTACCAATAACGTTCCTTACGGTTCTATCCTGAAAGTGAAAAACGGACAGAAGATCGCTAAAGGTGATGTAATCTGTACATGGGATCCGTTTAACGCGGTGATTATCTCTGAAATTTCAGGTACCGTTAAATTCGAAAATATCATCGAAGGCGTTACCTATAGAGAAGAAGCCGACGAACAAACAGGTCACCGCGAGAAAGTGGTTATCGAAACCAAGGATAAAACCAAGATTCCGGTTATCATCATCGAAGGTGCAGAAATCAAATCTTATAACTTGCCGGTAGGTTCGCATATCGTAGTCGATAACGACGAAGAAGTGCACGGCGGTCAGGTTCTGGTAAAGATCCCACGCGTTATGGGTCGTAGCCGAGACATCACAGGGGGTCTTCCAAGAGTAACCGAATTGTTCGAAGCAAGAAACCCAAGTAACCCGGCAGTGGTTGCCGAAATCGATGGGGTGGTAAGTTTTGGTAACGTGAAGCGTGGTAACCGTGAAATCATCGTAGAGAGCAGAGACGGTTTGGTGAAGAAATACCTAGTGCCACTTACCCGCCATATCATGGTACAGGAAGGTGACTTCGTAAAAGCAGGTACTTCCCTGTCTGACGGTGCTACTACACCAAGTGATATCCTCGCAATTAAAGGTCCGTTCGCGGTTCAGGAATACCTGGTTAACGAGATTCAGGAAGTTTATCGCCTTCAGGGTGTGAAGATCAACGATAAGCATATCGAGGTGATCGTTCGCCAAATGATGAGAAAGGTAACCATTATCGATCCGGGAGATACTAAGTTCCTGGAAGATGATACAGTTGATAAATTCGAGTTTATGATCGAAAACGACTGGATCTATGATAAGAAGGTGGTTACCGAATCCGGAGATAGCGAAAAATTACATCCGGGTCAGATCGTCACCCTGCGCGAAGTAAGAGAAGAGAACAGTATGTTGCGTCGTGCAGATAAAACACTGGTTCAATTCAGAGACGCAGAACCTGCTACTTCAGCTCCGCTGTTGTTGGGTATCACCAAAGCATCTTTGGGTACCAGAAGCTGGATCTCAGCCGCTTCGTTCCAGGAAACTACCAAGGTGTTGTCACAAGCATCTATCAGCGGTAAATCGGACGATCTCACCGGTCTGAAAGAAAACGTTATCACCGGTAATCTTATTCCTGCTGGTACAGGTATGCGTGAATTCGACGGTATCATCGTTGGTTCGAAAGAAGAATTCGAACTGCTTATGGCAAGCAAAGATGTGCTGGAATTTGATGAAGATGAATAAGCTTCAAGTCCCGGTTGGGAATTGAACATAACTGATAAAAATGGGTAAGTTCCTCGTCGAACTTACCCATCTTCTTTTGAGTTCCATTAGAGTGACAGTTGACAGACCGATTGAGATGAGAGGCTGTAGTAGTTGAGTCGGTGCAACGAGCCGACTTTTTGACTGATTTGTCGTTGGATACCTGTATCACTAATTAGCATAAAAAAACGGGATCGATGTATGATCCCGTTATGATGAGGTATAACTCAGGCCCAAGGCCATTCGAAATTATTGCTCGGAAGGGAAAGCCTTAGCCAACCATTCGTTCATTCTTTCTTTATCATTTATTGAAACCGATACTTGTATCCGCCACTGACCGTTCTTATCGAAACGCAGCAGATACTGGTAATCGCAAGTGTAAAGAAACTGATTGTTGCGGTCGTAATAACGCCAGTTGACCTTGGTTTTGAGGATTTGATCTGACCATTGCCGCTTGCTCCAAATTTCAGGACGGGCATGGGCAATCCCATATTGTTTAAAAAAGCTGATTACCTGATTAAACAGTCCTTCTAATTTGCTGGCGTCACTGATCGATACACAACTATCATCGTCCAAAAAAGTACAGGGAAGTGCATAATGCTGCACCAATTTTTTAGTATCGGTATTTTCCAAAGCATGAGCATAGGAATCGAAGAAGTCGGTAACACGGTGCAGAGAATCGGTAGTGATGGCCATACGCTGAGTCGTTTTCACGAAACGAAAGTAATGTTTTCTGGTCTTATCACACGGAATTGTAGATAATTAGCAGGTTCCGGTGACCGGCAGAAAGGATTAAGAATGCTTTTCCTTGTTTGCTGCAAAAATCGTGCAAGCAGTTTTGTCGAGCGTTTTGAGCAGCTTGGCCGGATTGCCTCCGATGACACAATATCCCTCGCTAAAGCTTTTAGTTACTACTGCGCCAGCGCCCACAATGGTGAAATCACCAAGCTCTACACCGGGGAGAATGACTGCCCCCATTCCCAACCAACAGTGTTTGCCTATTTTAATTGGAGGAGCCTGCACATGAGCATCGTTGTTGACCGGATCATGGTTGGCAGAAATAATCCCTACATTCGGTCCGATATTCGTATAATCACCGATACTAACTCCGTTAAAAGCATTGATGTAAACACCGGGAGAATCGCCGGGATATACGCCCTTACCACGACTAATATTTTCCGGATTACGAATCGTACTGGTATGATGCAACGGCCAGTCGACCCCGGGATTATGTCTCAATAATTTTCTAAACAGGAAGTCGGTCATATAAAAACCGATGCTGAGGTCGTCTTTCAACCTCAGCACCTTTCTTAATGTATGAGTCAGTCCTTTAACCATTTACCTTATCTAAAGATTCTGATTTTCGTTTACGGAAGGTGACAATAACGGCGGTGAGGCAAAGGCCTATCAACAACAAACTACTGATTAATGAAATTCGGTTGCCGGTATAAAAGCTGTCAGGCTTGAACTCGAATCTGATCTCGTGCTTACCCGCCGGAACTTTAATCGCTCTCAACACATAGTTTGCACGGATAATTGGGGTTTCCTTTCCGTCGACATAAGCCTTCCATCCTTTCGGATAATAGATATCAGAGAAGACCGCGAGTCCGTCGCGAGCATTCTCAGACGTAAAGCTCAAGTCGTTTAGTCCGTACTTAGTCAGACTGATCCGGGCGGATTCATCCTTGCCAAACTGATAACCTTCCAGTTCATTTTTCAAGGCTTCCCGAATCACTGCGGTCTTCATGGGATTAAATCCGGCAGCTGCTTCCTCCTCAGTCACTTGCTCACCCAACAATGGTGCATTCAACGCAAGAATTTCTTCATCAGCCGTAGGTGCCCATTGTACTTCTTCCACAAACCAAGCATTACCGCAGGCACCATCCATGCGTTGTGCAGTTGGCTGACCGTTGGGACCACCGGGGAAGATGATGTATTTGGTGTTGAGCATGTTCAATACTTCCCGGTTGAACTTCCCTGCCATATGGATATCAATCAGGTCTTGATAAATTTCCAGTTTTGCCGGAGAATAACCGCCCACACATTTGTGGAAGTAAGCCTGAACGGCATCGTTATAAGTGTTTTTTGTGATATCCAAAACCCTATAGTAAGGATCGGGATCTTGCATGATTTGTTGATCTACAGGACGAGGACGGAATACGGTAGATTCAAAATCGGTAGCTTCCATGTAATGCTTCTCGTTCATGTAGTTATGAGAAACAGGCAGCAGATCTATAACCATCACCACCGCGAGTACACCGATGAATGCATTCAGTTTGATCTTGTTTTTTGTATAAGCCCAGAATCCGGCAGCAGCAGCGAGAATGAAAAAAGCACTCCTGAAGCCGCTCTTCATTGCCAAGCTAGCCCGGTCTTCTTTAAGGAATTTCAACAATTGCTGGTACTGCTGATCACGTGCAGGGTTGGTAAAATCCATAAATAAGTTACTACCTAATGCTATCGCCAGGGCTAGACCTCCGGTGATTCCGGCGGCCAATTTCACCTTATTCCAGATCTCTTTTTTGTCGATATCCTGCTTTAATAATTCCATCAACCCCCAAATGCCGACCATTGGGAAGATTAATTGAGGAATGACCAAGGCCATCGAAGGTGTACGAAACGCGTTATAAAAAGGAATGTTATCAAAAAACCAGTAGTTGAAAGCGGGCAAGTTCTTACCACAGGACAGTAAAGCGGCAAGTACGCTGGCACCCAGCAACCACCATTTGATGGGATTGCGGATTACGATCATCCCCAGTACAAACAAGAAGCAAATTACCGCCCCGAAATAAACCGGTCCGGAGATAAAAGGTTGCGGCCCCCAATAAAGTGGTAGCCCCTCATCTACGCCTGTCGCAGCAGCAGTGGCAGGCGCCTTGTCGCCATCTTCGCCAGATGATCCTCCATATAGATAAGGGACCAGGATACAGGCTAATTCACCTACGCCATTACTCCATTGAAAAGCATAATCTTTATCGAGTCCGCTTTTTTTATTGGGATCTTTACCCATGGTTAATTCGCTCTTTCCACCCCGCATCGTGTATTGATTAAGCTCACCGACGGTGGTCATTAATTGAGCTGCCGACGGACCCGCCGAGAGGGCTGCTGCCAGAAGCGCGACAACAGATGCGCGGAGAAAAGCAGGAAGTTGCTTCTCTTTGAGTGCTTGTACCATTTTACCCAGTACAAAAAACAAGATGATGATACCGGTGTAAAATACGATTTGATAGTGTGCATTGCTGAATAGCAAAGCCATTGATAAAGCAAGCAAAGCCCCGCCGGTAAGGTGTTTTCCCCGATAAGTAAGGATTAGACCGGCAATGACCATCGGCATATAAGCTATGGAATACATTTTGGTTTCATGCCCCGCAACAATGATTATCGGATTATAAGTGGAAAAGGCGAAGGCGATCGCCCCCGCAGCCCCCAGCCATCTGTTGATTTTCAACACACGCATCAGGAGATAAAAACCTACCATGGCCAGAAAGAAGAAATGAGCCGGCTTTTTTATCAATGCAATAACTGCAGTCTGTATATAGTAAATGAAATTGTTGATCTCCGGGACGTAGTAGACATATGTAGGCATACCCCCGAACATGCTATTGCTCCATAATGTGTTCTCGCCTGTTTTTTCATGCCATGCACGAGCTTCCTGCGACATGGCTATCCAGGAAATGGTATCGTGTTGTTGGAGCACCATACCCTGTAATGCCGGAAAACAATAGAGGAGCCCGATGAGGATAAAACCTGCGACAATTAATAGATCAGTACGAAAATTCTTAAAATCAAAAGATTGCATAATATTTCATTGACGAAACAAAAATAATGGTTCTACCGGCATATCAAAATATAATCAGCAAACCTAGGATTGAATTCGCGGTTATAGTTGTAAACTGTTGCCAATGGCGGACAACGGAGATAATGAATTGCTGCAGCTTGTAAGCCTCAAATCAGCTTCGAATAGCTTACCTTTGCGTACTTATATACTAAGCTGCTTATGCCCACGCCTACCAAAGATATTTTATTAAAAGCTTACCGGCTGATGATGACAGCCAGAGCGATGGCTGAGACTTATGATGCCAACCGCCAGATTTGTAAATATGTGCATAGTACCTCGAGGGGGCATGAAGCAATACAGTTGGCCACCGCTTTTTTACTGCGGCCGGATGACTATGTAAGTCCGTACTATCGCGATGAAAGCATCATGTTGGGCATGGGTTTTCGTCCTTATGAGTTAATGCTCCAGTTATTGGCTAAAGCAGAGGATCCGTTTACAGGTGGAAGGGCTTATTATAACCATCCCAATAGTCGGCGGGAGCAGTTTCCAAAAATCATACATCAGAGCAGTGCTACCGGTATGCAGGTAATCCCTACTACCGGGGTGGCTCAGGGGATTCAATATATAGAATCACAAAAGCTGAAAAATTTTGAACTGCCTCCAGTTGTGGTTTGTTCTTTGGGTGACGGAAGTGTCACGGAGGGCGAGGTGAGCGAGGCTTTTCAGTTTGCGGTTTTGCACCAGCTTCCGATCATTTATCTGGTGCAGGATAATGAGTGGGGGATTTCAGTGAGCAGCGACGAGGCACGCACAATGGATGCCTATGAATATGCTGCAGGTTTTAAAGGCATGGAGAGGGTTCGAGTGGATGGCTCTAACTTCTTGGATTCTTATAAGACTATGGAGTACACGATCGATTGGGTAAGGAAGGAGCGCAAACCTATTCTGGTCCACGCCAAAGTTCCTCTGCTGGGTCACCATACTTCCGGTGTACGTAAAGAATGGTACCGCTCGGAAGAAGATCTGTCTCGCCATCAACTGGATGACCCGGGTCCGAAGCTGAAAGCAGTATTGTTGAAGAAAGGGTGTACAGAAGCAGAACTTGAAGCGATAGAAAGAGAGGAGCAAGAATATGTGGCACGGGAATTTGCCGAGGCAGTAGCCGCTGCAGAACCGGATCCATCGACAGTGACTGATCATGTTTTTGCCCCTACTCCGGTAGTAGAAGAAAAGGGTGTGCGTAGTCCCGAGGGAAAGGATAAGTCGGTGATGGTAGATGCGGCATTGCACGCTGTAGAAGAAATCATGCAGGATTATCCCGAGGCGCTTTTTTACGGACAAGATGTGGGTCGCCGATTAGGAGGTGTGTTCCGTGAGGCAGCCACTCTTGCAGATAAATTTGGCGACGAACGTGTTTTCAATACAGCCATTCAGGAAGCTTATATTATTGGTTCTACTGTGGGAATGAGTGCTGTCGGACTGAAGCCGATAGTCGAGGTGCAGTTTGCAGATTATATCTATCCGGGTCTGAATCAGCTGGTTACCGAAATCAGTAAGTCCTGTTATTTAAGCTGTGGCAAGTTCCCTGTTTCATGCGTGATTAGAGTGCCTATCGGAGCGTATGGCGGAGGCGGGCCCTATCATAGCGGTAGTGTAGAAAGTACTTTAGCTACGATAAAGGGTATTAAAATTGCATATCCCTCCAATGCAGCCGATATGAAGGGACTGATGAAGGCAGCATTCCTGGATCCGAACCCGGTAGTGATGTTGGAGCATAAGGGACTCTATTGGAGCAAGGTGCCGGGAACCGAGGAAGCAAGGATGGTAGAACCGGAAAGAGATTATGTACTGCCTTTTGGCAAAGGAAATGTAGTGCAGCAAGCAGATTCGGAATCGATCGAACAGGGAGATTCTATCTGTATTATTACATACGGCATGGGCGTATATTGGGCGAAGAATGCCTCTAAGCAGTTCCCAGGTCAGGTAGAAATAGTGGATCTGAGAACTATCTATCCTTGCGATGAGGAACTGGTATTCGAAACGGTGAAAAGGCATGGTAAATGTATCGTGCTTACAGAAGAACAATTGAGAAATTCGTTCTGTGAAGCTTTGGCGGGAAGAATAGCACAACAGTGTTTCCAACATCTAGATGCCCCGGTTGTGACAATCGGAGCGTTGGACCTTCCGGCGGTGCCTATGAATATAGGACTCGAAGCAGCTATGTTGCCTAATGCAGAAAAGGTTGCAGAAAAAATCAGCGCGTTGCTGCAATATTAGTCACTGTATATTGGAGATTCGTGTACGGGGTACAACAGACATTATTCGCATCGGAGCATCAGCCACCGGCAGATTATTTGGTGGGAATTTATCCCAACGGGGAAATCGCCGGAGAGGTTTTTAGTTTCAGAGATTTATTGGCTCAGAAGATAGGGGTGTATCAAGGTCAAAAAGATACCCCCTACATGATGCTCATGGCGTTTAGTCTGCCTATAGAGGCCGAGCCGGAATTGTTGCGGAAGCTGGATGAGTGTTGCTTTAAGCAATTGCGTTCGACAAACGTAGAGATTACCGGATTCGAATTAATCGAGGAGAACCGTTCAGTGTTAATTACTCCACGGCAACATCAGTTTTTATCAACCGTCGTTCGAAAAGTGAGCACCGTAGTGCGTTCTGCGGGAAAAGCGAAATTGCGTACAATCAAATCCCCCGGCGCCATCCCCATTGCTGCAGAACTAAACCCAGAAAAATACAATCAGGCTTTTGCCTTATTCGAGAATAAGGTCTATGCCCGGATTTGTTTTGCCAATAATTTAGTCTTGCTGAGGGTAAAGGCACCCGGTCAGACACCCCAGCTGGTGAAGTCATTCAGTATTCTTTAGACTTCAGTTAATTCTTCTCTTTTTATTGGTGGCGCTTGCCCCGACATGATTTTGGCGCGGTGCATCACACCCCATTCAATCATGGTATTCAATACCTCGTTGAGAGTGTCCGCATATTCGGTAATGCCATATTCAACGGTTACCGGTCTGGTATTTAAAACCTGACGGGTGATGAGACCATTCATCTCTAACTCATGTAATTCTTTGGAAAGAATTCTGGGAGAGATCCCGGCATCTCGGGCGAGCTCGTTGAAGCGTCTGTTCCCGTTTCGTAATACGGAGATCAACACCAACTTCCATTTACCACCTACCACATCTAATGTGTCTCGAATAGCCATCCGCGCCCTGGTGCAGGATTCGGCATTATGAACTTCCATATGATATCCTTTTTGTAAGTACTATCCTTTTTGTAACAGATAACAAATGTATACTATTCTCCCGGAAATTTGTGGTCACAAAATGGAAATATTATGAAAAATAAGACAAGCAAAATGATTGGATGGACATTGACAGGATTAGTCGGACTAGTCGTCGCATTCAGTGGATTTATGAAACTAGCTCAGAGCGAAGAAGTGGTGGCGCAGGCAGCAGCGGTAGGACTAAATGCTCAGACCTATTTTATGATCGGGGTGGTGGAAATAATTTCATTGATACTTTTTATTATTCCGCGTACCGGAATTCTCGGAACCCTTTTGCTCGCAGCATACTTCGGAGGGGCAATCGTAACGCATTTGCTGGCCGGACAACCCATTTGGATCGCGCTGGTGGTGCAGGTAATGGTATGGATAGCTGCCGTTATAAGATTCCCGGAATTAAGACTGCGCCTGCTGACCGCTGCTCCACCAAAATTGGGATAACTGGACTAATAAGGGCAACTGCCGGTGAGAACGCGCAAAGGCTATGATCATTGATTATATTTGCACTACTTCAGAAAAACCGGTTTCTATTTTAAACCATTCAGACATACTCGAAACACCTATTGATTACCTGAAAGGGGTTGGACCGCAAAGGGGCGAACTGTTGCGCAAAGAATTAAACATTGCAACATTCGAGGATTTGCTCATGCATTTCCCTTATCGGTACTTTGATCGAACCCGGATCACTTCGATTGGGGCAATTCGAAATGCTCCCCAGGAATATGTGCAGCTGGCCGGTACCATAACCAATATCAGTGAGGACGGAGAGGGCAGGAAGCGTCGTCTTTCCGCAACCCTTTACGATGCAACCGGAAGTATAGAATTGATATGGTTTCAGGGTATACAATGGATTAAAAATGTATTGCAGGAATACCAGAAGTTTTTAGTATTTGGAAAGGTATCGGTATTCAATGGAATGTATAATCTGGCACATCCTGAAATCGAACCATTGTCTGCCGATACCGCCACCTCGGTATTGCAGCCGGTATATTCTTCCACACAAAAGTTAATAACCAAAGGTATCACCAATCGGTCTTTCGCGAAATTGACCGCTGCGATGTTCGAGAAATTACCGCTGAAATCGATTCCCGAAATTCTTCCGCCCGTTTTTCTTCAAAAATTCCAGCTTTGTCCGAGACCCTTTGCCCTGCGTTGGATCCATTTTCCTGAAAACCAGGAGCAATTGGAAAAAGCGAGATTTCGACTGAAATGGGAGGAATTGTTTATCTCCCAAATGTCGATTGCGCGGTTAAGACTGCAACGCACCGTGACACCGGGATGGGTATTCAGTAAAGTTGGTGAGCACTTTAATCAGTTTTATCATGAATTTTTACCTTTTGAGCTCACCAATGCGCAGAAGCGAGTGATTAAGGAGATCCGCTCCGATACGGCTACGGGTCGACAAATGAATCGTTTGGTGCAGGGTGACGTGGGTAGTGGTAAGACCATGGTGGCACTAATGGCTATGTTATTGGCATTAGACAATGGGTTTCAAGCTTGTATGATGGCGCCTACCGAGATCCTGGCGACCCAGCACTACCAGAGTGTCAGTGCATTGTTGGAGAAGATGGGTATAAAGGTGGTTTTGCTGACGGGCGCCGTTAAGGGACGCGAACGAAAAGCGATTCTGGCCGGACTCGCAAGTGGAGAAATTCCGATCGTGATCGGAACTCATGCCCTCATCGAGGATTCGGTTCAGTTTAAAAACCTGGGTATAGCCGTAATCGATGAGCAGCATCGGTTTGGCGTAGAACAAAGGGCTAAATTATGGGCAAAGAATGCACATCCACCACATGTATTGGTGATGACAGCAACTCCGATTCCAAGGACCCTCGCTTTAACTCTATATGGTGATCTGGATGTTTCGATTATTGATGAATTACCCCCGGGTCGACAAGAAATCAAGACAGTACATCGTACAGACCGTGCCAGAGCGCAGGTGATGGAATTTTTAAAAACTGAAATTAATAAGGGGCGACAAGCATATATCGTTTATCCTTTGATCGATGAGTCGGAGAAGTTAGACTATGAAAGCTTAAAAGAAGGGTATGAACAAGTAAAAGTCTGGTTTCCCGGACATAAATATAATGTGGCAATGGTGCATGGCCGACAAGAAGCGGCTGAGCGAACCCGGAATATGCAGCGGTTTATAGAGGGCGATGCGCATATTATGGTGGCGACAACAGTTATCGAGGTGGGCGTGAATGTTCCAAATGCTACAGTAATGGTTGTAGAAAGTGCTGAGCGGTTCGGACTTTCCCAATTGCACCAGCTGCGTGGCAGGGTGGGGCGCGGGGGAGAACAATCCTATTGTATTTTAATGACCGGAAATGATTTGTCGGATGATAGCACTAAACGGATGCAAATAATGACATCCACGTCTAATGGCTTTATCATTGCGGAGAAAGATCTGGAATTGAGAGGGCCGGGCGATTTGTATGGAACAAAGCAGAGCGGACTGCTGAAATTTAAACTGGCAGACATTGGACAAGATACGGCATTGTTGGAGGAGACCCGAGAGGCTGCCCGATATTTATTGGAGTACGATCCCGGACTCAACCGAACGGGACACCTTCCTCTGAGAACCTACCTCACGCAGCAGTCAGGGCAGTCTGACTGGGGTAAGATTATGTAATGAGATATGGTGGAGGAAGTCTGCCTCTATTTACATGGCTCGGATATCCGAAGATTTTTGGATTGATTCTCTAAAGGTTATCGGAAAAATTCTTCAGTTTTTTTTCTTCGGATTTGTTGAATTGAGCCTATACACACGGCTTAAGACGCGTCAATTTTGTATCTTCGTGGCGTTAAAAAAATACAAAAGTTTTATGAATAGCAACAAACGCGTCTTTGATCATATTTTGCAGACAATAGGGAATACACCTTTAGTACGCCTCAATCGGGTAGTAGCTGATCTCCCCTGTCCGGTGTATGCTAAGGTTGAAACCTTTAACCCCGGCAATTCGATCAAAGACCGTATGGCGCTGAAAATGTTGGAAGTTGCCGAACAAGAAGGGAAGATCAAACCCGGTGGTACCATCATTGAAGGTACTTCAGGAAATACCGGTATGGGATTGGCGTTGGCAGCTATTATTAAGGGATATCGTTGCATTTTCACAACTACAGATAAGCAGTCGAAGGAAAAGGTGGACATGTTGAAAGCGATGGGTGCAGAAGTAATCGTTTGTCCGACCAATGTAGAGCCCGAAGATCCTCGTTCTTATTATTCTGTGTCCAAGCGATTGGCACAGGAAATTCCGAACTCCTGGTATGTCAATCAGTATGATAATCTGGCCAACCGGCAGGCACACTACGAGCAAACCGGTCCGGAAATATGGGAACAAACAGAAGGTAAGGTGACACATCTGGTGGTAGCTGCGGGTACCGGTGGAACTATTGTGGGTACCGGCAAATACCTGAAAGAGCAAAACCCGAATGTTCAGGTTTGGGCGATAGATGCCTATGGTTCGCTCCTCAAAAAATGGTTTGATACCGGAGAGCTAGATATGGGTGAGGTGCATCCTTATATTTCTGAAGGATTTGGAGAGGATTTCCTTCCTCAAAATTATATTAAAGAAGCGATCGATCATTTTGAAAAGGTGACTGATAAGGACGGTGCTGTGATGGCTCGCCGAATCACCAAAGAAGAAGGGATTTTCGTGGGATATTCTGCCGGTTCTGTGATTGCCGGTTTAAAACAATTGAAGTCAAAACTCAAGCCCGACGATTTGGTAGTGGTGATCTTCCATGACCACGGCAGCCGTTACGTAGGTAAAATCTACAACGACGAGTGGATGTTGGAACGTGGATTTTTAGATGTACAGACTGTAGGTGATTTGATCGGCGGACTTGGATTGAGGAAATTGTTGACACTAGATGAAGCCGCTAAGGTTTCGGACGCTTTGGAATTGATGAAGAAGTATGACGTAGAGCAGATTCCGGTTACAAAGGGTGGAGAGATCGTAGGATCTATTACGCAGAGCGGATTGTTTCGCAAACTGATGGAAGATACTCATATCAAGGATCTTACTATTGCAGAGGTGATGGAACAACCACTGCCGATTGTAGAGATGTCGACCCCGGTAGAACGCCTGTCGCGTTTTATCAATAAAGAAAACAAAGCAGTGCTCGCTAAGGATGAAAGCGGTCAATTTCACATCCTTACCGAGTATGATATTCTGAACGCATTATCAGCATCATAAATAATTTATGCGCACGATCAAAGGGACGTTGACAGACCTGATTCGTAAGCCACCTGTGTTATTTCCATGGGTGGCTTTGTTTCATATTACAATGTTGGGATTCATAGTTTGGCTGTATCGGGATGTGCCGGTTATGTCGCTCGCTTGGTTACAACCATTGTGGTTGCTATGTTATACCATCTGCTGGCTCGCAATTTGCGATCTTCGTCGTTGGGGAGCTTATGGTTATCTGGCCCTTACTTCAATCAACCTCATATTATATGCAACGGTATCCAATGCAATGTTAAAGGAATTGTATACCAGTCCTTTGTTTTTGATTGACGTTGTATTTTGCCTTTTTATACTCTTCTATTTCCGTAGGATGGAATAAGAGGTAAAAATCAAAAAAGGCTGATAGTCAAAGACTATAGCCTGAAAATAATTCCCTAAGAATTAGCTATTTCGTTTAATAGTTGAGGATGCTTCCGAAATTCATACTTTCGGGACATCCATATTTTTTGCTGGCCGTACACGAAGCAAATACAGCTAATCCGGCTGCCAAGGCAACCATTGGAACGATACGACGCAGGCGGGACATAAGTTTATTCATATGTACTAAGGTGAAAAGTTAATAACCTCGGTTACTTTTGCACAAAAGTAAGGAAAAATAAATGAAACGGATACATTTCATAGCCATTGGAGGTGCGGTAATGCATCAGCTCGCTTTGGCATTGCACCGGCAAGGTAATACGGTTACGGGAAGCGATGATGATATTCAAGATCCTGCGCGTACAAATTTGGAAGTGGAAGGGTTGATGCCGGCGGCTTTAGGCTGGTTTCCGGAACGGATTACTGCGGATCTGGATGCAGTTGTTTTAGGAATGCACGCCCGTGCCGATAATCCGGAATTGTCGGCGGCGCGAGCGTTAAATATCCGTGTATATTCCTTCCCGGAATATGTCTATGAAATGAGCCGGGAGAAGCAAAGAGTGGTGATCGCGGGCAGTCATGGTAAAACTACCATCACTTCTATGATCATGCACGTGCTGAAGCGCATGGGTAAGTCATTCGATTATCTGGTGGGCGCGCGTGTTGACGGATTTGCAAATTCGGTGCAGCTGAGTGATGCGCCTCTAATTATTTTAGAAGGTGATGAATATCCGGCTTCTGCGGTGGAACCCAAACCGAAAATTTTCTTTTACAAGCCTGATATCAGTGTATTGAGTGGGATTGCCTGGGATCATATCAATGTGTTTCCAACCTTTGAGAATTACTATCACCAGTTTGAGCAATATCTGCAAGGAATAAAATCGGGTAGTTATCTCATCTACAATAATGAAGATCCGGTAGTTCAGCGACTGGTGGCGGAGCAAGCGCAACATTTACAAGCTATGCCCTATCAGACACCGAAGTACAATTATGATTCGGGAATGGCTTATGTAATAACATCTGCCGGGCCGAAACAATTATCGATATTTGGTAAGCATAATCTGCAGAATATGCAGGCAGCACTTGCAGTCTGCATTCAGCTGGGTGTGAGTGAAGCTGATTTTTACGAAGCAATCGCAAGTTTTAAGGGCGCGGCGCGAAGATTGGAGGAGATTGTGTCCGGAGAAAAGTTGGTGGCTTACCGAGATTTTGCACATGCACCTTCAAAGCTGAAAGCGACGCTGGATGCCGTAAGGGAAGCCTATCCCAAACACCGGCTAATAGCTTGTTTTGAGTTACATACTTATAGTAGTTTGACGGAGGAGTTTTTGAACGAGTATGCACATAGTTTGGATAGTGCGGATGATGCAATAGTATTCTTTAGCAAGCATGCTTTGCAGCTAAAGCAGCGACCACCACTGACTTCTGAAATGGTTCAGAATGCATTCTCAAGAGCAGACATAATCGTGATGGATCAGGGAGAGCAGTTGCAACGTTGTGTTACCGAGCTTTTGGCAAAAACAGAGGAGCCGGTATGTTTGTTATTGATGAGTAGTGGAACCTTTGAAGGAATTGATTGGAAAAGTGTAGTTTCGCGATAATTACAACATTACAATTATGGCGAAACTGGCACTCAAGAGACCGATTGTTTTTTTTGATCTGGAAACGACCGGTACCGATTATGTAAAAGATCGAATAGTGGAGCTGGCTTTCGTCAAATTGCTACCTGATGGTAAGCGCGAGACTTTTGCCAGACGCATTAATCCCGGAATCCCTATCCCTGAATCAGCCAGCGCTATTCATGGCATCAGAGATGAGGACGTGAAGGACTGTCCCAGCTTTAAGCAAATTGCACACCAACTAAACGAGTGGATGAAGCAATGTGATCTGGGAGGGTATAATTCATCCAAGTTCGACTTGCCATTGCTTGCAGAGGAGTTTTTGAGGGCGGGCGTACAGGTTGATTTTACAGAGCGGAATATGGTTGATGTGCAGCAGATTTTCTTCAAAATGGAAAGTCGCAGCTTAAGTGCTGCTTATAATTTCTACTGTGGCAAAACACTGGAGAATGCACATAGTGCTGAAGCGGATATCTTAGCGACAATAGAGGTGTTGGAAGCACAGCTTGAGCGGTATCAGGAATTAGAGAATGATGTCAAGGCATTGCATGATTTCACAAATGGGAATGAAGGCTATGTCGATTATGCACGCAGAATAATTATGAAGGACGGACATCCCGTATTTAATTTTGGAAAGTACAAAGGACGCAGGGTAGAAGAGGTGTTTAGTCAGGAGCCTCAGTATTACGATTGGATGATGCAGGCTGATTTTGCTTTACATACCAAACAGAAGATTTCCGAGATATTGAACCGAATGAAGTTGCGTAAATTGAAAGCATAAAGGATTCAGTCTGTTTTTTTTATTTTTATAAGGTAAATTTTGCCATTGGTGGAATGAATCTCGTGGTACTTTAGTATTTTGCCGCTTTTAACTTTTTGCCCGGTTTGGACAAGCTCGTCATCATACCTACTTATAACGAAAAGGAGAACATCGAGAAGATCATACGAAAAGTATGTGCGCTTCCCGGTAATTTCCATATTCTCATCGTCGACGACGGTTCGCCTGATGGCACCGGAGCTATTGTAAAGCGCTTGCAACAGGAGCTTACTGATCGATTGTTTTTAGCGGAGAGAACTGAGAAGGCGGGTTTGGGAACGGCGTATATCTTTGGTTTTCGATGGGCATTGGAACGAGATTATGATTTCATCTTTGAGATGGATGCAGACTTCTCACACAATCCAGATGATCTGTTGCGCTTGCATACTGCTTGTGCTGAAGGTGCCGATGTGGTGATTGGATCGAGATACATCAGAGGGGGTAGGGTCGTAAACTGGCCCTGGAATCGGATATTCATATCGAAGGGTGGTGCTTTATATACAAGAATGATTACGAGAATGCCGGTGCATGATCCCACAGCCGGCTTTGTTTGTTATAGAAAGGAGGTGCTGAAGAAATTGCCTTTGACCGAGGTGAAGTTCATCGGATATGCCTTTCAGATAGAAATGAAATACCGCGCCTGGAAGTCGGGTTTCCGCATTCGGGAGATCCCTATCACTTTCGTGGATAGAAAAGAAGGGGTGTCTAAAATGAGTAAAGGGATCATTCGCGAAGCAATTTTCGGAGTCTGGAAAATGCTGAAATTCCCCGCCAATTAAGGCTTTGCGACTTATTAAACTTGAAAAAATTTAGAAAATTTAAGAAAAACATTTTGCAGAGATTTTGATTTGCCTATCTTTGCATCCCGTTCGAGAGAACAGAAGGCGATTCGGTAGCTCAGTTGGTAGAGCAATACACTTTTAATGTATGGGCCCTGGGTTCGAGTC
>CAZWPF010000061.1:10191-19575 GCA_964636205.1 uncultured Chitinophagaceae bacterium | reverse complement strand
TATAAATCTACCTGCTGCCAGTAATCAGTTGCGGCACGCCCTGCGAACTCTGTATCATTTTCTGGATCCATGTATCGCAGGAAATACCAACTACTACCTGCATAACCCGGCATCGTATTGGTCTCCCGATTTCCAGCTGGTGTAACTAACCAGTCCGTAATATTCGCCAGTGGTCCTTGTCCTTCAGGCCCGGGTTCGTATTTGTCCACCTGGGGTAAGGTTACCGGCAGGGTCTGCATCGAATCAGGGATATTTAATTCCGGTTCATCTATGGTAAAAGGAATATTGTCTTGATAGATGATTGGAAAAGGTTCTCCCCAATATCTTTGACGACTGAATCCGGCATCCCTTAATTTGAAATTTACCTTCCGGGTGCCGATACCTTTTTCTTCTATGGCTTTGATTGCCAATTCTGCGGCTTCAACGATTTCCATATTATTCAGGAATTCGCTGTTTTCCAATCGACCGGCTTTTTCAGAATAGGCGGTCATACCATCGTACCGCTCGCCGAAAATATTTGTTATCGGGATGTTGAAATGTTTGGCAAATGCATGGTCTCTATCATCTCCTGCAGGTACGGCCATGATCGCACCGGTACCATATCCTGCCAAAACGTATTCCGATATCCAAACCGGAATTTTCTTGCATGTGAATGGATGCACTGCGTAAGCGCCGGTAAAACAACCGGAAATTTGTTTTACCTCCGACATTCGCTCTCTTTCAGAGCGACTTTTCGCGTAGTTGATGTATTGATTTACAGCGGCCTCTTGTTCGGCGGTCGTGATTTCAGGTACCAATTCATGCTCGGGTGCCAATACCATAAAATCTACTCCAAAAATAGTGTCTGGCCTAGTAGTGAACACTTCGATATGGCGACTATTGGCATCATCTGCGATAGCAAATTTCACTTGTGCTCCATTGCTCTTCCCAATCCAGTTACGCTGCATATCTTTCATCGCGTCGGTCCAATCGAGCGTATCCAGACCTTCCAGCAAACGATCAGCATATTCAGTAATTCTTAAAAACCATTGATTCATTCGCTTTTTCACAACGGGGAATCCGCCTCTTTCCGAAACTCCGTTGATCACCTCGTCATTGGCCAGGACGGTACCCAGACCCTCGCACCACCAAACCTCGGCATGACTCAGATAGGCCAGCCGATATTTCATCAAAATAGCGCGCTGTTCCGCTAAATTCATTTTTTGCCAATCTGCAGCTGTGAAATTGGTCTGATCACCTTCCGGACAAGGTACACCTATGTCGCCCTCTGAGTTGAAAATTTCAATTAGTTCTTTAATTGGACGAGCTTTTTGCTGCTCCCGATCATACCAGCTATGAAACAACTGTGTGAAAATCCATTGGGTCCATTTGTAGTATTTAGGATCGGAAGTGCGGATTTCCCTGCTCCAGTCGTAAGACAAGCCGAGTTTATCCAATTGATCCCGATAGCGGGCAATATTCTGACTTGTAGTGACTGCAGGGTGCTGACCGGTTTCGATGGCATATTGTTCCGCGGGAAGTCCAAACGCATCGAACCCCATTGGGTGGAGTACATTGAATCCTTTCAGCTTTTTATATCGAGCGTAAATATCAGATGCAATATAACCGAGAGGATGCCCTACGTGCAATCCCGCACCACTCGGATAGGGAAACATATCCAAAATATAATATTTGGGCTTATTGCTATCCTGAGTTACTTTATAAATTTGTTTCTCTGTCCAATATTTTTTCCATTGTTGTTCAATGGATTGAAAATCGTATTCCATAAATAATAGCTTGGGTCGCAAAAATACGAAACGAAGCGATGGGATGCTAAAGCAGCGGTGTGCATGCGATAAATGGCGTTTTAGGGGTGATTTAAAAATGTACGATAAGGCAGAATCACTTAATTATCATTAATATAAATGTCTTATCTTCCGATATCATTGAACGCTGCTCCGACCTCAACGGCGCGGTTTTGATTATTTTTACGGGTTTAACCAAAATTGTTGTGGGCGAATTAAGTAATATTTGGCAACTACTTGCCGGATTGGGCATATTCTTATTTGGAATGCTATTGCTGGAGGAGTCGATAAGGAATCTCTCGGGCAAGGCATTGAGGAGATTTATCCGCAAACAGACCTCCAATCGGGTAAAGGCGATCGGACTCGGCATTCTTACTACCGTCATTTTACAGAGTAGTAGCGCGGTATCGCTAATGGTGCTGGCATTTACCGGAGCCGGTATTATGTCTACCATGAGTGCTATCGGGGTCGTGATGGGCGCCAATTTCGGGACTACGTTATCTACTTGGCTGCTGGCAACAGCGGGATTTAAATTCAAAATAGAACTGTTATCGATGCCCTTTATCGGCATAGGAGGACTGGGTTTGTTATTTCTGGGGAATAGCACCTCCAAATGGATCAATATCAGCAAGCTGCTTGTGGGATTTGGTTTCTTGTTTATGGGATTGGATTATATGAAGCAAGGGGTAGAGGACTGGACATCCGGAATGGACGTGAGTGTACTGAATGGGCTGCCTGGAGTAACCTACCTATTGTTTGGTATCGTGCTGACGGCTCTGATTCATAGTAGTACTGCTTCGATTATGATTTTGCTGTCTTCTGTCTACAGCGGCATGATCAACCTTGAAGCCGCTTGTATGGTGGTAGTGGGTATCAATATCGGGGGAACAATCACCATTTTGATTGGAAGTGTGAATGGGGTGGCCTCCAAAAAGAAGGTTGCTTTTAGTAATTTGATTTTTAAAATAGCCAACGCACTGGTGGTGCTGCCGATGCTGTCTTTGCTTATTTGGTTGATCAATGACGGACTGAATCTTAAGGCAGATCCGATTTTTGGGATTGCCTTGTTTCATACTTTATTTAACCTGATTGGGTTAATCGTATTCTTTCCTATGCTGGGACCGGTTGCGCGTTTTTTGGACAAGCGGTTTCAGGAGCGTACTGTTTTCGTGTCCAGATTTATTCATGCGGCGCCGGCACAGGTCACTGAGGCAGCTATCACTGCTTTGTCAAACGAAGTGAGATATTTGTTGCGATTGAGTACCGAATATAATCTCCGCCAATTTGGTTTGGATCCTTCACAGGTCCTCCCGGAAATAAAAGATATCAGTGGCTCCGTAATTCCTAGTGAGAAATCCGAGATTCCGGCACACTATGAAAAGATAAAGTTGTTGCAAGAACAGATTTTTAATTATGGGGCGGAAATTCAAAAACATGAGTTGAGTGAAAGGGAAGCAGGTGAACTCAATAGATTATTGCACGCCGCAAGATATGCGGTGGCTGCTGCGAAGTCTATAAAGGACATCCGTCATAATTTGGATGCGATTGAGGAAGAGGGTGATAAAGAGCATTTTACAGGTTTTCAGAATCGATTGATTCATTTCGTGGGTGAGATCAAAGAAATTGTGACGCGACCGAACGAAGCCGGACTAACAGAAAAGCTTTTTGAGGCCGGGAAGTCATTGAAAGTTGAAGATCGCAAGTACACAGATAGTATCACCGGTATGTTGAATAGCAATCAGGCTAACCATATGATTTTGTCGGATCTGCTGGCTGTCAATCGTAACCTGACTTTGTCCGGACGGCAGGTGGTGCTCTCGGTCAAAGATTTGCTCTTGTCGAGTGAGGCTGCACAAGTATTTGAGCATTTAGATGTTTAGTATATATGAAAATGAATGGGGGATCACATCAGGAATTGGAAATCAGATCGCTGAAATCGCTTCATAACTATCTCCAAAGATTGGTAGAGAAGCGCATGTGGCTTCAGATAATGATTGCGCTGACCCTGGGAATGGGGGCCGGGGCATTGCTCGGACCTGATTCGGGTATAGTGGAGCCGACAATTGCGATGCCCCTTATCAATTGGATAGCCCTACCAGGAGGATTGTTCATTCGACTGATACAAATGATCATGGTGCCGTTAGTGGTGAGCTCTGTCATTACCGGTATCGCGGGTCAGGGTAACAATGAATATTTGAAAACAACCGGTACGCGTGTAGTACTTTATTTTCTTGCTACTTCTGTAGTGGTGGTATCGATGAGTCTTACCTTAGCGACCTTGTTGCAACCCGGCAAGCGAATGGCAGGTAAGTTGCAGGTTGCAGGTGAGTCCACGTCTGTAATAGTGCCTGATAATTCCATAAATACAAAGCCGGCTATTCCGGAAATGTTGATTGATTTACTTCCGGCCAATCCACTTGCTTCGATGGTCACCGGCGAAATGTTGAGTATCGTGATGTTTTCTGTCGTGGTGGGTATTGCCTTAATCAATATCTCACCCAAGACAGCCAATCCGATACTGAGTTTGCTTTTTTCTGTTCAGGAGATTTGTATGACCATTACCCGTTGGGCTATGAGAATAGCGCCAATCGCAGTATTTGGTTTGCTTTGTCAGATTACGGCCATGGTCGGATTGAAAACCATTGCCGGTTTGAGTGGATATGTGCTGACAGTTGTTCTCGCATTGATCATACTAGTGGGGTTTTATATGTTGCTCTTGATGATTCTGACCCGGACCAACATTCGGCGTTTCTTCATTAGTGTGAAGGAGTTACTATTACTTGCATTTTCCACTGCCAGTTCCGCAGCAGTGATGCCTATGAGTATAAAGACTGCGGAGGAAAAATTAGACATAGATCCACGAGTAGCGCGGTTTATTGTTCCCGTAGGGACTGCTGTAAATATGGATGGTACTGCAGCTTATCAGGCAGTTTCTACGGTATTTTTAGCGCAGGTTTATGGGCTAGAATTCGGATTGAGTACTTTATTATTATTGACATTTACCACTATTGCTGCTTCAATTGGGACCCCTTCTGCGCCGGGCGCCGGCGTTATTGTCCTAGCCTCTGTGTTATCATCAGTAAATATTCCCACTGAGGGAATAGCAATAATTATCGGGGTAGACCGATTGCTGGGTATGTTGCGTGCCTCGGTAAATGTTATGGGGGATATGGTTGCCTGTTTGATATTCAACCGACCATTTATTAGAGAAGGGAATCCACCCCCATTGGTAGAAATATCAGAAAGCAGTCAGAGGAGTTGACAACTTTGAGTTTTGCGATCCTGTGATTTTTTAATGAATTTTGAACAATGGTAAGTTTTAGTTATTGGGAGCAGCAAAGTTTTTCGTTTTACGATTGTATCGTTGTCGGATCGGGGATTACCGGGTTGAGTACAGCGATTGAAATAAAGCAACGATCTCCGAAATCCAGAGTTTTGGTGCTCGAACGTGGATTGCTTCCTACAGGAGCTACAACACGTAATGCAGCATTTGCCAGCACCGGAAGCGTCACAGAATTGCTGGATGACCTGCAATCAATGAGTGAAGCCGATGTAGTGAGCTTATTCCAACGACGACTAAAAGGTTTGGCACGTTTGAGAGAACGGTTTCCTGATACAGTTATTGGATATGAGGAACACGGCGGATTCGAATTGATCAGAACGCCGGAGATGGAGGCATTGGACCAGATAGATTATCTGAATCGACTTTTATATCCGGTGGTTGGAAAGAATGTGTTTAAGCGCGTGGACGAACGAATAAACGAGTTTGGTTTTGGTCGGGACGTACAGGCGCTTATTGAAAGTGCTGCGGAGGGTACCTTGCACAGTGGAAAATTGATGCGTGCGCTTCAGTCAAAAGCGCTGCAAGAAGGTGTGGAATTGATTACCGGTGCAGAGGCGTTGTCGTTTGAGGAAGCAGGCAATAAGGTCATCCTCACCGTGAAGGATGGTTTTAGAGATTCTCATTGGGAGATTGGTGGAGGCAAATTATTTATCTGTACTAATGCGTTTACGAAAAAATTGCTACCGAATGAAGTAGTGATACCCGGTAGGGGGCAGATATTGGTGACCGAACCTATTCCCGGACTAAAATTCAAGGGTGCATTCCATTTCGACAAGGGTTATTACTACTTTAGGGAGATCGATGGGCGAATTTTATTGGGTGGTGGTAGGAATCTGGATTTTGAAGGGGAAACATCGACCGAGTTTAAGGTAACGGATCGCATCCAACAAGATCTTGAGAAGCAATTACAGCAGCTGATTATTCCCGGGCAGCCTTACGCCATCGCATACAGATGGGCGGGGATCATGGCTTTTGGAAAATCAGGCAAATTGCCCGTGGTCCGGGCATTTTCAGACAAAGTCTTTGGGGCATTTAGAATGAGTGGGATGGGAGTGGCATTGGGTAGTAATATAGCTTCAGAATTGGTGACGTTGGCGGAATTGTAACAACAGGAGTTAATGGTCTCATAGGACTGAGCTAACCTGTTTCCAACTAGCTTGATTTGAGTCGTTCCCTCTTTGCTGAATGCACCCGGGCATCACAATATTAAAATGAAAATCGTCAAGCATGAGCCCTTCAGATGGAAATAGAAGGGTACGCGCTCGCGTGATACAGACTTACTAATTAGTTGATCAAACCCATCTGTAGAGCTGTTTTTACCAGGCCTACGGTATTTTTTGCATCTAGTTTTTGAAGCAGATTTAATCGGTGACCTTCGACGGTACGAAGGCTTAGGAAGAGCTTGTCGGCAATTTCCTGACTGGTATATTCTTCTACAATGAGTTGTAATACTTCTTTTTCCCTTTGAGTAAGCACCGGAATTGGTTGGGTAGGGTGGCTTCTCTTGCCTTTAAGGGTATTACTGATGATTTGTTCTCTAAGTGAGGGCTCGATAAATTCCCGACCCTGATAAATTTCCTCTATTGCTTTAATTAGGGTGTCCTGATCGGTATTTTTTAAAAGATAGCCCGAACAACCCCTGCGGATCATGCCTCGTACATAATAAGGAGCGTCCAGACTGGTAAGTGCGAGCATGCGGATATTGGGATGTCTTTTGGAGATAATTTCGGCCAATTCTTGTCCGCTTTGATCCGGCATCAGAATGTCCAGCAAAATTATATCCGGTTGTTTGTGTTCTAAAGATTGGAGCAATGCTAATCCGGAGGTATAGGTGCCTATAACCTCGATATTGTTACTTGAGCGAAGCATGTTCTCAATTCCGCCAATAGCGATTGGATGATCATCGGTGATGACGACTTTAATAGGCATGATTCATAGATTTATCGCTAACAAGATACTTCATCTCGAATTCAATATTCACCACAGTGCCACTGTTTGGCGCACTTTTTACATCAATTTGTCCGTTTAACGCGGTCGTTCTGCTTCTAACAGTAGACAGTCCGAAGCCGCTATTGGATGGGTCGATTGCTGATGCTGACATACCAACACCGTTATCTTCCACTGAAATCATCAGCAAATTGTTCTGTCCGCTTAATTCGACCAGCGCTTCGGTTGCATTTGCATGTTTGATAACATTATGAACCAACTCTTGGATGATACGATAAATTGAAAGTTCCGCTTCCGGATTCAATCTGGGAATATCCCCATATGACTGTACATGGATCGAAATTGGAACGCTTTGTTCCAGATTCTTACAAAAGAAGAATACAGCATCGGTAAGTCCTTCTTTCAACAGCACTGCGGGCATTAGGTTATGTGCAGTTCTTCTGAGCTCACGGGTGGCTGCATCCAGTTGTGCGATTGGTTCACGGAATGCTTCGATACCGGGCAGGTGTTGGAACTGATTGACGATCGAACTCAAATTCATTTTTACTGCTGAAAACTGTACCATAATACCATCGTGTAGTTCTCTCCCTATTCGAGAGCGTTCCTGTTCCCCGCCTTCAAGTTTAGCGTGGAGGTTATCTATTTCCCTTTTGTGTTTATTGTGTCTTCTGATACTGAATATCATAAAGATAAGCACTATCGCGATGATGGTAGTACCTGCGATTAGTATATTTTTATCTTTTAATTCTTTTGCTTTTCTCGCAAGTAGCAAGTCTTGTAAGGCGATACTTTTATCCATTTCGGATGCCCGATACTGAATTTCCAGTCGATTGATATCTTGCTGTCGTTCCGAAAGGAGTAGGCTGTCGTTTAGTTCGCTATATCGCTTTTGGAAAATGTAAGCATTGTTGAGATCACCGGTCTTGTAGTAGTAATCTGACAGGTTATGGTACAAACTTGCGGTGATTGGACTCCTTACTTTGAGCTCAGTTGCAATGTCCAATGCCGCTAGCAGGTGTTCTTTAGCTTTAGGGTAGTTGCCCATTTGCAGATATGCAGATCCCATTCCTTTATCTATCAACAGCTTGTTGTCGTATGGGTTTATGCTATTGGTAATAGCTCTCGCTCTTTGAAAATATTCCAGTGCTTTTTTAGGTTGGTCCCGTTGTAAGTAGCTTTCTCCGATGGATGATAAGATGGAAGTGTACTGGCGGTTGGATTGAGTCTCGCTGTACTGGGAAAGCGTATCATTCCACTTAAGCGCTTCTCTTACATAATAGTCGTGTTTTGGCCAATCTGTCCTAATCCTATAATTCTTGGCGATATTGATATAGATTTCGCCCAGATACTGGTATTGCTGCAATGCCAGAGAGAACCGTTCTGCATTATGCAAATAATATAGAGATTGTTGGTATTGTCTGGTGCGGTAGAGGGTGATGCCAATATTGGTGAATGCTAATGGTATGTAAGCTTTCAGTTCGTTATGCGAATGGAGATATTGCATGGCAAACTGGAGGCTTTTATAATGATAATAAAGCGAGTAATCGTCGCGGCCGATATAGTTATAAGTAACTGCGAGGTAATTATAAAGCCTGAGAATAATGGAGCTAAGGTCGGACTGCGCGTTACGGATGTATTCTTGGGTTAGGTAAAGTTTTTCAATTGCCTGATCGTAGTCACCATCGTAGAGATCGCATGCTGCGTATTCGATAATAGTTGCCGCCAGACCATCTGGGAAATTCATTTTTTTTGCCAGTTCGTAGGCTTCTGCCAAGATTTGTCGGGCGCTGTCGGTTGAAATTAATTTTATAGGGTTCGCTAATTCAACGAGTTGGAAAATTTTTGCAGTGTCAGTATCTTTATTGTCTGAAATAGATAGTTTTATCTGCCCGACTTCAGGGTTCGTTGTTCGCTTTTCTTGTCCGTAGGCAACAGCAAATCCGGAAAATAAAACAACACAAATAGTCAGTATATATATCTGTAGCCTCATTCAGAAAACATTACAACACGATAAAATTAAAAGTACGTAGTTCTACTTGATTTTAAGCAGTACGGTATAAATACCTGGATTGTCCCCTCGGTATCTAGGTAATTTTACAGGTGGTGTATGCCGGAGTTTCCGGCCTGGGATGGACAACGAAAATTTTTTATGAAGCATTTGATAATTATATTGTTAGGAATTGCAATTTGTTTAAACTTGCCGGTGAGCGCTCAACCGCAATATAACGAGTTGCCCGGATTTATAAAAGCCAATAGTGTCTGGGCGATGGGGTCTTTCGGTGGGTATGATTTTAATACCGGCCAGCCCGT
>CAZWPF010000061.1:0-10091 GCA_964636205.1 uncultured Chitinophagaceae bacterium | reverse complement strand
ATCAAGGTAATGCCCCCGGGCTTTATTATTCCGTGGTGGATATGAGCCTGAATGGTGGTTTGGGTGATATAGATCCGGCTCGAAAAAATATTATATTAGATTCAGGCAGATTGAGTGAGGCGATGGTCACTGTGCCGGGTAACAACTGTGATGTGTGGTTGATTGTCCATGCTTTTCAAGATCCGATATTTAAAGCATTTCGAATCCATGCCGGAGGTATCGATACTCCGGTCTTATCGGAGGCCGGCGAACTGGGACTGAATCCATTTAGGGATGGGGCGAATTATAGCATGGCGCAGATGTCTGTTAGTCCGGATAGAACCCGACTGGCTTTAGGTCATAATTATACGAGTATATTTAATGGTGGTCTGACGTACACCCGTCGACATACGAGTGGTACCTCCCTGTTCAAATTTGATCCATGGACGGGGATTGTATCCGATTATGTTCGGATATTTAGCAAAGGTATTTCATTGGGTTCTGCGTTTTCGCCCGACAACACCAAGCTTTATGTATGGACAAGAGAATTTGGTTGGTCGGCTTCTGCGGACGGGACAATCCGTCAGTATGATATTACCAATTATGACTCAGCTGCGATTGTGGCTTCAGCCTACGATCTTACGCAACCTTTTGGAGGCAGGAACAGGTATCTTACTACACTGAGGTTATATAATGGAAAAATTTACGCCTCGGTAAATGGTAGCTCTAACTTTGATGTAATTAATCAGCCTAATTTGTCCGGCGCTGCTTGTGATTATCAAATGGGGGTTATAGCAATGCATCCGGGACAAACCGTAGCGGCAGGTTTGCCAATGGAAGTCGTTTACCCCTTTCACGATACCTTTTATTATGAAGCTTGGGATACTTTAATTTGTTCTAATTGGGATAGTTTGGAATTGGTTGCTCCGGAAGGTTATGATACCTATGTTTGGAGTGATGGATATGAAGGACGTTCCCGTATTGTAACTGATTATGGTGCATGGAGGGTTAAGAGTTCAGGTTGTCATAGCCGGGTAGATAGTTTTATAATCAGAGGTGCCCGTGTTGAATTTTCTTTGGGTGAGGATAGCACCATATGTAATGTGCCGGTACCGGTTCTGAGGACCGAAAAGACCGGTCTGCCGCACCTCTGGCAGGACGGTAGTACAGATGATAAATACGTCGTAAAAGCGGGCACAGAGGAATACTGGGTAGAAGTAAGCGCGGATGGCTGTTCTCATTCCGATACTGTTCGGATTCATTTCGCAGACCTCCGTCAGGATTTTGGAGAAGACGATCGCACATTATGCCAAAAGGATCAAATAGATCTTTTATTAGAAGCGAATACATACTCGGGGGCGGTCGCTTTATGGCAGGATGGCAGCACTGGTAGCAGCTATCATGTAACTGATACCGGCGTTTATTGGGTGGTTGTTAAAGATTCTTTCTGTGTTGATAGCGATACACTGGTTATCGAAAGAGAATTTTGCGAATGCTTTATTGAATTGCCTACAGCGTTTTCACCAAATGGAGATGGTCGAAATGATGTTTGGAGACCCGTAATCGAACCTGGTTGTCCGGTAAAAGAATACACTCTGAGAATATATGATCGCTACGGTCGACAAGTGTATATGTCGAACGATGCTACCAAGGGTTGGGACGGATATATAAACGGTTCCTTCGCAGAGCTAGGTGTATATATGTACCAGCTTTGGTTCAAGGGGGGCAATAAGACTGATGTATACCGCAAAGGCGATATCACGCTGGTGCGTTAAAAATAATAGGAGCATGCCGAAAATCCTGTAAAGAGTAGGCGTTTAAAAATGATGTTTATGAAAACAAAAGCGACATTACTATTTTCCTCATTTCTGGCGCTCTCTGCATGGCAGGCGAATGCTCAGGCTCCCGCTATCGAGTGGGACAAAACCTTTGGTGGATCTGCCCGGGACGAACTTTCCTGTATGACCATCGCTCATGACGGTGGATTTGTATTTGCCGGTTTGTCTGAATCAGGCATATCAGGTGAAAAGACCCAAGCGTCACGTGGTAGTCTGGATATCTGGCTGGTACGTACAGCCGCTGATGGGACATTGATCAGCGAAAGAACCATTGGTGGAAGTCAATCTGATTTTCCTTCCAGTATTACTCGAACCCCGGATGGTGGATACATTATTCTGGCAAATTCAAGTTCGGGAATTAGTGGCGACAAAGACGATACGGCGAAAGGTCGTGCCGGGCGTGGTGCCGCTCCGGAAGCTGATTTGTGGGTGATTAAATTGAACGGAACATTGGATACTATTCAGTGGCAAAAGACTATCGGTGGTAATACTACCGATAGACCTGCAAATATTATCACTACCTCAGACGGAGGATATATCGTTGGTGCATATTCCAGATCAGAAATTTATGGTGATAAAACCATCAACAGATACCGCGCTACTTCGGCTATATACGATTACTGGATTCTGAAATTATCATCTACTGGTAATATAGAATGGCAGAAGGTGATGGGCGGTGACGCTGACGATTACATGACTCGCATCAGACCAACTGCCGATGGCGGATTTATTGCCGCCGGTTATTATGGTGGTAATACCGTAGGTGTTGCGGGTGGCTTTGATATCAATGATACTTCCCGGGGTGGTAATGACTACTGGGTAGTAAAATGTGATGCTACAGGTGCCATTCAATGGGAGCAACTATACGGTGGTAACAGAGCTGATGTTTTGAGCGATATCATCGTGACATCTGATGGCGGCTACCTGCTGGCCGGTGGTTCTGAGTCTGAAATCTCCGGCGACAAGACCGAAGATTTGATGTCTAACAATACCAAAGACTACTGGATTATCAAAATAGATTCCTTAGGTGTAATCGAATGGGACAAAGTGTACGGTGGTACCGGGATCGACGAGGCTCCTCAGGCTTATGAAACTCCTGACGGAGGTTTTATCATTGCAGGCGAATCTAATTCTCTTGCTAACGCACAGTTTACTAACAAGCTTACTGACAGACCTGATCGCCATATTTGGATGCTGAAACTCGACAATTCAGGTGATAAGATTTGGGAGAAATCTATCGGTACTGATAAAGTTGTGAAATTCGGTGGCTTTTTAGCAACAGCAGATGGCGGATATATGGTAGGTGGCTACACTGACGCTGGGATCAACGGAGATAAAACTGATGTTTCTCGCGGTGACCGTGACTTTTGGGTAGTTAAATTGGCCAAAGACTGTACTTCTGATACAACTCGTACTTACCTTTCCGCTAGCTTTTGTAAAGGTAGTGACTACACCCTGCCGAGTGGTACAGTAGTGAATGCTCCGGGTGTATATAACGACACCTTGATTTCTTCTGCTAATTGCGATAGCGTTCTGGTGATTAATGTTACCGTTCCTACCATCAATACAAACGTAAATGTTGCCAACGGCACTGCTTCAGCAGCAGCACAAGGTGCGAGCTACCAATGGATAGACTGCGCAACTAACCAACCTATTAGTGGTGCTACCAGTGAGTCTTATACTCCAGCTTCCGGCGGACAGTATAAAGTAATCGTTACAATTGACGGATGTAGCGATACATCGGATTGCGTTTCAGTTGCTCCGTCTTCAGTTAGCGATATCAACCAACCATCAGTAGTTCGCTTCTATCCAAACCCTGTTGCTAACAGCATCCATTTTGAAGGACCTTCAGATATGACTGTTACAATCGGTACTTTGGATGGTCGTGTGGCGATCAGCACTAAGAACACTTCATCCATCAATGTAAGTGGATTGGCTGAAGGTGTTTACATGGTTCGTGCCACTGATGCTAATGGTTTCGTAATCTATACCGGTAAAATGGTAAAAGTGCAATAATCAAGCACGAGATTATTTGACAGAAAAAACGGCTCCGATCTCCGGAGCCGTTTTTTTATAGAAGATTATAAATCGATATGCCGGGAATTAACCGGAGCGCCGAAGAATATCGCGGCATGACTATCGAAATCAGCCGGGTCATCGGTCGTGAAGAAATCCGTACTTTGATGGCGGCTTAGATTACCACTAACTTCAGGATGGCGATCGAGGTAGTCCGCTAAACTATGTGCTACTAACCCCCCTTGAGAGATCAAACGAATATCCTCTGGAAGATAGCCCCTGATTTTCTTTTCCAACACGGGATAATGGGTACATCCTAACAAAACAGTATCAATATCAGGAGACTGTTCCAATAAAGCAGTTACATACTTCTCTATGAAATAATCTGCTCCCGGAGAATCATACTCTCCGTCTTCTATCAACGGCACCAACAATCGACAGATCTGTTGATAAACCGCAACGTCCGGATGAAACCGCTGAATCTCATCAATATAAGCCCCGGACTCTATGGTTCCCTTTGTGCCCATGACACCCACAACTCTCGATCTGGTGTATTTACCAAGGATCTCCGCGGTGGGTCGAATCACCCCCAATACTCGTTTATCAGGAGCGTAATGCGGAATGATCTCCTGTTGGATTCTTCTCAGCGCATTCGCCGAAGCGGTATTACATGCTAAAATCACTAAAGGGCAGCCCTGATCCCATAGCCAACGCACACATTTGAGGGTATATTGATAAATGGTTTCTAAAGAAAGATTTCCATAAGGGGCATGAGCATTATCCCCGAGATAGAGATAGTCGTATTCGGGCAATTTCTCCCGAATAGCCCTAAAAACAGTAAGACCACCATACCCGGAGTCGAATATTCCAATTGGAGATTTATGTTCGCCCATGTGTCAAGGTTGAATAACCGGTTCTATTATCGTAGGACATTGAAATGCTTCTATTTAAACATTTATACTCGAATTTCGATGTCGCACGTTCAGTACAATAATAAGACCGTTTTTGATAATAACGAACGGATTTTTCAGGCGATATCATATTCGCTTAATGCTGTTTTATGAGTAAAACTTAAGTTCAACCGATTTCGGGGAAATGTTTTTTACTTTGTAGCTGTTTTACTTTTCACTTTGGCATCACTTAAACAACTTGCAGGTCAGACCGTCTGGTACGGATTCAGTAATATAGCAGCACGATTACTGACCTATTTGCTGACTCCCTACTTTACCTATATGCTCACTGATACCGGTGGGCAGGTAGAATATGGTAAGTATGCCTTCATATATGCATGTATTCCGATCCTGAATGTGCTATATACATACGGAATGGAAACAGCATTCTTTAGGTATAGTACTGAAGTCGAGCGGTCAAAGCTGTACAATACACAGCTTTCCGCCATGTTGATCACAACATTGTTTTTTACCGGGCTGTTATACCTTTTTCGGCAACCATTGTCGGTCTTTATAAATGTTGAAGAACATGTAGAGTATGTGGGATGGGTGGCAGCGATTATCGGATTAGATGCACTTGCAGCATTGCCATATGCACGATTGAGAAAGGAGAATCGCCCAAGAAAATATGCCATCACCAAGATAGCCGGTATACTGGTATATGTATTTTCCATCGTATTTCTTTACAGCATTGCTGGTAAATGGGCGGCTACTCAACCTGATTCAGCTTTTGGTCAGTGGTATAATAGGCACTGGGGGGTTGGATTCATTCTTTTTGCCAACATCTTGCAGTCGGTGGTCACCCTCGTTCTTCTTTGGAAGGAACTGGCAGATTTCAGGTTAAGGATAGATCCGAAATTGCTCCAGAGGGTATTGAAATATGGATTCCCTATACTTATCGCCGGCTTCGCGGGGGTGATCAATGATTCTATCGACCGGGTAATGTTGCAAAAACTATATCCTGCTTCTGATGAAGCCTCTTTGCGTATGGTCGGCCTATACACGGCGGCTGTCAGACTTTCCGTCATGATCAACCTGGTGATTCAGGCATTTAAGATGGCAGCGGAACCTTTCTTCTTCTCTATTTCTAAAGAGGGTGATGCGAAGCAAACCTATGCCAGAGTTATGAAATGGTTCGTAATAGTAATGGCGATGATGTTTCTAGCTGTTGTCCTTTTTCTGGATATCTGGAAATATTTCGTCGGTCCGGATTACAGAGATGCGCTTGGTTTGGTGCCTGTTCTGTTACTGGGCTATGTTTGTTTAGGTATCTATTACAATCTGACGGTTTGGTACAAGCTGACGGACCGCACCCATTTCGGTGCCTGGATTATGATGATCGGTGCGGCCATTACAATAATCGTAAACCTGTTGCTAATTCCCAGTTGGGGGTATGTGGCCTGTGCATGGGCAACACTGTTATGTTATGCAGTAATGATGCTACTCTCTTATCTCTGGGGACAGAAATATTATCCGATTCCTTACCCGCTCAAAAAGATATCAGGGTATCTCACCGTCATGTTGTTACTATTCGGATTTCAGTGGGTAGTACTGCAATGGACTGAATTAATTTGGTTACGATTGGTAACCGGAGGTTTTTTTATGCTGAGTTTCGTGGGGTATATTCTTAAGCAAGATGGACAGGAATTAGCGCCAATTGTAAAAAAGATTTTGCGCCGCTAACTTGTCGATTTTCTAATGGGTGCGAGACTTTATATAGGGAATATGCGAGTAATCAATCATAACGGTCAGTTATTACCGGCGGACAAAATCCTACTGCCCTACGACAGTTTTGGACTGCGATATGGAATCGGAGTTTTTGAAACCATGTTGGTAGAGAACGGAAATATCCGACTTGCTGAATTTCATTGGCAAAGATTATTCAGTGGAATGGAGAAACTCAGGATCGCGACGGATGAATATACTTCAGGGCAATTCTCTCATGAAATTTCCCGCTGTCTGCAGGAAAACAATTTTAAAGGCCGCGTCAGGGCTCGGTTACAGATTTACACAGGAACAGGCAGCTTCCCGGATGGAATGGGAAAGGATTCAGGTTTTATCATAGAGGCTGCCCCCCTTGCGGATGAAGCCAGAGAGGGAGAAAACAAGGGTTGGGTATTGGGAATTGATCCTTCCGTTCGATTGGGTTACCATGAGCTTAAAAATCATAAATGCACCGGCATGCTGCCCTATTTGCTGGCTGCCCGGAGGGCAAGAGCAGCCGGTTGGCAAGACGCGCTGTTGTTAAATATTGATAATCATATAGTTGAGAGTACGATTGCCAATGTGTTTTGGATAAAGGATCGGCAGATTTTTACACCCCCTTTATCAGATGGCTGCGTGGCGGGGGTGATGCGCAGGTTTATGTTGGAGCGGTCGGGACTTGATATAGAGGAGCAGTCAGTAACAGTATCCGAGCTAATGGAAGCGGATGAATTGTTTTTAACCAATGCGATTCGTGGAATCTGTAGGGTACATAAACTTGGAGAAAAAACCTATTCCGAGAAATTGGTAAAGGAGATCGAGATGCAGATTAGGGCGCAGCTGATCCGATACTGATGCTATTAAAGAGAATGTGGGGACTATTATACAGTTTTCCATACTTTACTTATATTTACGCGATATAAACAGAAAGCATGAATCGAAAATTATTGTCCATACTGCTAGTTTCCTGCATCGCGGGCATTTTGGTAAGTTCTTGTAAAAAGGAAGATGACGAGCCTTACGTGAAGGATCCACTCAGTACTTCATATTACCCGGTAGGCGTCAATAAATATATTACTTATGATGTGGACTCTTTAATTTGGAACGATAGTACCTGTGAAGGCACTTATAAGTATCAGCGGATCAGATATACCATTGCAGATACATTTCCTGATGAGCAGAATCGGACATCTTTTCGGATTGAAACCATGCGTTTTACAGATAGTACCGGATGGACTCCAGCTGAGGTTTATTATGTTACACCTACTGCGAGTGGCGTAGAATTTATGGAGGACGGCAACCGTTATATCAAATTGTCATACCCTGTAGAGGCGGGCAGAAGCTGGCCCGGTAACGCGCTGATTGCGGTAAATGACGCAGATCTTGCCTATCTCGCAGGTTGGAATTATCGTTACTTGAACGTGGGAGCAAGCATGTCTCAGGGAAATAAGCATTACGATAGCACAGTTACTGTATTGCAGATTGATGATACAAACGGAGATCCGGATGCAAACCCTGATGAGTGGGCAGACCGCGTTTATGCTAAAGAAATATATGCGCGTAATACAGGGATGATCTATCGGGAATATATTCGTTGGACTTACGATCCGGAAACCACAAAATGTAAGAAGGGGTTCCATGTCGTGATGCGCGCGGTAGACAATAACTGATATCCGTAAATATAATTGGGGGTTATGCGTTGGAGTAGGTTGGTTTTGGTGGTGGCATTGATGGGAATGGCGGATACAGTCTATTCTCAAGCTCCCCAGATGGCATTTCGAATAGGATTTAATGATAAATCCGGTAGCCCTCCAATTGCGGACGCTTCTACTTTTTTGTCTGAAAGAGCACTGGGACGGCGGCAAAAACAGGCTATTCCTGTAGAAGAAACCGATCGGCCGGTAACGCGCACTTATATAGATAGTGTGCTGACACTCACTGGTGGAAGATTACATGTTATCTCCCGCTGGTTTAATCAATGCGTTATTCTGGTAGAGGATTCTACCGGTATTCATAACCTTGAGGATTTGACTTTTGTACGGACAGTACAATTAGTCGCCTATTATCATTCCGGACTGCATCAAACGTTTCCCGACAGCTTATCTCAGCGGAAATCATCGTTAGAGTTGATCGAAGAGGAGCCTTTCACGATATTTCGAAAGACTGAGGACGCGGATTCATCAATCTACGGCGCTTCTTTTATTCAGACTTCAATGGTGAATGGCCATGCTTTACATGAGTTGGGATTTCGAGGTGATGGTATGTTAATTGCAGTAATGGATGCAGGCTATGAAAATGTTGATGCTCATCGCGGATTCGGACATTTGTTTGCTCGGGGGCTGATCAAGGATACTTATGATTTTGTGTTGAATGACAGTTATGTCTATCATCATGATTTGCACGGGACCGGAGTCTTGGCACCGATCGGAGGGGATGTTTCGGGCGAGTATTTAGGTGCGGCACCGGATGCCATGTATGCTTTGTATCGAACAGAAGATAATTATTCTGAGCAGCTAATTGAGATTGATAATCTCATTGCCGGGATCGAACGAGCAGATAGCATTGGTGCCGATATCATCAACGTATCGTTGGGATACAATGAGTTTGACTTTCCAAACGGCGCCTATATTGATCCCTCAGAAATGGATGGTCATAGTACAATCTCAGCTAAAGCGGTAAACTATGCTGCTCAGAAGGGTATTTTATTTGTTACTACTGCCGGAAATGAAGGATATTCGGGATTGTTGACCCCCGGAGAAGCTGATAGCGCTTTGACTGTAGGGGCTGTAAATATCCAGCGCGATCCTGCCGGATTTAGTAGTTGGGGCCCCAATGCTGCTGGTAAAGTAAAGCCTGAGGTTACTGTATTGGGAGATCCGGCTATCGTATTTAGTAGTACAGGTATTTCAGCCGGTGGAGGGACCTCGTTTGCTGCACCGCAGGTGGCCGGATGGGCGGCTTGTCTTTGGCAGGCGCGACCCGATATTACGGCGTCGGAGCTGAAAGATGCGATTGTGCGCAGCGCACATTTGTATCCATCATCGGACCGACAAATGGGTTATGGCATTCCGGATTTCAAAATCGCCGGAGTGCTCTTGAAAGTTATAGATACGGTGCAAACACCTGCGAGTTTTGATTTGGTAGCTGTCTGGCCTACTTTTTTTCGTAAGGGAGAAACCGTACGGATAATTATAGACCCTCCAAATCCTCTGTTGATGGATTTTACCCTCTTCGATTTAAATGGAAGGATACTCTGGCAACAGGAGCAATTCTTCCAAGGCGGTCGACAGTACTATGAATTGACATTTCCACCTATGTCATCGGGTATTTATCTCTTGCGTGCTACCGGTGGAGGTCAGAAAAAGACCGTTCGGATGATTCATTTTTAGAACCCTATGAATTATTTATTTTAATCCGCAGACGGTACAAAGGGGAAGTCGCTGGAGAGCGTACGAGCTTCCGGTTTTTCCGAAAACAAAATTTTTGTTTTTGCCCAGGTATCCTGAAAAATATCAGAATGACGGTAAGTATTCAGGTCGGCTTCGGAATTCCATATACTATATGTGAAAAATACGTTTTTTTGGTAATTATCCTACCATAATTC
>CAZWPF010000060.1:0-19590 GCA_964636205.1 uncultured Chitinophagaceae bacterium | reverse complement strand
AGTCATAATCTACTTCTTGATAAAGTGCAGTGATCTTGCCCGAATTTCTGTAATCAGTATAACCTCTGAAAACAGGTTCAGGGTGTCTAAACCAAGGGGTATAATTACCGTTGTTCAAGATAGTATCACCAGCAGCATCTACGATTGTTACATTCCCGATGTTTTTACCACAGTGGATTAAATTCATATTGTAGTTCAACGGACGAGTAGGATCGAATCCGGATTCACAATAGCAGTGATAGAACGGAGCCAGTTCAATTTTCTTAACCGGAGTTGTATCCGCCAGACCTGAAGCCGGACAGCTTACAATTACACGGAAATAAGTAGGAGCATTGATCTGAGCTTTGTAAGTTCCGCTACCGGTACCAGGCATGTTGATCCAAGTAGTACCATTCACAGAACGTTGCCATTGATATACCAATCCACCTGAATTAGAAACGCCGTGCAAGTTCAAGAAGAAATCTTTGTCAGCACAAGGACTAACATCTTGGATAACACCTGCTGTTGGTCTGCCATCGCAAGCGGGCATTACTCTAACATAATCCAATCCCATATCACGATATCCGGTAACGCTTGTCGCCTCAAAACGAATAACAGTAGTTGGAGAGTTAGAAGGGATCGTAATAGATTTTGTTTCCCATTGACTAAATGCAGGGCCGTCAAAACGATCTAACTGAGTAAATGTAGCTCCGTTATCTGTAGACAGATAAACGATTAAATAGTCATAATTGGTTGGTGGTGGGTTGTTATTATTTGGGTGTGGCGGGATATCTCTGGTAAGGTTCAATGCAAAAGAAAGTTCCTTATCGCCGGGGTGCGTGCTACAATCGATGAACAGATCAAGAGCCCCCTTCTTATTCTGGCTCGAAAAAGTGTGAAATCTGGCACTATGTTTACCATGAAATGCAGAATCAGGATACATTCCATAGGATGCTTTATAATTTGCAAACACGTTCGTTCCTGTCGAAGGATCCCACTTAGTATTGAAGCCCCAAACCGAATTACCTTCATCCTCTCTGCGCCAAGAATTAGTCCCTTGGTATGGAGTCGCAACCCAACTCAAAGAAGGCACATCATTGAGGGTATCGCAGCGTGTGGTCCATTCTTCAAAGCTTTCTACATATGGAAGACTTGCGTACACCGGAGATGGCGCCTGAACGCTCACTGCAGCAGAAGCTGAAGAACCGGTTTTACCCGGAGTAACACAATTCACCTGAAGTCTGTACCAAATTGTATCATACAACACTGGTGTCTTATACTCGCTGGTGTTTGCTCCGGTACCACCCACCACGTCGACCCATGGTCCGCCCGGAGCATTAGCCTGTTGCCATTGCAACTGAATTCCAGGTAACCGATCTACATTAGATCCCGATAATGTAGTCGCTGTTCCAGCACAAAGTGAACCTGTTGCAGCAGTCACGGTCGGGGTTGACGGATTTCCGCTACATGGATCTACACCACGTACGAATACACTATCGATCCCCAAATCAGTGAATTCTCTTTGTCCGGGAATTCTTTGGGTATGACCCTTGAAACGAATAATCGTATTTGCAGAACCAGATTCGAATGTGATTACTTTTTTAGACCACTTCGCCTCTTCTTCCCATGCTCCAATTGGAATGAAGTTCTGACCACCGTCAGTAGACAACATTACCAATAGGAAGTCATTCCCGGTGTTTGGTTGGGCACTGGTCATGTTGGCATATTGGAACTCCACAAGCTGACCTCCCGGTTGAACACTACAATCAATGTGCAAATCCAAATTACCCTCTGTTGGAGGAGTATCCCCTTGGAAGAAAGACGCAAATCGAGCTGCGTTCTTACCTTGAGTCGGGACAGGGAATTCACCATTTTTGCTACTTGTTCTTGTATCGTACGACACCCATCTGTACGGATTATCGGTATTATTGGTAGTCCAACTTGCAGAGGGCACATCACCCTGACCACAGAAGTTTTGCCAAGGCGAGGCCTCGAACCCTTCGAAATAAGGCAATTTTGCGTACACGGCATCATTTCCACCCTTAGCCAATACCTCAACAGGTGGTGAATAATCAAATGTTCTACCGTCACAGCTAATACTCAAACGATACTCAGCTTTAGAAGGCGTGTTTTTCGTAACCCTAAACCGATACCAAGTCTGAGTAGCCCCCGGGATGTCCGTCCAACCAGTACCAGGATTTACCTGCCATTGAAACAAGGCATCATAATTATAGTTACCGGCAACCAGCAAAGCCTCGTCTCCAAAGCAACGCTCCTGCTTTGCAGGCCATACATCAGAAACTCTGGCACCACCACCACAATTTCTGTTGGGAGCCTGGCGGATCATTATTTCCCTGAAATCACATGGCGTTCCCTTTACGGCTCCGCCAATTCCAGACATTCTCAGCTTTGTTGTTGTAACAGGTTGGAATGTGATAGAATCCTCTTCAGTAGCAGTAGACCGGAAGTCAATAATTGGTTGCCAACTCGTTCCATCCCAACTTTCTAATTTAGCATTGCGGAAAGGCCTGGTCCCCATATATGCTACCACTCGATTGAATGTTTGGGGTACCGGCCATTCCCATTCAATGAAACCGTTGGTATTTACCCAGCCATAAAAATCGCCCGGGTAATCCCCAACGAATCCATCGTTGTAATTATGCGCTCCATATATTCCAACCCCACCGGTAGGCCCCTTGTCATCATGATGCTTCACCGTAGCGGCAGGAGCGATATTTGTTGTTTGTGCCTGAGCAGTCATAGCTCCAAGCAGTGGGACTAAAAGCAATGCTTGCTTTAGCCACCTTTGTCTGGTAAAAAACATATCCATACCTCCTGTTTTGTTTTTAAAAATTGATTGATTCAAAATATCAGGCTTTGAGCCGAATTCTTTATAAACATGACTATTCCATTCGCAAAAGCCTGCTAAGGAACATCTTCTTTATTTTACCAAGGTCACATCCCCTGTATAGGTCTCGTATTGTCCGTCAGGGAATGCAACACGTATCAAATAATGGTAGACGCCCACAGCCTGCGGCTGCCCGTTCCATGTACCATCCCATCCCGCTGAGCTACCATCTCCTACATAAACTTCCTCACCCCAACGGTTAAATACTTTAAACTCTACCACTTTCTGAAAGGTGAGGTTTGCCACCTTAAACACGTCGTTCTTTCCATCACCATTTGGAGAGAATGCTGACGGCACCATGATATTACCTTTGTAATCGATAGTGATCCGTACAGAATCCTTACTGTTGCACAATACATGACTTGCGCCGGTAATGGTATAGATAATGTCCCTTTTCGGTCGGGCAATAGGATTGGGTATTCCCGGATTATCCAGATACAAGGGTGGTTCCCAGGAATAAAATTGCGCACCTGTAGCTTCCAATTGTATACTTTGACCATACTTGATCATTGTATCCTTTGTAAGAATTTTCACATTAGTTGCCGGTAATACATTAACGGTAGCACTTAGGGTATCTGAACAAGCCAGACTATCGCTTACGATCACAGTGTATTCAGTAGTCTCTCTGGGTGTTGCTACCGGTTCCGCACAATTAGCGCAGCTCAAACTTGCAGCAGGGGTAAACGCACCCTCATACCACTGATGCTGATAACCACCTGTAACATACAAGTATGCCGTATCGCCTTCACATATGGTAGTATCCAAGGGGCGTATATTGAAATCCCGATCAGAAATAAAAACATCAAATGAATCTCGGAGCAAACATCCGCTGCGACCACGAGAATGGACATAGTACTTAGTTCTCTGTGTTATATCAATAGATGGATTCTGTCCGGCAGTATCAGAAAGATAATCGCCCTCTAATCTTAGCCAAGCATACTGAAACTCAGCCTCCGGAGCAGGGTGATACTTAAATTCAATCCTCGGTATCTCGTTTAAAGAATTTGGACCGGTACCGCTAACACCACCTCCGCAAACACTATTGCCGGTTGCATTAGCCGTATAAACACAACTGGTATAGAATGTGGGATAGAATTCAGTCTGTATCCCCCCGGTTCCCGTCTTTGTAGTATAGCAAATCTCCACGATCAGGTTCTGTGTTGAATCCCAATTGTACCAAGCATCAAAATCAAAATCGATTCTCCCGGAAGCAGGGATCGGCACCATCCCCCAACTGGCATATACCGGCACGGTTCCTTGTTCAAAAGCATTTGCATCCAAAGCAGTGAGTTGCGTGCACTTCAGGTGTATTTTCAAATTACCATAAGAAGCACCAGCTGTATTACCGGCGGCAAACAGACTCATGCCGGTAATCGTTCCGGAGTGCATACCCGCTGCCTGCAGGTCCGATCTGCGTATCAGATATTGATGTCTTGCCGTTACCAGATCCCCAAATGGCGAGCCCTGTGCATTTCCGCCAGATTGCAAAACACCTCCCAGCGGAACTACATCAACTCGCTCCTCAGACGTTGAAGGAATATCGCCGGTCAGGTCGCATGCGTAGTTTTGAAATGGTGGGGGACCCGAAGCGTTGACATCTAAAATAAACGACTCCTTATCACACAATACTATAGGACTTTCTGGAGTAACAGTCAGGTAGTTTGCAGTATCCACATGAACGGTAACTGTATCTCTGGATTTACAAGTTGAAGGCAAACCAGTAGCCGTAACCACATAACTGGTTGTATTCAGAGGGCGGGCGCGTGTAGCAAAATGGTTAGGCTGATCCAGAGTGGAAGCTGCACTACCATCTAAATTTGTCCACAGCCATGTCAAACCGGGATATGTTCCCCCATCCAAAATAACCGTATCATCATCCAGAACACAATAATGTTGATCCGGACCGGCGTCGATGCCGGAAACAACCTTGATTAATACTACCCGGCTTTGCGGATGAAACATGGGGAATGATGTATTGTTACATGCAGAATCAACGGCATTAATAATGACCTCATAAAATCCGATATCATTAGGGCCGGGCGTCCATGTAAATTGACCAGTTGGATTGTTCGAACCATTGCCGGTAACTGTAAAATTCCCACCCGTTCCATGTTGGGCAAACATGTGAATATTGCCCATCGCGCCGGGCTGGACACCGAAATCAAAACTCACGGTAGTACCGGGGCAAACCACCAGATTATTGGTACCTGAAGGCATAACCACAGCGCCGTTAACATTGGATGGTATTGTATCCAACTTGTAATCTCCGCCGGTATAATAACGTACAGGCAATGCGATATCACGTGTCACAAAACCCATCAACTTACCGGTGCGGCGATCGTACTCTGATACTTTAAAACCGAAGGCATAATTTGATGAGCCCATGGTTGTAAAAGAGGCGGTACCTGTCTGCGGATCTACACGATAAGAATTGGGCGTTGTAGTCGGAATGGGATTGTTGACATCCAAACCTGGCGCATAAGTCACTTCAGAATACAAACCGCATGTAGGACATTGCGCACCGTTGAATGTTAGACATCCCAGAGAATAATAAGGAGTAACAACAATTGAATCTAAATCAGGGTCAGTAGCACCGTTGTATATTTCGTCCGGCATCCCCGATTTCAAATATTTAAACGGATTAGCGGCAAAACGCGGAGAACTGTTATCATGTCGCTCCAGATTGTTGAACTCACAAACTGCAGCAACGTGCATCACCCAATAGTCGCAAAGGTTAACTGAAGTAGTTCCGCGGCCATTCCCGGGATGCCAATAATAAAACACCCAGTCATCACTCCGTAAAGGCAGCGATATAACACCGGTGTATGTATTTCGTATATATCCGGGCCAAGTGTTTACATTATTTATATCAAAACAAGAATTACGAATGCCACTAGAAGGACAAAGCATACTTAATGTATCCTGCCCGGTCAAAGTGAGTCTGGATAGTGGCATCTTCATATCAATACCATGTTTGGCTGAAAAAACATCGATTTCAACACCAGGCTTCAATGCAATAGAGCCACTCGCATCGCACTGAGTGTAAATCGTTAGGTACACACGATAACTGAGATCTGTTGGCCCGTTCTTTCCAATGTAATCCACACGTATCTCAGCTCCGGTCACCGTTACAGCCCGCGCGGCTTGCATACTCAGTAACCAAAAAATCAATACTGTGACATAAGCGCGGAGCATCATCCCTCTCGACACAAAAATTTTAGTAAAATTGAACATGTTTTTAGATAAGGTTATTTAGGTATTCTTGAAATTCGAACAAAAACAATGTCCCAAATCAATAGGGACAAATCTATTTATGTACCTTTATAATCTTCCCGGGGATTTCACCGATAGTTATAATTTTAATATAAAAATAGGGCTTTTCCGCCGGAATAAGCATTATTGAAATTATTATGATTAAGTGATTAATTCAAATCTATAAACTCTACTTGATTAATTATATGAATATCAGGTTGATTCAGATCAGCATTTTAAAACTACTCGGACCCAATTACAGGTCAATAGGAGCATTTTTGTTAACGATCTGTATATCAATGGGTTCTCTAGCTCAGTCATGGACGGAATTGGAAAAAATCCAATACCCCTACGATACGAGCGAAATCAATCGGGCAATCAGAAGAGGGGTCACCATTAGCTACACCAAACCGGATAGTGCATATTTATATCTTTCTACCGCACTCGACCAAAGTAAATCTTTAGGATATACATACGGGATCGCTCTGGCATTATCCAAATTGGGCGACCTGAGGATTAATAACGGGAAATACCTCGAAGCTTTAAATTATTTAAGGGAAGCACTGCTATATGCACCCCAATCAGCGGAAGGCCTGCAAGAACTAGCATCGATATATAATGACATCGGAAGGGCATTGGTCTATAAAGGCGCCTACGAACAAAGTCTGAATTATTTGTTCCAAGCGGAACAGTTGGCTAAAAAATATCCGGATCCCAATAACAAGGTTAGTTTAGGCGGAACTTATAATAATATTGGTATGGCACTGGGCTATCTGGAACCAGAACAGCAGGACAGCTCCAAAGCCCTATACTATCTGGATCTTGCTGAAAAAATAGCCAGAGCTGAAAATGATTACAACCTTACAGCAACCGTTCTTGCCAATAAAGGTGTAATCTATAAGCAGCAAAAGGACTGGCAAAAAAGTCTGGAACTATATAACGCAGGTCTAAAAATCGCAAGAGAACACAATTTCAGACGAATTCAACACGGGCTGCTCAACAATCTCGGAGACATCTACCTTTCCTTTGGGAAGCCGGAACAAGCACTACCCTATTTACAAGAGGCGTTGGCAATCCAAGGAAATATTAACCCATATTATCAAGTCACCGCACTCGCGTCATTAGGACAAGCTCATTTCCAGCTAAAAGACTATAACAAAGCCGAAAAAATCTTAAATCAAGCACTCTCCAATGCGGAAAGCTTCCAGCTAAGTCATAATATTATTAACATCCACCAACTCCTCGCAAAGCTGTACGAAGCCATCGGCAAAATCGACAATGCCTATCATCACCATAAGAACTATACCTATCTGAAAGACAGTCTGAGCAACGAACAGGTGAAAACCAATATGTATCAGCTCGACTTAAAATACCGGATTACACAAAAAGATAAGGAACTACTGGAAAAACAATTGATGATCACCCGACAGGAAAGCAGAATTCAAAAAAATAATATATTAATTGCCGGAGCCGTCACAGGTATCGTCATTCTTAGCATACTCTTAGCCTCTTTGATCAGAAGCTACCGCAATAAACAACGCTTACAAGCCGAAAAAATCCGTACCCTCCAGAAAGAACAGGAAATATCACAGCTCAAGGCAATAATGCACGGTGAAGAAAAAGAAAGAGCACGGTTAGCACGCGAACTGCACGACGGGATCGGAAGTCAGCTTGCAGCCATCAAGATGAACTTCAGAGCGGTGACCAAAGATTATCCCGGGTTGGAAGAAATCAAACCATTGGTAGATATTATTGATATGATCGGCAATACCGCCAACGATGTACGCAGTACCGCACATAACCTAATGCCCGATGTGCTCACCAGATATGGCCTGTCGAACGCTTTGATGCTTTACTGTGAACAGATCAATAAATCAGGGCAACTCCAAACCGACCTGCACCTATATGGAGAAATAGATGAATTAAACGACTCATTTACATTACTACTCTACAGAATAGTACAGGAACTGATTCAAAATATTATAAAACATGCCGAAGCTAACCATGCCATCATCCAAATTCGTAAACAAGACCAACAATTGAGAATTGTTGTAGAAGATAACGGAAAAGGGTTTTCTGCAAGCGGAACCCCAAGCGGAACCGGTCTGAGACAACTCGCAGCAAGGATAGAATCTGTACAAGGGGAAATGCTGATCGATTCCACAGAAGGTAAGGGAACAGTTATTTATATTGAATTAAATTGTTCGTTGTTCGAAAAAAATATAACATCATGAATATCAAAGTGGCCATTACCGACGACCACCCCGTGGTAATCAACGGACTAAAGAACATGCTAGCCGACTATAATCATATTTCGATCGTGGGCACCTATACCACCGGTGCCCGCATGCTCGAAGGTATTCAAGAGCAAATGCCGGATGTGTTGCTGTTGGATATTCAGTTGCCTGATAAACCGGGAGACGAATTGACCCATTTGGTATTGAAAAAATTCCCGCTTATAAAGATAATCGCGCTTACCAATTTTAACAGCGTCCTCCACGTCAATAGTATGATCGCTAATGGCGCCAAAGGGTATTTACTGAAAACTACAGAAGAAGCAACCCTTATCAAAGCGATAGAAACCATCTTTCAAGGTGGCTCCTTTATTGAAGAGTCTCTCCGAGACGAACTGAGAGACTTCGAAACCGGTGTCAAAAGAATGGCTACGCTCAAAACAACTCTTACCCCAAGAGAAAAAGAGATATTACAGTTAATTGCCGATGGACTGACCGGTCAGGAAATTGCATCAAAACTGTTTATCAGTTTTAAAACGGTAGAATATTACAGATATAATATTCTACTAAAGCTTGACTGTACCAACACAGCGTTGCTGATCAAAAAAGCAATGACAATGGGACTGGTTAAATAATTGTTGAAATGAAACAGTTGGATGGACTGGCGCACCACCACCAAATTATATAATATCTTTGCAGCGCAAAAAACTTGCAACAACAGCCGGCATTACCCGATAATACCAATCTGTAAATTCAGGCATGCCCGACACATCAGTTAAATACACAAATTTATAACCAATGGATTTCCGTATCGAAAAAGACACCATGGGCGAGGTAAAAGTACCCGCCAATGCCTACTTTGGAGCGCAAACTCAACGTTCCATAGACAATTTTAAAATCGCACAGGATATCAATCGGATGCCCCGGGAAATCATCCATGCTTTTGCATATTTGAAAAAAGCAGCTGCTCTTACCAATACAGCCCTCGGAGTATTACCCGAAGAAAAATCGAAGCTGATAGCTCAGGTTTGTGATGAAATTTTAGAAGGGAAACTCGACAATGAATTCCCACTGGTCGTATGGCAAACAGGTTCCGGAACCCAATCCAACATGAACGTCAACGAGGTAGTAGCTTACCGTGCGCATGTTATCCAAGGAGGCCAGCTCACCGATAAGGAGAAAGCTATACATCCCAACGACGATGTTAACAAGTCTCAGTCGTCCAACGATACTTTCCCGACCGCAATGCATATCGCAGCGTATAAAATGTTAGTAGATGTTACAATACCGGGGATTAAAAAACTTCGCGATACTTTGGATGCAAAGGCCAAAGAATTCATGCATGTCGTGAAAATCGGTAGAACCCACTTCATGGATGCCACTCCGCTCACTTTGGGACAGGAAATCAGTGGTTATGTATCACAATTGGATCACGGACTGAGAGCTATCAACAACACTTTACCCCATTTGGCAGAACTCGCACTGGGTGGTACAGCAGTGGGTACCGGTATCAATACTCCACAAGGCTATGCCGTGAAAGTGGCTGAAAAAATTGCCGAGCTGACCGGACTGCCTTTCGTTACAGCAGAAAACAAATTTGAAGCCTTGGCCGCACACGATGCAATCGTGGAAGCACATGGCGCCCTGAAAACTGTTGCCGTCAGTCTGATGAAGATCGCTAATGACGTGAGAATGCTGAGCTCAGGTCCTAGATCAGGTATCGGGGAAATTTTCATTCCAGACAACGAACCGGGTTCTTCCATCATGCCGGGAAAAGTCAATCCTACGCAATGTGAAGCGCTCACAATGATCGCTGCTCAAGTTATGGGTAATGATGTAGCGATCAATATCGGCGGCGCAAATGGTCATTTTGAATTGAACGTGTTCAAACCGATGATGATCTACAACTTCTTGCATTCTGCCCGTCTGATTGGCGAAGGTTGTGTAAGCTTCAACGATAAATGTGCCGTTGGTATCGCTCCTATCCAAAAGAATATAGACCAACATCTTAATAATTCATTGATGCTGGTAACTGCACTCAATACCAAAATCGGTTATTACAAAGCTGCAGAAATCGCACAAACCGCGCACAAACAAGGTAAGACTTTGAAGGAAACAGCAGTAGAACTGGGCTACCTCACTCCCGAACAATTCGATGAATGGGTGGATCCCAAAACTATGGTAGGCGAAATCTAATTCCGTCCTCTAAACGATAAACCGTTATGTCACTTGAATTACTTCAGGGCATAACGGTTTTTTTATGCTCATTTGTCAATAATCAATTACAATTTATACTGCTCATTCCACCGAGGTCTCAAACCAAGCTTTCAACATTCGGGGGTTGCCATGCATATCCGCTTTTAAAATTACTTGGTAACCAGTGGATCTAAACATCTCAGCAGTAGCCTCCGCAAAATCTCTGTGTAACTCGCAAAATATAAGACCTTCTTCTTTAAGCTTTGAGCGGCCCATTTCTGCAATGGCACGATAGAATAATAACGGATCTTCATCCGGTGTGAACAAGGCCAGTCCCGGCTCAAATGCCCGTACATTCAGATCCAAGGTTTCCCGTTCTCTCAAAGGAATATAGGGTGGGTTTGAAATCAAAATATCATATTTCGGCAATTCTAACCAATGTCCCCTGTTCAATATATCCAGTTGCCTAAAAGTTATAGCCACTCCTAATAATTCGGCATTCTCTCCGGCCAACTCCAAAGCTCCCTCACTAACATCACAGGTTTCCACCTCCCAAAGGGGCATCGCTAACTTCAAACTTATCGGTATGCATCCAGATCCTGTACCAATGTCGAGTGCAGTTCCTGTTGTCACGCTCCCACGTTCGTCCAGTATCCATTGTATTAACTCTTCCGTTTCGGGCCGGGGAATCAACACCCGCTCGTCTACCTTAAATTGCAGTCCCCTAAACCATGCATAGCCCAGCACATATTGTAAAGGGCGTCCGCGTTTCAACTCTTCCACAAATCTCGACCACAACAGGCATTGCTCCTGATCCATCAGCCTATCTCTGAAATCCAATAACTGAAGTCTGTTCCAGCCGGAAAGATGATGCATTACTTCTTGCGCTATGGCCGCAGCCTCCCGGGCATCATATTCTTCCGACAGATCGTTCCTAAGTTGGTGAAAAGCCTGATGGTAACTAAGCATGACGCAAAGATAACTACTAGGGAATGGGCGGGCGCCAGAATTAATATTGATTTTTTATTAATTTCACATAGCCACAGCAATTGGTACAACAGAATTCTTTTCAATGGAAGACAGTGCATTTTTAGGCTCGCCCGACAACCCTAAAACAGCCGGTTTGGTATGTTATCTTAGTTTCATTGGTTGGCTGATCGCCTATTTTGCACTTTACGAGGGTTCGAAATCCGTGTTTGCGGCTTACCAGATTCGGCAGACCTTACTACTGCATATAATAACTAGCGTCATTCAATTGTTAGTTCATTCCTTCTTTGCTGCAAGTGCTTACTTCATAGAAATCGCGGCTATGGTTGGCATCGGACTGTTCTTCGTATGGCTTACTGGTCTGTTTCATGCGGTCAATGGCCGGATGCGCCCCATCCCTCTGGTAGGAAAAACTGCTCAGAAAATATTCGCAGGCTTATAAAAAAACCGGGGTTAATACCCCGGCTGTGCTATCTATAATCTTGGGAGATTAGAATTTAAATCCAAAAGTCATAGCCATTGTATTCTGAGTATTGCTTAGGATAGCTCTTGGAGTCAACACCCCTTCATAAGGTAAAGTGTAGGGTACATCCTCGTTTTTATAACGACTATGTCTGAAACCGAAGTCCAAAAACACCTGATCGAATCTAAAGCCAATACCTGCTGAAAAATCTAATCGGTCACCATCTGTATAGTTCTTATACGGACTGCTATAATAACCCACACCGGCACGGAGCATGATTGGATCCAGTCTTACTTCACCGCCCAAACGCACATTAGATGCGGCCTGATACATGTTTTTAATATTCTGATTGATCAAACTTTCTTGTTCACGGTAGCTCGCTGCCATCATAATATCATCAGTTCTAAAACGTACGCTTGCAGAACGGTAGTCAACAAACTCATAATCCAGCGATATGAAACCAACCTTTCCTGCTACTGCTGTTGCACTTAAGATACCCCGCCATGGTGTTGTCATCCCATAATTGAATTCACTTCTTGGAGATACTAAAATATAGTCCCCATCCGGAGCATACCCTTCGGTATTTGCAGCGAGCGACTGATCAAATGTCTCTGAAATAGCGAAAGCGGTGGGTGTATGAATAGCCAAGCCGAAACGGAATTCATCGACCGGCTTATAAATCATCCCTAATTTAGCGTTGATACCGAGTCCGTTTATTTTCAGTTTCTCAGTCAAAGCCAAATTATCGAAAACCGGGGAATAATTATCCTCATCTATTTCATGAAAAGAAGATTCCATAGAATAGTTGATACTAGGAATACCTAAAGTTACACCCAACATCAACTGCTCCCTATAATTACCACCAAAAGAAAAGAAGTATTCATTCAACCCACCTCTCTCCTTTACATAACGCTGCTGGCGAATACCATCTTGCCAGGGAACATTTGTATAATACCCATTATCTTCCTCACTAAAATCGATCAAATAACTCTCCCAACCTAACCAGGCAGCTGTTCCCTCATATCCAACATTGTCCGGAAAAGCATCCGCATCTGCTACAAACCGCTCGGAAATACTACTCCTGTAATCTCCACCATTCCATCCATCGTAGGAATAATTCCGATTAAAATCAGCAAGCCTGTTCACTCCCAATCCAAATGAAAAAGTCTTCCAATCGCTCTTGCGACTGGCTCTACCGGTAAAAACTGCACCCAGGTTGTTGAGGTTAAATCGAGTATTACCTTCTTCGACTACAGATCCCAGATAGGCACCTTCGGCATTGTTGATACGAAGTGTTGGCGTTATCACCATCTCAGAACTCCGATAAATTCCAATGCCCGCAGGGTTAATACTGAGTGTCGAAATATCACCACCAACAGAGCCCAATGCGTTGCCAAACCCAAGCGCACGAGCAGTACCCTGCGGTGTAAGATTTGAAAACCTTAAAACATCAGATTCATATTGTGCGAACCCTGCGTTACCTATCCCCACCGCAAGCAGGAGGACGGGTGTCATTTTTTTATAGAATGCTTTCATAAGGAATCTTTCCAACTTGGACGGGTTATTGTCAAAAAAGTTTAACAGAGCTATAAATTTTCTTTTTACTCATCCCGAAATGCTCTACTATCGTCTCATTCCACCGCCACTGCCACCACGTGAGCCACCACCGGAACTTCCGCCGAATCCACCTCTGCTGCCACCGCCCATGTTACCACCGCTACCACTTCTGGATGGAGTACGAATAGTTGGGGCCGGAGCTGCCTGGCGCTGGTTGATAATTCTAGAACCACCGGAGGGAGCCGGTTGAGATACTCCACGACCGGGATTGGCTGCCGGACTGGTTCTTTGTTGTCTCTGCGGTACAAACTGTCCTCTCGAAGGAGCAGGCTGAGTTCTATTAGCAGGAGCCTGATTTGCACGCTGGCGCGCAGGATTTACCGCTCTATCTTCCTGTCCCCCCCGATTTACCGGAGTTGTACTACGAACATTATTAGGTTGATCCCTAACAGAACCCCTTACCGGAGTTGTCGAACGATTTAAATTCTCTGTCCCCCGACGCTGGAAACCACCACTGCTAACTTGTCTTTGCTGGGGTGAAACATCACCCGGTGAAGTCCGTGGTGCAGGACGACGAGGATTGGAAGTGTAATTACTATTTACAGGAACTCGGGGACCATAATTAACGGTTCGACCGCGCCAGCCATCGCCATGATGCATGCCAGCGTAGTAGCCATTCCAATAACCACTATAATAGCCTCCCCAACCCATTCCATTATAAAATCCGGGATATCCATACCAAGTATGCCAACCCCAATAAGAAGACCAATAAGGTCCGCCCCAGCCTATTCCCATAGAAAATCCGGGACGAGCCCACCAGCTCCATCCCCAATAAGGGTCTACCCATTGACGATTGTACCAGAATGGATCGTAATAACTGCTATAGAAACCCATATTGTAAAATGGGTAATTGAAACGACGAATATTAGTAGAATAATACGACATATCATCGTCGTAATCTATATAGTCGTCGCTGTCGTAGGTGCGAACATAGTCTCCTGAAGATCCATCAGAATACGCATTTTCATCGTATTGTGACTGCTGCACCTGCTGCTGTTGCTCACGACGGCGCTTACGCTCTTCCTCGCGCGCAGCTCTAGCCTCTTCTTCCCTCTTTATATCATCACTGCTGTAGTAGATATCATCTTTCCACTGAGCCGACGCAGATCCGTAGCCCATTCCCATAGCAGCCATGCACATTATGATCAATACACGTTTCATGACGGATAATTTAGTACTCTTTACTGTGGTGAAATTACTACTTTTGCCGCATTCGGGCAATTAATATTACACCTAAAAACATGCCAGTTTTTAAATGAGCACTAATTTAACATCACGTTCACAGGACTACTCGCAATGGTATAACGACTTGGTCCTAAAAGGCGGACTGGCCGATTATTCTGCAGTTCGCGGCTGTATGGTTATCAAACCTTATGGGTACCGTCTTTGGGAAAATATGCGGAATGTCTTAGACGAAATGTTTCGGGAAACGGGACATGAAAATGCATATTTTCCTCTATTTGTTCCCAAGAGCTTATTTGAAGCAGAGGAAAAAAATGCAGAAGGTTTTGCAAAGGAATGTGCGGTTGTGACACATTACCGATTGAAAACCGACCCGAACCAAAAAGGCAAGTTGATCGTAGATCCGGCAGCAAAACTGGAAGAAGAGCTGGTAGTAAGACCAACTTCTGAAGCGATTATTTGGAATACATACAAAAACTGGATCCAAAGCTATCGCGACCTCCCCATTTTGATCAACCAATGGGCAAACGTGGTAAGATGGGAAATGCGTACCCGCTTATTCCTCCGAACCGCAGAATTCCTGTGGCAAGAAGGACATACGGCTCACGCCACCAAAGAAGAAGCTTTGATAGAAACCAAGCAAATGCTGGAAGTATATACCAAATTTGCTGAAGAATACATGGCCATGCCGGTCATTAAAGGTGTTAAAACCGCCAGTGAACGTTTTGCCGGTGCCGAAGATACTTATTGTATCGAAGCACTCATGCAGGACGGGAAAGCGCTGCAAGCCGGAACATCACACTTCTTAGGACAAAACTTCGCCAAAGCATTCGATGTACAATTCACCGACAAAGAAAATAAACTGGATTATGTGTGGGCGACTTCCTGGGGTGTATCAACCCGACTAATTGGGGCTTTGGTGATGGCGCACAGCGATGATTTTGGATTGATACTGCCTCCCCGAATCGCGCCGCTTCAGGTAGTTATCGTGCCTATCTACAAAGGCGCTGACTCCCAACCCATTATCGATGAAAAGGCAAATACTATTGCCTCTGAGCTGAAAACATTGGGGATTAGTGTTAAATACGACAATGATGATTCTACTCGTCCGGGTTGGAAATTTGCTGAATACGAACTCCGAGGGGTGCCGGTAAGAATTGCACTAGGCATGCGTGACCTGGAACAAAATCAGGTCGAAATTGCACGCAGGGATACCAGAGAAAAACAAACCTGCTCTATCGACCAATTAGGTTCCAAAGTGAAATCTCTACTGGACGAGATCCAAACGAATATGTTTGAAAGAGCGAAAACTTTCCGTGATAATAACATCAATAAGGTGAACACCTGGGAAGAATTTAAGTCTGTTCTCGAAGAAAAAGGCGGATTCATCTCTGCACATTGGGATGGCTCTCCGGAAACAGAACAAAAAATCAAAGAATTAACGAAAGCTACTATCCGATGCATCCCGCTGAATAACGAGCAGGAAAACGGCACATGTGTTTACTCGGGCAAACCCTCAGGACAAAGAGTTCTTTTTGCGAAGGCATATTAATAGTACTTTCTAACCGACAATAATTACGTAGATGTGCTCCATAGGCACATCTTTTGTATATTTAGCTTAATCCTAAATAACAACAATTGACAGAAGTTATCATTAACCTTGAAACAATAAACCCCATCGAATTCTTTGGGGTGAACAATAGCAAGTTCGACATACTTAAAAAGACATTCCCTTTGTTGAAGATTCTCTCAAGAGGCTCTCAAATTAAACTATCGGGAAAACCGGAAGATGTATCCGACGCCCAAGGCAAAATTGCAAGGGTGGTAAAATATCTGGAACGCAATGGACATCTGTCGGATAGCTATTTCAACCGTTTGCTTACCGATGATCCGGAAGAACGAATTGATGACGATGCTAATAATGATGTCCTAGTATTCGGTCCGAATGGTAGGGTAATCCGGGCAAAAACCAAGAACCAAAAAATATTGGTGGCCGCTTCCGAGAAGAATGATATCGTTTTTGCTATTGGTCCGGCAGGTACCGGTAAAACCTACACAGCAGTCGCTCTGGCCGTTCGCGCTCTGAAAAACAAAGCGGTCAGAAAAATTATTCTCACGAGGCCGGCTGTAGAAGCAGGAGAAAGTCTGGGCTTCTTACCAGGTGATCTGAAAGAGAAAATTGATCCCTATCTGAGACCGCTTTACGATGCGCTCGACGATATGATCCCATCTGATAAGCTGAACTATTACATGGCCAACCGGATCATTGAAATCGCTCCATTGGCCTATATGAGGGGAAGAACCTTGGACAATTCTTTTATCATTTTGGATGAAGCCCAAAATGCTACCGATCTGCAATTAAAAATGTTTTTGACCAGAATAGGCGCTTCTGCGAAAGCAATTATTACGGGTGATTTGACACAGGTAGATCTTCCGAAAAACCAGAAATCAGGTCTACTGAAGGCATCTCGCATTCTCCGGAATATCGATGGAATCGGTTATGTAGAACTCGATGAAGCCGATGTGGTCAGACACCGCTTGGTAAAAATGATCATTCGCGCTTACGATAGAGAGCAAGAAAGAGAAGAAAAATTGGCAGAAGCACAAAAAACGAGCAGGTCTACTAAAAGCCAACAGAAAGCGCAAGCCCCTACATCAGAAGAGGAGAGCTAGTCGACTAATCCTAATGTCAGGGTCTTTTTGACCAATAAGGCGGTGTTTTTGACTTCGAGCTTGTGCATAATATTCTCCCGGTAATGCTCTACGGTACGGAATCCCAGACAAAGTTGGTCTGCAATTTCCTGACCTGTAAAGCCGTTCACAATCAGTTGTAATATTTGCTTTTCCCGAGGCGTCAATGTGGGCTTCATTGCCGCCTCCTTTTTCATTCTTTTTGAAAACTGCTCTAGTCGCTGCCGCAACTCTTCTTCTATAAACTCGCCTCCCTGGTACACCGTTTCTATGGCGCGGATTAATGTTCGCTGATCTGTTGTCTTTAGCAAAAATCCCCTTGCGCCCAATCGCACCATATTGTGAAGCACCAATGTACTATCCAGATTTGTAAGTACGATAATAGCCAAACCCGGATATTTCTTCAGCAGTATCGGCGTCAAATGATCGCCGGTCAGGTCGGGCATCTGAATATCCAATAACAACACATCTGGAACTGCCTCGGTTAGTCCGTCCAACAGAGAAGTTCCATCGGGATAAGAACCCGTCAGCAACAACTGAGGGTAATCCCGAACCATGTTTTGTAGGCCGTCCAAAATCATGGGATGGTCGTCGGCTATCGCAATCCTGATCGCCCCTGTCTGAGTTGCTTTCAATTTATAGGAGATTTTAGCTTTTGTAAATTTAATGTAACATATACAATTGTCCCATTCCCCCCGGCGGAATCAATATGCATTTGTCCGTCTAAATCACTTATTCGATCCTCTATGTTTTTCAATCCCAACCCTTCGCCCTTCGAAGTGCCCGGAAATCCAATACCGTTATCTTCAATCATCAATCGAAGTTCCCTATCCGTCACATGTATCTGTATCGATGCCGTAGTAGCATTTGCGTGTCTTATAATATTCTGCACCAGTTCTTGTACCACCCGATAAACAGCGAGCGAAATGTATTGAGGCAATTCTTCTACAACCCCATAGCACTGAACATCGATGTCTAACTGCTTCGCTGCATTTATCCGATCACAAAAAAGTCTTAATGCTTCAATCAGCCCATAGTTGATCAGTTGATCAGGCATCAGATTATGGGCCGATTTTCGAACTTCGGCCGCTATTTCCTGTAGCATTTCTGAAATCCGCTCCATCTCCTCCATTCCCGCCATTCCTTGATGGCGCCTCTGAAAGGTTCCTATCCTGATATTAACCGCCGCAAGTAGCCCCCCAATCCCATCGTGGAGTTCTCGGGCTATTCTGATCCGCTCTTTTTCCTCCCCCTGGATCAAAGATTTCAACCGTATCAATTCCCACTCCTGCTGCAAGGTCAAAATCTTTTCCTTCTGTAGTCGTTGTTGCTGCACTTTATTCCGATACATAGCCAATAAAATAATCACAACCATTAAAGAACCGGAAGAAATAGCCAGAATCCAAGTCCTCTGACGCTGGAGGTTTCTTTCCTGACTGACTATTTGGAGTTGATGGCGAGCCAGCTCCCGATCTTTTTCCGACAAGCGGTATTTGGACTCCAATTGGGCAATATCTTGCTTTAATTCCTTCCCTTCAATACTATCCCGCATCAAAATATAATTCCTGAACGCCTCGATCGATTCCCTTTCCCGTCCCATTGCTGCATATAATTCCGCCAGTGTATGATTGATATGCATAATTGCATTGGTGAGATGCACCTCGGAGGCTGTCCTTAGCCCCTCAAGTAATAGGGGCTCCGCTTTATGGAAATTGCCCAGGTCATAATAAACTTGTCCCAGTACAGTAGTGGTCGTATTCTGGTGGTAAACATTAACCTCACCGGCATTGGCAACCGCCTCTTCCAAATATGGCAATGCAAGAGCGGGCTGACCCATTTCACGATAACACTGACCCAGATTCGCCAATGCGGCAACGTACAATTCTTTTGCTATAGCTGCATAACGAGGATCTGTTTGACTCCTTGCCAGCTCCAACCCGCGCTCAAATAAACTGCGTCCCTGCTCCCATTGCTGCTGTTCTATATGATAAATCCCCTTATGCATCAGGATACTGGCAGAAAGCTCGAAATTCGATTCAATCTTATTGATCCGTTCCGCCATTTCCAAATAGAACAAGGCC
>CAZWPF010000059.1:0-19750 GCA_964636205.1 uncultured Chitinophagaceae bacterium | reverse complement strand
GTTGGTTAGAGCATCTGACTGTTAATCAGAGGGTCGTTGGTTCAAGTCCAACAGGGAGCGCAAAAAACCACTTACCGGCGAAAGCAGTAAGTGGTTTTTTGTTTAGGGTAATTTATAGGATTATTTCTCTTGTCTTAACTCGGATATTCCTGTTAGCTTTCCCATCCTCCCACTCATAAATGCCGTAATATTCTTAGTTTCGTGCTTCATTGTCGAAAAAGCACTGTATTAAGATGCAAAAAATACTGGTCGCCAATCGTGGCGAAATTGCACTCAGAGTAATGAGAACCGCACGGGAAATGGGAATCAAATCCGTCGCCGTGTTTTCCGAAGCCGATAGAAATATGCCGTTTGTACGGTTCGCCGACGAAGCATATTGCATCGGACCCGCTCCTTCATCACAATCATACCTCAGAGCAGATACCATTATCGAAGTAGCAAAGGCCGCAGGCGCCGATGCCATCCACCCTGGCTATGGATTCCTTAGTGAAAACGCAGCCTTCTCTAAAGCTGTCGCAGAAGCAGGTATCACCTTTATCGGTCCCTCAGCTTATTCCATAGAAATTATGGGTAGCAAGATCGCCGCAAAACAAGCCGCGAGAAAATTCAACGTCCCCATGGTTCCGGGAACTGAAGATCCTATCCAAAATCTGGAAGAAGCAAAAGCTATCGCCGCTAGAACCGGGTACCCTATCCTGATCAAAGCATCCGCCGGAGGCGGGGGTAAGGGTATGAGGATCGTGAATAATGCCGACGAACTCGAAGAACAAATGAGAATGGCTAAAAGCGAAGCCCTAAGCGCGTTCTCCAATGATGATGTCTTTATAGAAAAATATATCGCGGCCCCCAGACACGTAGAAATACAAATTCTCGGTGACCAACACGGCAATTATGTATACCTTTTCGAAAGAGAGTGTTCGATCCAAAGAAGGCATCAAAAACTTATCGAAGAAGCTCCATCCAGCTGCCTCACCCAAGACGTGCGGGAAGCCATGGGTGCATGCGCAGTGGCAGTCGCAAAAGCTTGCAACTACTACGGCGCAGGGACAGTTGAATTCCTGGTAGATGATGATCTAAACTTCTACTTCCTGGAAATGAATACCCGTCTCCAAGTAGAACACTGCGTAACTGAGATGATTACAGGTGTCGATCTAGTGAGCGAACAAATCAAAATCGCCAGAGGTGAAAAACTGAGCTTTACACAAGATCAACTCAAGATTAACGGTCATTCCATCGAATTGAGGGTTTGTGCTGAAGACCCTATCAACAACTTCTTGCCCGATACAGGCCGACTCGAATTATACCAACCACCGCAAGGTCCGGGTGTTAGAGTAGACGACGGTTATGAACAAGGTCAAGATATTCCAATCTTCTACGATCCAATGATCGCCAAGTTGATTGTCCATGCCGCCACCAGACATGAAGCAATCGCAAGGCTGTGCCGCGCTGTGGATGAATATCATATCAACGGGATTCAAAACACTCTGGGATTCGGGAAATGGGCTGTGCAAACCGAAGCTTTCCGCTCGGGCAAGTTCACTACCAAATTCATCGAAGAACATTTTAAACCGGAATACCTGATGCCGGAGCAGCCCGACGCAGAAACTGCAGCCGCTCTATTGGCCGCCGCCATTTGGGAAAAAGAAAAACAACATAAGAAACCGGCTATCTCTGCCAATGGCAGTCAGAACAACTGGAAACTGAGACGCAGATAATTAATTGGAACCCGCTTGCCGTATTCTTTGAGTCATGAGAATATTATCGGCCAGGAAATAATCAGGTCGCTTGTCTAGCTCACGAACAATATCTTGTTGCAAGCGGGCTCCATATAACTGAATCCGCAATCCTAAACTTCGGGCCAACTCCACTTCTTCGTCCGATAAATCACTACCAGGTGCCGCAACCCCAAAGAATCCGGCATCCGCGGCAAACCGTATATCCCCTTCATGTGTTATATAGTCCAATATCAGCTTGATACGAGGATTTCGTTGATGGAGATACTGCAACCACTCCCTTGAGTCTGACTGTAAAATGACCCATTCTTCAGCCTGATACTTAGTCACAATGTGATCGATCTCCGCTAATACCCTGTGATAGTAATTTGCCTTTGAGTTAGAATCATCAGCAACACAGGCCAGAGGATTCTTCATGTCCAGAAATATCAAAGGTCTCCTCCGACCGGATGCATAGCGCGAGATGATATCCTCCACCGAAATAATCCGCTCATCTGCACCGGACAAAGTCTTAAATCGGCAGTTGCGCAAATCTTCAGCTGTCCAACCATACACACAACCGCTACAAAAACTCTTAGCATCTAGATGCTGATCGTGAAATAAAAACAATACCCCATCGCTACTCATTTGAAAATCCAACTCTACCCCATCTGCGCCAAATTGATCTATGGCCGTGGTAATAGAACCGGGAGAGTTGGGAGGGTAAGGCGCACCATCTGCAAAACCTGATCCACCGTGTCCGATAATTAATACCGATTGCTTTGAGACATCCCACCGAGGCTTATTACAGGCACAAAATCCTCCAAAGAAAAACAGTAGCCAGGCGACTATTAGAAAGGATTTGGTTTTTATGGCGTGAGACTGCATCTCAGAACAGTTTATAACTTAATGTGAGTCTGACTGCCGATGTCCGACCAACTCCGGAACGCTTCCTTCCCTCTGACAGATCCTGCCATCGATCCATATAAAGACCAGTTCCGGTATGCAATTTCAAGTCCAGTCCTTGCTTGGGAAACACCGCATATGAAAGACCAATAAAAAGATTGAATTCGTGAAGATGGTTATAATCGCGAGGGCCACCAAAAAAATAAGGTCGGTATCTACCCCACTGATAGTCGAATGCTGCCTCGGCACCCCACCTGTTCATTTGCATTACCCGATATGCATAACCCATCTGTAGTCCCCAGGTATTGCTATAAGGGAAGTAGCTTTCAGAGAGCAATAAACGAGGACCGGCGTAGATAGTATGTCGGTGCCAATCTATTGGAATTAAAAGACTGCTTGCAAATCCTGAGTGGGCCATCCCGGCTGCCAATCCTACACCGCCTCCAATTGATTTGAAAGCCCTGGCGGGCAACTGACCGACCAACAACAGGGAGACTAATATTAGAAATATCCTAGATCGCATAGCTAGAGGTTGAAAATACACAATTATAATTTAACTACATTTCATACCTTTCCAGCCTAATTGAGCAATTGAATATGTGTGGTATTTTTGGAGCCATTTCTACACCCCCCCAAAACAATAAAAAATTAATAAACGCTACTGATCTTCTCCATCATAGAGGTCCGAACGGTAAAGGATACTATAGTTCTGAGGATGGTAAAGTGTTTTTAGGTCATAGACGACTGAGCATTATAGATCTCTCAGAATCAGCCAATCAGCCGATGGCCAGCAGCGACGGTCGTTATATAATTGCCTATAACGGAGAAGTGTACAACTTCATCGAGCTCAAAAAAAGATTACCCCGTTTCCTATGGAAAACAAATGGTGATACTGAGGTCATTCTGGAATTATTCGCCCGATTTGGTGCAGATTCATTCTCTTGGTTGAATGGCATCTTTGCCTTTTCGATCTACGATACCTTTGAACAACGACTCTGGCTTTGTCGCGATCACCTGGGTATAAAGCCACTTTTTATAAGCAGATCACAAGAGCATCTATTTTGGGGTTCGGAATTAAAAACCGTTACCTCACTATACGATAAAGATTCGTTGCAGATAAATGAGGAGTCTATCCCCTATTTTTTGCATTTGGGATACATTCCCGAACCCATGACAATTTATCGCGGGGTTGAAAAATTTCCTGCGGGTCATTTTGCGCAATATGATTTAAAAACCGGGAAATGGGAGCAAGCCTCCTATTGGCAAGCAGCGGATCATTATTTGAAGCAGCATGATATTGATGAAGAAAATGCGTTGCGCACATTTAGAGATAAACTCTATGCTGCTGTAGAGCGTCAAATGGTAAGTGATGTGCCGCTGGGTACATTCCTCAGCGGAGGTATCGACTCCAGTCTGGTTACTGCAGTCGCCTCGCAAGTACATAAAGGAAAAGTGAAGAGCTTCAGTATTGGCTTTACAGATACTGCTTTCGACGAATCAGAATATGCAACTCAGGTCGCTAATCATTTACAGTCGGAACATCATCTCTTCAAAGTGACGCAAGACGATATTCTGGAACTTATACCGGAGTTTATTTCGGTTTACGATGAGCCTTTTGCAGATTCCTCCGCCTTCCCAACTATGTTGGTATCCAGACTGGCGAGAGAACATGTGACTGTGACGCTTTCGGGAGACGGGGGTGACGAACTGTTTCAGGGATATGGCATGTATCAATGGGCTGCACGACTACATCAGCCGATGGTGGAATTATGGCGTAAGCCTTTGTACCAATTAAGTAAACTACTGCCGCTGAAATACCAACGAGCGGGACGGTTGTTCGATTATCCTGATCGCGCTCAGGTCCCCTCACATATTTTCTCTCAGGAACAATATTTATTCAGTCAACAAGAATTACAAGACCTACTCCTTAAACCAGCGTTTGATTTCGCGCCTTTCAACAAACTTCCATCCTCAGGCCTCCCGCAAGAGCAACAAGCTTTTTGGGATTTGGAGCATTATTTGAAAGACGATTTGTTGGTGAAGGTCGATCGAGCCAGTATGCGTTATTCTTTAGAAACAAGAGTGCCGTTATTGGATCGGGATTTGGTAGAATTTGCGCTTTCCTTGCCCATGCACTTGAAAGTTCGCGAGGGTTATGGCACTAAATATCTGATGAAGAGAGTCTTGTATGAATTGGTGCCGAGGTCGATTTTTGAAAGACCGAAGCGTGGCTTTTCTATACCCTTGAACCGTTGGTTATTAACTGATTTAAAACCTTTGGTGGATAAGTACCTGAATGAGGATGTTGTTCGTGCAGCAGGATGGGTTCAACCGGAGTATGTTGCGCGCTTATTGCGTGCTTATAGAGGAGGTAAGACTTATCTCTATAACAGGGTTTGGGTGTTGCTGGTATTGCACTGGTGGCGCGAGCATAATAGCTAAGGCTTATCGATAGCCAATAATCATAGAAGAATCGATCGCGGAATTGTCGACTCGTGCTTTAATGTGCGGAGCACGAAGGTTAATTTACATTTCGTTGAGATAAACCCGCTTCACCCTTTGGGATATGCCCGTCATAATTTCGTAAGGGATAGTACCGGCCCATTTTGCCAGTTGGCGAGGCGATAAAGAAGGACCAAACACGATAGCCTCATCACCCTCTTCTACTTCAGGAATGTCAGTGATGTCGACCATACACATATCCATGCAAACGGATCCGACAATCGATGCTGGCTTATCGTGAATCAACACATAGCCCTTTCCATTACCTAAAGAACGGGGATATCCGTCAGCATAACCAATATTGATGATCGCTAATTTCGTCTTCCTTTCCGCCACACCCATTCGATTATAACCGATCGTATCTCCGGCAGGAATTTCCTTGATTTGAGCGACGGTAGTGGTGAGGGTACCGGCCTCTTGCAATCGGCTGTCTAAAAACCCGCTATCGTCCATTCCATACAAGCCCAGTCCTAAGCGCACCATATCATAATGCAAATTAGGATGTCGGGCGATGGCTGCAGAATTGCATAAATGTCTCATTGGCGTGTAACCCAATCCGTCGATAATCTTCCGACTCACCTCTTCGAACACCTTAGCCTGCGTCTTTGTAAAACCGTCGTGATATTCGCTGTCGCTGCCCGCTAGGTGGCTGAAGATACTGGCCACCTTTATCTCTTTATTCAGTCGCAATTTTTGGATCAACTCATCGGCTTCGTGTGGCAAAAAACCCAAACGATGCATACCTGTATCCAGTTTAATATGGATCGGGTAAGCTTCTACCTTTCTGTTTGCAGCGACTCTCAGAAAATGCTCAAGTGATCTAAAATTGAAGATTTCAGGTTCCAGTTTCCAAGAAATCATTCGATCGAAAGAACCCATATCCGGACTCATCACCATAATCGGGACGTTGATTCCATTTCTCCGCAAATCCACCCCTTCTTCGGTATAGGCAACCCCCAGGTAATCGACGCCCGCATACTCGAGGCTGCGTGCAATTTCATGGCTTCCACTACCATAAGAAAAAGCTTTAACCATCGCCATCATCTTCACATCATTACTGATGATCTGTCTGTAGGTATTGAAGTTGTTGACGATAGCCGAGAGATTCACCTTTAAAACAGTTTGATGGATCCCCAACTCTAATCGTGTAGATACCCGTTCAAATCCGAATGAGCGTGCACCCTTCAGTAGTATGGCCTCATCTGAAAAATCCAGTTCGTCAATATGCTGTAACAACTCATCAACTGAAAGGAAGAATCGGGTTTCCATTCCTTGTTCGAACAGATGCTTATGTCGTAGAATAGCATATCCGACACCGACGAATCGATTGATTCCTCTACGTCGAATTGCCTCAGCCACTTCTTGATAAAGTTCCAGTTCCGGCTTGCCGCTCTGTAATATATCCGACAAGATCACGGTGTGTTTTTGGTGCTGCCTTTGTTGCAACAAAAAATCCAATGCTACACCTATTGAAGTGAGATCAGAATTATAAGCATCGTTAATGATGGTGCAATCATTTATACCGTGCCTCAGTTCCATCCTCATGGCGATGGGTTGCAAATGTTGCATCATTGAAATGATCTCCGAACTTGCAATTCCCAAGGCAAACAAGGTGCAACAGCAATGCAAAGCGTTCTCTACAGATGCGGTATCTGTAAATGGAACAGCTATAGACAACCGCTCCCCGCGGAAAGTCGCGTCTATGCGAGTTGAAGCATCTTCCTCAATAATATTTTCAATAACCAGGTCTGCATCTTTACGAGTCCGCGCCCAGGTTATCAATTGAATTTTGCGACCAAAATCTTGATGTAGCTGATAAGCAAAATCTTTGATCTGCTCATCTACCAATTGATAATCGGCGCAATAAATCAAATATTTGGAATGGTGGAAAAGCGTCAGTTTTTCCTGGATCTTTACTCTGATATCAGGAAATCCCTCTGAATGAGCTTCGCCAATATTAGTAAAGATGCCCCACTCCGGCTGTATCATTCTCTCCAGCTTTTCCATTTCCCCCGGCTTGGAAATTCCTGCTTCGAAAATGGCCAGTTCGTGAGAGTCGTTTAATTGCCAAATAGAAAGTGGCACACCGATTTGGGAGTTATAACTCAACGGACTTCTCAGCACCCTATATTTTTCTGAAAGTAGCTGTCCCAGCCATTCCTTAACGACAGTTTTGCCATTGCTACCGGTGATCCCGATTACCGGAATATCAAAGGTATTACGGACTCCGACTGCGATGCTTTGTAATGCCTGCAGAGTGTTATCTACTAGGATAAAACTGCTCTGATGAAAGGAAGAATAATCGGCCTTTTTTGATACTAGAAACATCCGGACACCCTTTTGCCAGGCATCACGAACGAATTGATGTCCGTCGCGCTGATCGGTGTCTAAAGCGATAAATAATGCCCTTTCGGGACGTCGGATTTTTCTGCTATCGGTGATCAGAATTGCCACCTGCCCTTCCGATTCATTGGAAATCAAAGTGCCGTTACACCAGAGTCGCAATTGTTCTAATGTTATCATAAGTCACTCTGTTGGTAGCAATCGGAATCACCGTTAAACTCCGAAATATTAATGTTGATGGTGGTGATGGTGTTCGTGCTCCACTTCTTCTTCCGGTTGTGTATCCTGATAGAATTCGTAACCGCTTCTGAAGATTTTATCGAAGACCGCTCTTTGAATCACTGCAGTGTCTTTACCATTATTTAGCACCGCATAGAATCTGTCTGAGTCGAATTCATTTCTATGTCCGGGCAAAGGCGTATCCAGGTTCTTACTTCTCTTATCCAGTGGTCTCCAATATACGACGACTGATTGATGATAACCATTCTTACCTTTCACATCTACCACACATTTCCGGGGCACGGAACGAATGACTGAATCCATAAACAAATCTCCGTTGGTATAGCCCTCACAGTTGACATTTGTGAAAAAGCCCAAGTAGGCAGTTAGTCGATTATTGTTCAGTTCACCAAGCCCTTGCAGCGCTGAGTCGATCTGAACCTTCACATCATTACCCTCGCGTTTGATTACGAAAGAATGCATGGGCTGATCATCATAGCTAATAGAAATCTCCTCTATCTCCTCTGCCGCGATATTAAACACGGTGCGATCCCTCCAGTCGCGCTCGTATGGCGAGAATCTGGGAGTAAGCACACCGCTGAATGCGGGGATGTTTACGATATAAGGACGGGCAGCACCATCCATAAGCATGAAAGTTCCGGAAATATTGTAAGCTTCCTCGCCTACATAGAATACCCTCATAGGTCGGCCCTTTCGATCATATAATTCTACTTTAATACCGTTACTAACCATACTGGTAACAACCATATTATGTTGTCGTTCAGGAACGGGCATATCTGCCACTTGCTTATAAAGCGTAGTCAGTAAAGTATTTACCGGTGCTCGGAGTGCTTTAAAGTTTTTGTCAACCATCCAACCATTCTCAGTACGTTCCAGCAATACACTTTGTCCTCTTGAATTGGCAAGAAAGATCTTTCCGATATTACCGGTGTCTTTGACAGTAAAACCCGCTTCGTCTTGTACAAAGGGTTGGTTGTCGTTATTATTAAGAATATACCAGACGCCAGCCACCAACAAGACCAACAACACAAGGTAAATCAAGGTTTTCTTCATAATTCTGTTTCATTTCATTCTCAAATCAATTCGGGTATTCATCCGTCAAAACCTACGCTCTGCGCTCATACTTCCTTTTACGGAAGAATAGGTAAACTGATGCAAAAATCAGAATCAACCCTACAGGCACTCCAATGTTTACGATCACCCAAGTATTTCTTTCTTTCTGAACCCTTCCAGCATCGAGTAAACGTAACCGTGTTTCCCTTGTTCTTGCTTCCAGAAGGCTATTAGGATCTGTCAGATACTCCACACAGTTTAAGAAAAAATCTTTGTTCGCAAACATAGCGGGAGGATTGGCAAACTTCCAGTAGCCCATTTCGGTCGGTCCTCTACGGGGATCAAAATCGTTGAGGAAAACATCTCCATCTGCAATCACGATCATTTGTCCTTCGGCTTCCGACTTCTCAACAAAAGGTCTCTTCAGGGAATCTCTTAGAATATCGAGGAAATTTTTATGGAGACGATTTCTGAAGATAGAGCCAAACTGACCTTCCAGCAGTACGGCAACGGGCTGGTAAGGTTTATTGAATAGTTCCGGGCGTGGCTGATAGCGCAACATGCCCAAATTTACTCTTACCGGTGCGGCAGCGACCCGACTGTATTTAGAAGACTCTAATAGAATAGTCTTGCGTACTTCCGGATTAGCGATGGTATCGATACTATTGGCAAAGACGCTCATCACCGCATCCATGTTTTTAACAATAGGATGCTTGGAAGATGGGGTAAATACCGGAAAATAAATCCAGTTATGTAAGGTTATATCTGCCCGCTCTTCGGTTGTTGGATTGACCACCGGGATGGTATTACATTGGATATCTTCGATAAGATTAGTATTAACCCGCACACCGTATTTGAACAGCATATCGTCCAAATTCAGATCATAGCTCATTGCGAGGAATTGTTGGGAGTGCATTAAGCTATCCATTGGTGTATGCAACATGTCGAGACACCAAATTACTCTTCCCCCCCTCATGATAAACTGATCTATTTTGAATTTCTCCTTATCGTCGAAAGTCTCGGTGGGTTTATTGACAATCAAAGTACGTATAGGAGAAGGAATATAGTAGTTATCGTACAGATCGAGGGTATCGACATAATAGAAACGACTGAGTGTGGTCAGCATGTCGTAGGTTTCCGGACCTAAAGGCTGTCCGTGACCAACCAGATATCCTACCCTTGGCTTATCCGGGAAGGTCAGCATATGGATGGCATTGGCCAATTTATATTCGAGCTGAGCTTCGGATCTGGTAATGATTGCCGGATTGATAACACCTGAGCTATTTTCGAGCAAACGAACCGCCATCTCCTTTCCATTGTATGCAACCAAGGCGTAAGGGAAGATCATCTGCTGCGTGTACTTATCATCTTTGCTGACATTGATACCTGCAGGCAGGATGCCTTTGTCGCTCAGTTTTTTGTACATCGCCATGCGTTCGTTCTCATCGGCGGCTTCCGAGGGGTCTACAAAACGATAGACTACTTTATTGTTGGAGATTTCACGGAAGGTTTGCAAACGCTCACGGGTAGCATCCTTTAGCCGTTGCAGACCGGCGGGGAAACCTTCTCCTTCGAGATAAACTGTCACTACAGCTACATCCTCTAATTGCTCCAGCATATTTATGGTTACCGGTGCAAGGGTGAACCGCTTATCGGCTGTGAGATCCAATTTGTAATGAAACCTTACAGCCAGCATATTACAACAGACCAAAATACCCATCAGTATCAACAACCTGATCAGGGCTTGCCGTTGTTGTTGTTTACGTTTGCGGGATGCTGTCTTCGCCATATTCCTTATTGCTTTGCTAATATATTAATCCTGAATCGCCGTATCCCAGGTTCTGCTATTTACAGATACCCTGGTCAGAGCAATAAATAAAATGATGACAGACAAAAAATAAATCACATCTCTGGAATCAATAACACCGCGACTGATCGAAGAGTAATGGAATGAGATGCCAATCATATTCAGATAATAGTCGGCTCCACCGGCAAATACAGGCATCCGGCTAAAAGAATCAAAACCGCTATACAAAATGAAACAAGCAAATAAGGCTACCAAGAAACCTACTACCTGATTACTGGTCAGAGATGAGCAAAAGATGCCAACTGCAGCAAAACTCGCAGCCAAAAACATTAGTCCGATATAAGAACCGATAATACCACCACTATCCAGACTCCCTTCGATCATCGATAAGTTATCGATAGTGTATACATATATCAAAGTCGGCAACAATGCAAATAAGATCAATGCAAGCGAGGCAAAATATTTCCCGAGAATAATATCTGTATCTCGCAGAGGCTTGGTAGATAACCACTCTATAGTTCCACCCTTAAACTCATCGGCAAAAGAACGCATGGTGATAGCAGGAATCAGCAACATTAAAAACCACGGAGCCATCTCAAAAAAACGGTCCATTGAAGCATAGCCATAGTCGAGAATACCGGAATCGGGAAGAATCCAAAGAAACAAACCACAGGCTACCAAGAAGACAAGGACAGCTACGTATCCGACAATTGAGCTAAAGAATGAATTTATCTCTTTAATAAAAATGCTTCGCATAGTTGTCTGCCTGTATTTATGCAGGGCGGACAAAAATAACAAATAAAGACTGCTTTACGGGACGCGAAGTGTTAAAGGACTCGAAAATAGAAACCCTGAATTTTAAATGAATATAATTTTAAATAATCCGCTTTAGAAATCACTGCGCGTACCCCAAACTCTGAAAATTCTCGGCAAACTGATAATGGAATCGTTTCTGCTGGTGAATTTCTCAAATTGCCCAATTAACGTTTCCCATTGCTTGACATCGAGGAGTCGAGCTTCCAAAACGGCTTCGCGAATGCGCATAAGGGTAATGTATCCCATCCATTTGCCTTCGCCCTTGTCAAAACAAGGTTGGATTACGTCGAAGCCGACATCTTCGATGCCCGCCTGACGGAAGAGTTCGGGAATTTGCGGTCCCAAATCGGCATTACCTCCCCTTCGGGCGACCACCTGACTATACAAATTCAAATATTGATCAAAAGAAGAATTTGCGGGGTAACAAAAATGTCCACTGAAATGAACATCCTCGACGACTATTTTTCCGCCGGGCTTCACTGCTTTTCGCATCCTTTGCAAAGCCTGCAATGGATTTTTCAGATGTGAAAGTAAAAAACGAGCATAGGCAAAGTCGAATTGACTCTCAAAATCAAGCTCATAGGCATTCTTTACTTGAAAACTCAAATGCTCGATCCCGGCTTGTTTACGATCGTTCTCCGCCAAACTTATTATCTCAGGATCAAAATCAATCGCTGTAACGCTGCCGGTTTCACCCACTATCTGAGCAGCCATCATAGCTACATTACCCCCGCCACAGCCATTGTCCAAAAAATTAGCGCCTGATCCCAGTCCCAAGTTTTGAAGCAGTGCCTCTGTATAGGGTTGCATTACTGATGCCAATAAATTCAATCGACTTTTCCCTTCCGAGCCACCGCTGATTGCGTAGCCCTGAGTATTCATCTCAGCCTCCATATTTGTTTACTGTTATCAAACGAATCGGCTAATATACAGAATTATAGAAATACTTTAAATATTTACTGACTAATGCGCTCGAAAAAGCTGTAGACTTGGTTCATATCTCTGATACCGTCGACAATTAGCATAAAATTCTTACCTACTTGCTTGAGTCGGGCTTTATTGATACTAGTCTGAATATGCGTCATTATGGATTGGAAGGTATCTGATTCGAAATAAGCCGAGTCCGGATCGCTGATAAAATACAGTCTGAGCTGTTGATTTTTAAGAATCAGCTTTTCAAATCCTAATTCCTTAGCCTTTCTACGACATTTGATGGTAACGAACAAAGCCTCTACTTTAGACGGGATCGGTCCGAATCGATCTTTTAATTGATTGGCAAATTTCTCCAGTTCCTCATCTGTCTCTAGATCATCTAGTTGGGTATAGAGCGATAATCGCTCCGTGATATTTTCAACGTAATTATCCGGAATCAGAATTTCCAGATCTGTATCAATAGTGCAATCAGCAACAAAGTCCTTCTTCCGATCTAATTCTTCCTTAAACAGGTCTTTGAAATCAGTGCTCTTCAGTTCGTGCATTGCTTCTGCCAGGATCTTCTGGTACATTTCCAATCCGATATCTGCAATGAACCCGCTTTGTTCGCCGCCCAATAAATTGCCCGCACCTCTGATGTCCAGATCCCTCATTGCGATCTGGAAACCGCTTCCCAGTTCACTAAACTGCTCCAAAGTTTGCAATCGTTTGCGACTATCTGAAGGCAGGGTACTTAATGGAGGTGCCAGCAGATAGCAATAGGCCTTCTTGTTGGTTCTTCCTACACGACCCCGCAATTGGTGTAAATCGCTCAGCCCAAACTGATGGGCATTATTGATGATAATGGTATTTGCATTAGGGATATCTACCCCACTCTCCACGATATTGGTGCAGCAGAGCACATCATACTTTCGCTCGATAAACGCCATCAAGGTCTTCTCCAAAGTAGCGCCGTCCATTTGACCATGTGCCATTGCAATATCCAAGTCGGGACATAGCGTGCGAAGTTTACTTACCATATCCGGCAAACTCTGTACCCGATTATGAATGAAGTAAACCTGTCCGCCTCTCTCGGCTTCATGATAAATTGCATCCCGGATTGTTTGTTCGTCGAAAAACAGAATCTCCGTATGTACCGATTGCCTGTTGGGTGGAGGCGTATTGATAATAGAAAGGTCTCTCGCATTCATCAAGGAGAACTGCAATGTTCTCGGGATCGGTGTTGCGGTAAGAGTAAGCGTATCCACGTTCGCCTTTAGCTCCCTCAATTTTTCCTTAGCAGCGACCCCGAATTTTTGTTCCTCATCGATAATCAGCAGACCGAGATCTTTAAATTTAACTGAGCTACCTAATATAGCATGGGTACCAATCAGGATATCAATTTTACCCTCTTCTAATCGCTTAAGAGTTTCCTTCTTTTCTTTTGTTGTTTTGAAGCGACTTATATAGTCGATATTACAAGGGAAATCACGTAATCTTTCGCTAAAGGTTTGGAAATGCTGATAAGCCAGAATCGTTGTGGGGACAAGTACAGCTGCCTGTTTTGAATCGGCAACAGTCTTGAATGCGGCTCTGACCGCCACCTCTGTCTTTCCAAATCCTACATCACCACAAACCAATCGATCCATGGGTGCCGGTGCTTCCATATCACGCTTCACATCTGCAATTGCCTTGCTTTGATCGGGTGTATCCTCATAAATAAACGAGGCTTCCAATTCGGTTTGAAGATAAGTATCCGGTGAATGCGCAAAACCTTGTGATGCTTTTCTCTTAGCATACAGCCGAATCAGGTCTGCCGCGATATCCTTAACCTGACGTTTGGTTTTATTCTTCAGCTTTTCCCAGGTATCGCTACCCAGCTTGTTGATTCTGGGAGGAGACCCGTCTTTACCGGTGTATTTGCTGATTTTGTGCAGGGAGTTAATATTAACATACAGCACATCGTTGTCTCTGTATATAATTCTAACAGCCTCCTGCATGCTACCATTAACCTCAATCTTTTGCAGTCCGCTATACCGCCCTATACCGTGATCGATATGCGTCACAAAATCACCCGGTTGCAATTCGCGCAGAGCCCTGATAGTTAGCGCCTTGCCCTTACTATATGTTTGCCTTACCTTATACTTATGATACCTCTGAAAAATTTGGTGATCTGTATAGCAGGCGATTTTTTGTTCGTGATCAATAAACCCTTTGCTGACTGGCACCGGAACGGGCACGAAGTTGACCGTATTGTCCAGGTCTTCGAAAATAGCCCTGAGCCGCTCTAGTTGTCGGGGATTCTCAGCGAAAATGCAAGTGGTATAACCTTGTGAGGCACGCAGTTTCAGATCTGCTATAAGCAGGTCGAACTGCCTGTTAAATACCGGTTGCTCTTCTGTATTAAAATTTACCGTTGCGGTCAGTTTCTCGTCCGTAAATCTTTCGAGCGTATGACCATACCATTCCAGTAAATGACGCCTCCTCACCTTCTCAGCCCATTCATCGATTACTTCAAAATCTTCCTTTGTATATCGGGTTATTGACTCTTCATCATAATCGATTGCGACTTGTCCGACCTCTAAATTTTCTGGTAAATCTTGCTCTAACTTTTGAAGTCGGCTGAGTGCGAAATCGACATCTTTAAACCAGATGACGGTATTCTCCGGTAGATAATCGAGCAGCGACACCTTCTCACCTTTGTCAAAACCTCCTTCGATATTGGGAAGAATGGAGACTTGCACCAATTTCCGCTCGGAAAGCTGTGTTTCAGGGTTGAAGATTCGGATGCTATCCACCTCATTACCAAATAACTCAATCCGAAACGGATGTTCATTTCCAAACGAATAAATATCTAGGATACCACCGCGTACCGCAAACTGTCCAGGCTCATACACAAAATCCTCCCTTCGAAAACCAATTTTGGTCAGTCGCTCCAGCAACCCATCCACGTCCAATAGCTCTCCATTTCGCACCTGTATGGTATTACCTGAAAGTGTTTTTGGATGAACTACTTTTTCGAATAAAGCTTCGGGGTAGGTAACAAGTACCTTCTTATGAACACCTCTGTCGGCGCCCGACTTACCGAATTTTGTAAGTGCTTCGGTACGCAACATGACATGGCTGCTATCTAACTCGCCATATTTACCGGATCGCTTGAAAGAATCCGGGAAGAAGCAGATATCCAGAGCATTGGTAAGGTATTCTAAATCATTGTGGAAATAAGCGGCCTCTTCTTTATCGGTCAGTACAAACACATGATTATAGTCTGACAGTGACCAGATAGCTGTAGCGACAAATCCGGGAGCGGCTCCCTGCAGGCCTTCCAGTTTAACTCTAACCTTATGATCGGGCAATAGGAATCCGGCCGCCAATTCTTTCAGGCGGGTATCATTCTGATACATTCCCAGCAGCACCCCAAGATTCATAAAGGGGTGCAAAAATACGAAAAAACGACTTTACCGGGCGTTTTGTCTGGTAAACAGCAGTAAGTAACTGATAACGAAAAGTATTGTAGTAAGTGTAGATGCCAGAATTTTCAAAAACAGATACCCTATATTCTTCAAACTCCACAATTCAACTATAAAATATACGGAATGATGAATCAGGATCAGAAAAAAACTATATGTGAGAAAGGGAAACCAACCCATATTTCTCAGTCCGGGTGACTGACCGGCATATTCTTCCTGATTTCTGGGAAGAAGAGCATTGAGAATAAAGGGGCGGAGAAATGCGATGACGGTTGTAGCCAGAGCGTGCATTCCGGCAGTATTCATAAAGGTGTCGATCGTCAATCCGGTTACAAACCCCAAAATCAAGATCAGCCAAAGAGGGGTCCTGAATGGAAGTAATAGAATGAAAAGGGGGTAAAGCATGGGAATAAACAATGGAAAACCCATTGGTTGCGACCACCACCTAAGGGGAATCTTGTTGAGGATCAACACCTGAATGGTTATGATCAGACAGAATCGTAAAAAATTTTTCAGGTAATCACTCATTTCTTCTTTTTTACGGAATCTTCAAGAACCCGGCGCTCGGGAATAAGATCGTCTTGAATTACGTATACATACTGCAAATTTCGGAAGTTGGTAGCCGGTTTAATGTGCAGCAATTGCGTATTATCTTTTTCGCGAATATCGATTCGGGTTACGGTACCGATCAATAAATCACGTGGAAATATAGTGGAATAACTAGTAGTGAGAATGGAATCACCGATGGCGACATGGATTTCCTGCGGAATATCCGCCATAAATAATTCATCAGGACGAGCACCCTTTTCCCAATACACAAAGCTGAAATGTCCGGCAGGTAATTTGGCACTCACCGGTTGTTTTGAATTCAAAATGGAAAGGACGGTGGCGAATCTCGGACTGACATTTGTAACGCGTCCGACCACACCGGTTCCTGAAACTACGGCCATATCCTTTCGAATTCCGTGATCCGAGCCCCGATTAATAGTAATGTAATTATCACTGGCGCTCACTGAATTGCTGATCACCCGAGCTTTGTGAATAGAATATTGTGCGTATTGCACCAAAGCTGATGAGTCTGTCAAGAGATTACCTACAGGATTTCCCTCCAAAGTATCAACGGAAGCAAAATATCCCAATTCTTCTCTCAATCTTGCATTCTCCAAAAGCAGGCTGTCATTCATTCTTCGAAGCCCAAAATAATCGACAACCCCCGCTTGCTTATCATATAAATATCCTGTAATCCTGTTTGCAGAACTAAGTATATCGTTACCCTGCATCATATTTCTGGTTCGGGCGATTAGCACAAAGCATATCACTACCAAGCCCAGAAACAGGATCCAGTCGAAAAAACGGCGAATGAACAGTATAAAGTTATGCACCGGCACCCTGTATTATGGAGATGTACACTGGAGTCAACTGTTTGATAGTCAACCCTCCCGGACACGATCTACGTTAGAAAGAATTAGCGTTACTTCATCAAAAATGGCTGCATCTTGCCAAGATTTTTCAATGCCATACCGGTACCGCGAACCACTGCACGCAGCGGATCGTCCGCAACATGCACCGGCAGCTTAATTTTATAAGAAATCCGGCGATCCAACCCGCGCAACAAGGCCCCACCACCGGTCAGATACAAACCTCTCCGGTAGATATCTGCAGCCAGCTCAGGTGGCGTGCTTTCGAGCGCTTTGAGAATTGCCTCTTCTATTTTGAATATAGATTTATCCAAAGCTTCAGCGACTTCCTGGTAAGAAACCATAATTTGCTTTGGAATACCGGTCACCAGATCCCGACCGTTTACTGCGATATCATCCGGAGGATTATCCAGATCCTTCAGTGCTGACCCAACATGTATTTTAATTTGTTCGGCAGTGCGTTCCCCAATCATCAGAGAATGATAACGGCGCATTGCCTCCATAATATCAGCAGTGAATTCGTCACCTGCGATCCGGATAGACTGATCACAAACGATGCCGCCCAATGAGATTACGGAAATACCGGTGGTTCCACCTCCGATATCAATGATCATATTTCCGGTAGGCTCCTCCACATCAATACCGATACCCAGCGCAGCTGCCATCGGCTCGTGGATCATATATACTTCCTTTGCGCCCGCCTGCTCTGCTGAGTCACGAACCGCGCGTTTTTCCACTTCAGTAATGCTAGAAGGGATGCAAATCACCATTCTCCAGCTTGGTGGGAAAAGTGGTTTTTTGGGATAAACCAATTTGATCATCTCCCGCAACATACCCTCAGCCGCGTCGAAATCAGCTATCACACCGTCTTTCAACGGACGAATAGTCTTGAGATGCTCATGGGTCTTCTCGTGCATCATCATGGCCTTTTTCCCTACTGCTATTATCTTACCTGTACTTCGATCGCGTGCCACAATCGACGGTTCGTCCACTACCACCTGATCATTATGTATGATCAGCGTGTTGGCAGTACCTAAATCAATAGCTATCTCCTGAGTCAGAAAGTTAAACAATCCCATATAAAACTACGCGGCTGGATATTTTAAACAAACAAACGCAAAGTTGCAAAAAAAATACCGCAATTAGGGGGGCAAATAAAATCTTTCTTGAAAAGGAAAATAAACAAATACACACTTCGACATTTCCCGACATATCAAAAAAAACCGCTGATCTGCAAGCGAATATATTTTGCAACCTGAAATGCATCACCGTTTTCACGCTCCCAATTTGCGACTCAATTAGAATATAGGCGTGAATTGACCCCGCTGATGATCGCGATTTATCGCATATCACCTACATATTCAGGCAGCAGCACGAAAACGCGTGGTTTGTCAAACTCTTCGTATTTTTGCAACTTACTATATCCATTTATGGCAAAGCAAAGTGAACGTAGATGCTCTTTCTGCGACATGCGGGAAGAGGAAGTTAATATACTTTTTACCGGGGTTAAAGGGAATATTTGCGACCAGTGTATTGAGAATGCTCATTTTCTCCTTCAAGAAGCGACAGGCAACAAAATAGAGAAAAAGAAGGATTCTTACGATGTAAGTGATCACAAGATTTACAAACCCAGAGAAATAAAAGCCTTTCTGGATCAATACGTTATCGGACAAGATGATGCCAAGAAAATATTGTCCGTTGCTATTTACAACCACTACAAAAGGCTCATGTTCCCACCACAAGATGATGTGGAAATTGAAAAATCAAATATCATCATGGTTGGGGAAACCGGTACCGGCAAAACCTTGTTGGCAAAAACTATCGCCAGATTGCTGCAAGTGCCTTTCGCTATCGTAGACGCAACCGTATTCACTGAAGCAGGTTATGTGGGAGAAGACGTGGAAAGTATCCTTTCCCGATTATTACAAGCCTGTAATTATGATGTAGCTGCTGCTGAAAAAGGTATTGTTTATATCGATGAAATCGATAAAATCGGCCGTAAGAGCGACAATCCTTCCATCACCAGGGATGTGAGTGGCGAAGGGGTACAACAAGCAATGCTCAAATTGCTGGAGGGTGCCGAAGTGTTGGTACCGCCACAGGGAGGCCGGAAACACCCCGAACAAAAAATGGTGAAGGTAAATACCCAGAATATTCTGTTTATCTGTGGTGGTGCCTTCGAAGGTATCGACAAGATGATCGCTCGCCGGGTGCAAACCTCCGCAATCGGTTATCAGGCTATCAAATCAACTACCGAACTGGATCGGTCTAATTTGCTGCAATACGTCAACGCACAAGATCTGCGTACCTTCGGATTGATTCCTGAATTATTGGGGCGTTTGCCATTGGTAACTTATCTAAACCCATTGGACCGGGACGCGTTGAAACGGATTCTGACCGAACCCAAAAACGCATTGATCAAGCAATACGCCAAATTATTCGAATACGAGGGAATCGAACTCATAGTCGATGATGAAGCACTGGACTACATGGTAGACAAAGCCGTGGTATTCAAATTGTGAGGTCGCGGGCTTCGGACTATTTGCGAAATGATCATTACTGATGCCATGT
>CAZWPF010000058.1:0-19799 GCA_964636205.1 uncultured Chitinophagaceae bacterium | reverse complement strand
GCACAGCCGAAGGCTTCGCACGTCGAGGACGAAGTCCGAGACACGAACACAGATTGCGATCAGCAATCTGTTCGCACGTTTCCGCGCGTCAGCGCGGAAACCCAATTATGCGAGTTCTCTTTCTTCGGTTTCGAAGAAGAAGTGCTCTTCGTCGAAGGCCGGTTGCAGATCGTCGAGCCAAACAGCGTTTTCATCATAAGCCGCAAAGAACGGACGATGCACCCAGTTGGGATTCCGACCCTGAATAAACCTTAAAACGAAAACTTTTTCACCCTTTATTTCAGCGGTACCCAGCAATTGAACTTTACCCGGACCGGCAGACATGCTCGGACCGCGAACTGTACGACAAATACCACTCACTTGTTGATAGGCTTGCTGGAAGATCTGCCAACATTGCTCCAGAGGAACAGAAAAATATTCCTGCGCGCCGGTGTCTCTGGCAATGAACATATAATAAGGAATACAACCCAGATTAACTTGCTGCTTCCACATATCTGCCCATACCTGAGGGTCATCATTAATATTGCGCATTACGGGCGATTGAGTGCGAATCTGAACCCCCGTATTTCTGATCCGACGAATAGCTTCTTTTACAGCTGCAGTTTTCAATTCCTGGGGATGACTAAAATGCGCCATTATCGCAAGGTGTTTCCCTTTTTGAATAACGGTTTCGAAAAGTTTCAGTACATCTTCAGAATCTTTATCGTTGATAAATCGATAAGGCCAGAAACTTAAGGATTTGGTACCAATACGGATCGTTTTCAGATTCGGCAGATCAGCCTCCAACAATGGTTCAATATACATTCTCAATCGATCCGCATTCATGATCATAGGATCACCACCGGTGAATAGTATATCAGTCACTTCGGGATGCTCCTGAAGATATTCGATTAACAAATCAGTCTCCCTCATGGCGAACTTTAACTCGTCCATGCCCACAAATTGAGGCCAGCGAAAGCAAAAAGTACAATAGGCATGGCAGGTCTGCCCGTGATTGGGGAAGAATAAAACTGTTTGGTCGTATTTATGTTGAATACCGGTAAGTCGAACGCCGTTTAATTCGGGAACATTATGCTCCATCTGTCCGGCTGGATGAGGGTTGAGCTGGAGGCGAATCTTATTTACCAACTGCTTGAGTTCGTTTTTAGGCATTCCGGATTTCAGCGCCTGATCCACCATTTCAAAATGACGGGGCTGCAACATCTCTTTTTGCGGGAACGTAAGGGTAAAAATGGGATCGTTGGGAACATTCTCCCATTGGATCAATTCGTCCAGAACATAAGTATTTACTTTGAAAGGGAGCACTGTACCGACTACATCAATCGCGTTCTTTTCATCCTCAGATAAAAAACGCTCTACCTGGGGGATAGTTCTGAAATTGTGATTGCTGTACGCTTTGTAAGGCTTTTGGTCAAACATAGGCAACAAGTTTTGTGCACACCAATCCCTTGAAAAAGGGTGATATACAGATGATTAAATAACCCGTCCGCCCGTGGGTATAAATGAAAACAGTAAATATGTGCGATAATCGCTGAGAAATCTGCCGCGAATCCTTGCGGAGCAGATGATATTGAAATAATTAATATTTCAATGGACGGTGAACAAAGTTAGGAAAAAAATCGCTAAAACCTGTATTTTTTTTGTATTATATTGAATTTCATTGTCTTTAGAGGTATTTTAGCGCTCTGACATGATGAATTTTTTATTAGCATATGTTTTGTAATTTGTTTCCAAATTGGTTTATGTTTTCCAGAATATTATTGTGTGTTTGCCTTTTGCCGAGTCTCAGTTTTGCTCAATCGAAGGATATTGAACTGAGGATTGATGCGATTGCGAAGCGGATCGAAAATCAAGTGATAGAATGGAGACGCGATATCCATCAACATCCGGAATTGGGGAATCGGGAGTTTCGGACTGCCGAAAAGGTGGCGGCACATCTTCGTTCCCTTGGTATGGAAGTGCAAACAGGGGTTGCGCATACAGGTGTGGTAGGGATTCTTCGGGGCGCCCGACCGGGTCCGGTAGTAGCGCTGAGGGCTGATATGGACGCCCTGCCTATTTCCGAAGCAACGGATTTGCCTTTTGCCTCTAAGGTTAAAATGGATTATGATGGTAAATCCGTGGGAGTGATGCACGCCTGCGGACACGATGCTCATGTGGCTATTTTGATGGGGGCGGCTTCTTTGCTCACTGAATTAAAAGAGGAGCTTCCCGGTACTGTGAAGTTTATTTTTCAGCCGGCAGAAGAGGGACCGCCTCCGGGCGAAGAGGGTGGTGCCGCATTGATGATCAAACAGGGGGTTATGGAAAATCCTAAGGTGGAGGCCATATTTGGATTACATAGTGACGCCCTGATCGATGTTGGAAAAATTACTTACCGACCCGGCGGGACGATGGCAAGTGCTTGTGATTTTAAGGTAACCATTCGTGGGAAACCGGCTCACGGAGGATCTCCCTGGAGTGGAGTCGATCCGATCGTCACCGCGGCGCAGGTGGTTACGGCTTTGCAAACCATTGTGAGTCGGAATCTGAATGTGACCGAGAATGCAGGTGTTATTTCCATTGGTTCTATTCAGGGAGGGAATCGGTTTAATATTATCCCGGAGGAGGTGGTAATGACGGGTACAGTCCGCGCGCTGAGCAAGGAGGATGAGAAAATGATGTTTGATAATATCAAAAGAATAGCAGAGCATGTCGCTGCGGCAGCGGGCGCTACCGCCGAGGTGGAGGTGCCTTATTCCGTTCATTTCCCTGTCACAACTAACGACAGGACACTCACCCGGGAAATGCTGCCGAGCCTGGAGCGTGTCGCGGGTGATCAAAATGTTCTACTGGTGCCTCAGCGCACAGTGGCGGAGGATTTTTCATTCTATGCGGAACAAGTGCCGGGTTTGTTCTTTTTCTTAGGCGGCAAACCCAAGGGTGTGGATCCCTCCAAGGCGGCTCCCCATCACACAGCATCATTCTACCTGGATGAGTCCGGTTTTATTGTCGGAGTGAGAGCTTTTGCCCAACTTGTATTTGATTACGCGGCTATCCGTGAAAGGGAATCGAAATAAACTCTTGTTAGTGAATATTATAGTTACAAGCTTATACTCAAGCATTTTTTGGGGTACACAATTTCAAAAATACCCTCATTAGCGGTATTTTATTTACAGTTAGATGCCCCACTTTGATTTTTTATTAACTTACGCCCTTGTTATCAAAAAAAATACTTCATGTCACAAAATCCGGCAGTAAAACAAGGTCATCCTAAAGGACTGTACCTTTTGTATTTCACTGAAATGTGGGAACGCTTCAGTTATTATGGTATGCGTGCCATATTTACGCTGTACATGTTGAACGCGCTGTTGTTCGACAAGGCATTTGCATCGCAAATTTACGGTAGTTATACCGGGTTGGTTTACCTTACTCCGCTGTTGGGTGGTTATATCGCAGATAAATATTGGGGTAACCGTCGTTCGATCATTTTTGGTGGAATTTTAATGGCCGCCGGTCAGTTTTTCATGTTCCTGAGCGGGAACATATATAGTGAGGTGGGCACCGCTTCCATGTTGATGTACACCGGGCTGGGCTTTCTAATCTTCGGTAACGGTTTCTTCAAACCCAATATTTCTACTATGGTGGGGCAATTGTATCCGCCAAATGATCGTCGGGTCGACTCTGCATTTACCATTTTCTATCAAGGTATCAACATGGGAGCCTTGTTAGCACCGGTGATCTGTGGTAGCCTGGGCGAGCGTTATACTGATTCAGGTGCCGTTATTCCCGAAGCTTTTAAATGGGGATTCCTGGCAGCTTGTATCGGGATGGTCATCAGTTTGATCGCCTTCATCGCTAAGAAGAATAAGCTGTTGGTTACTCCTGATGGTGCTCCTGTAGGGCTGGCACCTGCACCTGCACCAACCGAAACTTCAAATGGAACTCCAACCCCTGCTGCTAAAGTAAGTTTTACTAAGATTTTGCTCGGCGTAGGTGGATTAGCTTTACTTTACTATCTGTTCCAACAAGTACTTGAGTTTGATGCCATCGGGGCAGTTATTTTCTCTTGCTGCATTGTATTGCCGCTTCTTATTGTTACAGAATCATCACTTACTAAGGTAGAAAGAGACAGAATTTGGGTGATCTTCATCATCGCTTTCTTTGTGATCTTCTTCTGGTCGGCCTTCGAACAGGCCGGGGCTTCGTTGACATTCTTTGCGCAAGAGCAAACTGATCGGAATATCTTTGGATGGAATATGCCAGCTAGCTTGTTCCAAATTTTCAATGCGATGTTTATCGTATTGCTCGCTCCGGTTGCGGTAGCGGTTTGGACAGCCTTGGCTAAAAGAGGAAAAGAGCCGTCTTCTCCGGTTAAACAATCTATGGGTCTCGCGTTTCTGGCATTGGGTTATTTGTTTATCGCATGGGGCGTGAACGATATCGAGCCTTGGACCAAAGTGAGCATGGTTTGGTTGGTAGGTCTTTACCTGATCCATACCGTTGGTGAACTTTGCTTGTCGCCAATCGGTCTTTCCATGGTAGTTAAACTGGCACCGGTGCGTTTCGTTTCCTTATTGATGGGGGTTTGGTTCCTTTCGACTGCAACTGCCAACAAATTTGCCGGTGAATTGAGTGCCCTTTATCCCGAAGAGGTGAAGATCGACCGCGTAGTGGAAGCGGATCCGTCGATTTTGACCGAGATTAGTGCTCATCCGATCGATTCTGCTGTTTGGAGCGCTCCTTTGCAAAACAATACCAGCTTCCCAATTGCGGAGGTATCTATGAATAAGGATAAAATCGAGTCATTTACACTCCTGGACGGTACTCGCGAAGTTTCTAACTACCACCTGAAATTGATGCAGGCGATCAATGCAAAGATGAATAAGGCAGTAGTATCTAGCGATGGTAAGTATCTGATTACTTCTCGTTTTGATAAGGTAAAAAGAGGTGGTGAACTAGTGGAATTGGAAAGGGTAGAAGTCTGGAATCTAAGTCCCGAAAAGCCAAGCTTCCTGGGAATGAAGATTGAAAACCTGTTCGACTTCTTTATGATCTTCGTATATATGGCCGGTGCCGCAGCGATCATTTTGTTCGTAATCCACAAATGGCTGCTGAAGATGATGCATGGTATCCGATAATTGTTCGGATGCTCCTAAATAAAAAAAACGTCTCAGGTTTCTGGGACGTTTTTTTTATTGATCAAATTCTATTCATTTCGTAATCCACCCCTTCAAAATATCGTACATCATCTCTTAGTTTTTTGATGTGCAATCGGGTTTGGATAAATGCAAGCGTCGAACTGACAGGAGAGAGGATAAATATCGCAACAATTAATAATCTTTTGAATAGATTCACCCTTCCCGCTCTCGCCGGATCTGCAGGTCCGCCTTTCGCCCGGATATAATCTGCCCATTTCCTGAAATTTCGAATACCCCTCCGCTCCAGCAATACTAATCCGGGTTTTAATTGTATCGCGCCCGAAGCCAATAGATTCTTTTGTAACTGCGCTAATCTTCTTTCTTTCAGATGAGTTATTATAGGGGCAGCAAAGCGGCTGACAGCTCGGATGTCTTCATCCCGGATTCCTGCAGCGGGTAAAAATCCCGAAGCTTCTTTCCGTCCATTAAACAACCATCTGATAATGGTTAAGGTAGAAACGAGATTCGGACTTTTATCGGTGAGAGCGATATTGCCCACTAGCTCAGCATTGATTACAGTCAGGTCTTCTTTAATTTTTTCTTGTGCATGCAGCCACATATTGCGACTGCCAATCACGGTAACGACCGGTTTGCCTCGAAGTAATCGAGCTGCCTCACTGTCTTTTAGAAAGGAGCTGATCGGCAGTGAAGGATTTAAAAACCAGGGTTGATATCCCAGAATCACCAAATCGTATTCATGCTGCCACACCCATTCCGGTAAAGGTTGCATAGGTATGGCTAATCTCTTGACCGTTTCGGGCATGGTGTCAAAAAAATCGAAGGCCTTCCAAGGGAATGGAAATGGTTTTGCCGGTTCAATCGATACAAAATCAACAATGGCTGCTTCCAGCATCGGCTCTGCCAGTCGATCCAGAATGTTCCGTAACTGACCGGTTTGAGAATAGTATAGAATCAGAATTCTGGGCTGTTCAGTCATAATTACTCAGTCGGTCCGGTAACAGTTAAATAAAGATAAGCATAGGAGAAACGAGCACTTTCCGGAACCATCACCAATAGGCGGTCTCCGACTTTCAGTTTGCCACTATGGAATAATTCTTCCAACATCAGATATGGTGATGCACTGCCCACGTTCCCTACATAAGGGAGGTTGAAGAACCATTTGTCCAAAGGCAGATCCATGCCTGCCTTCCTTAGATGTTCCTGAATCGGCAATTTGAAAAACTCGCTCGACATATGTGGCAGGAAATAGTCGACCTGACCACTGGTCAAACTATGTTTCTGCATCAAAGTTGCCAGGTATTCACCGCCCAGTTTGACTATATTTTCGCCTAACAGGCGAGTGTCTTGTTTGAGCGCAAATACGCTTTTGTCCAACCAACTATCGGTTTCCAGATCGTTCCAACCAATCAGTTCTTTTCCATCTTTTACTCCCCCTGCGTACATGCAAACTTCGAGTTCGTGTGCAAAGGAGGTGATTTCGATCCATTCTATTTTAAGAGAAATATGATCCGTGGCGGGTTCGGGCTGCAGAAACGCGGCACCTGCTCCATCGCTGAGCATCCAACGAAGGAAATCCTTTTCGAAAGCTAGGTAAGGGTTCTCCTCCAATTGCTTTAGGTTGCTCAATTCCGGCTCAAATCGGGAGGCGTGCATCCAGCTGCTGAGCTTTTCGGATCCACAACTGACGGCGTTCAGACTTAATCCTGCGGCAACAGCGGTGTAAGCATATTTCATAGCTTGGATCCCGCTGCAGCAGGCGCCGGAAGCAGAAAGTAATTCTATTGCCTTGTTAGTGCCCAGCACTCCATGAATCATCGCTGCATGCGAAGGCAACAATTGTTCGGGTGAAGTGGTCCCCGCTGCAATCAGGTCAATGCTGGAGAGATCACTCGGATCTTGAAACAAATTTTTGATAGCTATCGCTGCAAGTTCGTGATTGGTATGTGTGCTTTTGCCATCTCGAAAAGCATAGTACCTGGATTTAATCCCGTTGTTTCTCAATACTATGGCGCGGGCTTTTGACGGTTTGTTAGCGACCATGCCGAGCACCGACTCCATTTCATCATTTGCGACAGGGGTGTTAGGCAGGCATTTGGATAGTTTCGTTATATAGACTGACTTCACAGAGGTTTATGATTTCTTGGATTAATTATTGAATGCTGCTGCAAATATTCGGTAAAATTATCAATAGCAATGCTTAAGGTAATAAAAAAAGAATGCCCCGACAAAAGGGCATTCTGAATTTGTTGGATAGTGTCCAATATAGCCGCTACTTATTATTATCCTAAGGAATGTTCAGTCCGTAATAATATTTCCCCTTCTGACCCGGGTAGAAGCCGGCAATCTGGATATGTCCCTTTTGACTCAAAGCCTGCTGCAGATCGGTTATTGATCGAATTGCATTTTCGTTTATATGGGTGATGATAAAGCCTTTTCGAATTTGGGTTTGACTGCCGATGACGCCGTTGCCGGGATCGGTTACTACAACTCCTTCTTTGATACCCAGATTATTCTTCTCCTGATTGGTAAGCGGTCGGATCCCTGCACCCATCACAGTAGCGGGAGCGTCCTTTTTAATGATAGCCGTTGTGCCTTCCAAATTTCTTAATTCCACAGTGGCAGCATGTGTTTTTCCGCTCCGGATGTAGGTTAGACTAATATGATCTCCCGGTTTAAAACGAGCGATTTGTTCTAATAATTCTGGCTCGGTGCGGATATCCACGCCATTTATCTTGGTAATAAAGTCCCCTTTTTTCAGTCCCGCTTTTTCGGCTCCGCTTCCGGGCATCACATTTTCAACAAACACCCCATCGAGATGGTCCACACCTATCGCATCCAATTCTTCTCTGCTCAATGATTTTCGTTCGCGGTATTCGATGCCGAGATAAGCGCGTTGTACGGACCCATATTGAAGGAGGTCGTTGGTAACTTTTCTAACGATATTGGCAGGGATGGCATAAGAGTAACCTGCATATGAACCGGTGGGCGAGGCGATCGCGGAATTTATTCCGATCAATTGACCGCTGGTATTGACGAGTGCGCCGCCACTGTTACCGGGGTTTACGGCAGCATCGGTCTGGATGAAAGATTCTATAGCATGTGCCGATTGCGTGCGGTTGATACCCAGAGAGCGACTTTTGGCACTTACGATACCGGCGGTAACTGTAGCATCGAGGGTGAGTGGGTAACCGACTGCCAATACCCACTGACCCAGTCTTACTTCATCGCTATTGCCAAATTCCATATAGGGTAATCCGGTCTCCTGGATTTTCAAAAGGGCAATATCCGTAGACGGATCTGTCCCGATTACTTTAGCTTGAGTAGTATAACGATTATTAAAAGTCACCGTAACCTCGTCGGCACCGGCAATTACATGGTTATTGGTGACAATATGACCCTCTGGAGAAATCAAAACCCCTGATCCTGCGCCCATTTGGGGAGGTATATAGTATTGTCGGCGACCGAAGAATTCTCCAAAAAAGTCATCGCCAAATAATTCAGCTCTGGGATCTTTTGCAACTACGGTACGCGCTTTTTTTGTGGTCTTAACGTGCACCACCGCTTCTACCGCAGCCTCTGCTGCCGGCTGGAAATCAATTGGGGCAGCTCCTGCGACTCGAGCCGCTCCGCTGAAATTCGCGAAATTCACCGGAGGACGGTGCGAATCTGCGGTAGAAGACAAAGATGCCGGTCTGGAATGATCGGCAATATATAATGTAATTAGAGAGGTGACGGCAGCCGTCAAAATAACCGGAATTATTCTGAATCTCATAGCTGTGTAGTTTTTTTAGGATGAAACAAATTTATCGCTGATATTCGATATGAAATTGTTAAAGGCGTTCGGGTTTCATTCATAAACTGTTAAAAAATCATTATTCCGCTCTAAATAAAATCCCGATATTAGTAAATGGGATATACCGGTACCCCTTTGGGTAAAATCCGTTTTTTGATATAGGTTTGTGTCGGTTTCCTTTTATCATAACTGTTAGCCCATGTCCAATGCGGCAAATCCGCGTCGATTCATTGTTGCCGGGATCTTTATAGGGGTAGCTCTGGTTATCCTGATACGGCTCCTTTTTCTTCAATTGTTTGAAGAGAAGTATAAAATTATGGCCAATGATATCGCCATCTATAGAAAGGTGGTGTATCCGCCCCGTGGTATTATATACGATCGCAATGATAGTGTATTGTGTTTCAATCAGCCGATTTACGATTTGATGGTCACTCCCAGTGAGGTGGACCGGAATATAGATACATTTACCTTCTGTCGGATGCTCGATCTGGATACCGCGCGGTACGGTAAGATGATCGAAAAGGCAATTAAATTCCAAAATGGTCCCCGCCGGCAAAGTGTATTTATATCTCAATTGAATGAGCAACAGACTGCTCGTTTTCTGGAGAATCAGTATGCTTTTCCGGGATTTCAATTGGTGGAGCGTTCTATCCGGAGTTATCCCCGACCCAGTGCCGGTGTGGTACTGGGATATATCGGAGAGGTTTCGGCAAGTATGCTGAAGAAGGAGCGGTTTGCCTCTTACCGGCAGGGAGATTATGTGGGCATCGACGGATTGGAACTGACTTACGAAGAGGTTTTGCGCGGACAGCGCGGGGTACATTTTTTTGAACGGGATAATTTCAACCGTCCTCGCGATCCATATATGCAGGGGCGGCTAGATACGCCTGCTATCGCAGGTAAAAGCTTGAAATTGCATCTTGATGCCCAACTGCAAGAGTATGGAGAGCGACTAATGGCGAATAAGTTGGGGAGCATTGTAGCTATTGAGCCCTCTACCGGAGGTATTTTGGCAATGGTAAGCAGTCCGGGTTACGATCCCAACCTGCTCCGGGGTAGCGAGCGGTCGCGCAATTTCTCTAAAATGTACATGGATCCGGCCAAACCTCTGTTCAACAGAGCTATGAAGGCGTTTTATAATCCGGGTTCTACTCAAAAGCCGCTTACGGCCTTGATCGCATTGGATATAGGTGTGATCACGCCATCCTGGGGATACCCATGCGGCGGGGGCTATTATGCTTGCGGCAGGAGAATCGGATGTAGTCACTCCAACCCGGGACACTCTGCGAACCTGAGAGTTGCACTGGCCAATTCTTGTAATTCATATTTCAGTCATATCTACCGTCTCTCGATCGATGCGCGCAAATTCGGCAACGTGAAGAATGGTTTGCAGCAGTGGTATGAATATATGTACGCATTCGGATTCGGTCACCCTACAGGGGTTGACCTGCCTTATGAGATCGGTGGTACCTTGTACGATTCTTCCGATTATAACAGGATGTACAAAGGCTCCTGGAACTCTTGCACCAACGTGTTCCTGGGAATGGGACAGGGTGAATTAGCGCAAACTCCGCTTCAAATGGCCAATGCCATGTGCATTATCGCCAATCGCGGATTTTATTATACCCCCCATTTTGTAAAGGCAATAGGCGATGACCCTGATGATCCGGTGCTGGCGCCGTACAGGGAGAAACATGTGGTATCGAAGGTGACGGATACAGCATTTGCCATTGTGGCATTAGGTATGCAAGATGTGGTGGAAAGCGGTACCGGCAGAATTGCCCGATTGGAGGGGATTTCAGTATGTGCAAAAACCGGAACTGTGGAGAATAAGGCGAATATCCGCGGACAGGCGATGAAGATGAAAGATCACTCCGTATTTGTAGCTTTTGCCCCCCGGGAGAATCCGAAAATTGCGATTGCGGTTGTGGTTGAGAATGCGGGTTTTGGGTCCACCTGGGCCGGTCCGATCGCGAGCTTGATGATTGAAAAATATCTGAATGATACCATCAAAGACTCCCGCAAGCCATTGGAAGAGCGGATGATGAACGGAAATGTGATCAATCCCTATCTGGCAGTGCTCGATTCCATGCAACGGGCCAAAGATCAGGAGCGTTATTTGAGAAAGTTGGCAAGACAACAGGCTGAGGATAGTCTGGATCGTGCGCTCGACTCGATTGCGGTCACCCGGTTGATCAGAAAGTATTTTTTAAGAATTGAGGAGTAAACAGATAATTAATCAGACAATAAACGGAGGATTCCGAATTATATAATTAGTGTCAATCATGAATGTAACCAGGAAATCGTTTGTGTCGAGAATGGACTGGCTCACGGTATTCTTATATGTAATACTCGTGTTGATTGGCCTGGTAGCGGTGTTCTCGGTAGAATACAGAAGTACAGACCCCAGCATTTTTATGATGGGGAAGAGTCATATGAAACAAACCATGTGGTGGGGGATTTCCCTTTTTGTGGGAGTTATCATCATGTTTACCGATAGTAAGTTTTTCTCATCGGTGGCATTTCTGTCCTACACTATTGGATTATTTCTCTTGGTGATTACCATTTTTGCCGGTACCCCGGTTAAAGGCTCGCATTCCTGGTTGGGTGTGGGTGGATTCACTTTTCAGCCGGGTGAGATTTGTAAGATTTTTACTTCATTGGCACTCGCGCGATTTCTTGCTTTGCCGGAGACAAATTTCAAAACTCTGCGCGATCGTCTAATCGGCGCAGGTATAGCACTGGCTCCGGCGGTCATAATCATCTTGCAAAACGAAACCGGTTTGGCATTGGTGTACTTCGCGTTTTTTCTGGTGATGTACCGCGAGGGACTGCCCAATTCGATACTGATTTCTGGATTTTTATTGGTGGCGCTGACGCTGGGTGCGCTGTTGGTTGACCGAACTTTGTTATTTATCCTGATCACTGCCCTGGCTGTATTGATTGGAATCGCAGTGAGGAGGACACTTCGCCGAAATTCTGCATCACGTTTATTGCTACTGGGTGCCTGGGGGGTGAGTCTGTTGTTTACCCATGTAGCGGTTCCCTTTGTGTTTACGCATATGCTTAAGACCTATCAGATCGAACGTATTTACTCGATGTTGGGTCAGGAAGTACCTGAAGAATATATTGGAGATGCAGACAAGTATGAGAAGATAAAGAGCCGCGATTCCGATTATAATGTCCGCCAGTCTAAAATCGCCATCGGATCAGGTGGCTTCATGGGTAAAGGTTTTTTGAATGGTACTTCAACCAAGAATGATTTTGTACCGGAGCAGAATACCGATTTTATCTTTTGTTCAGTCGGTGAGCAGTTTGGCTTTATCGGAAGCGCGGTGCTCATTCTGCTTTATCTGACTTTAATGCTCCGTATTTTATATGTAGCCGAGCGACAGCGATCAGATTTCAGTAGGGTCTATGGTTATTGTGTGGCCTCCATATTATTCTTTCACTTCGCCATTAATTTAGGGATGACAATTGGGTTAGCACCGGTGATCGGGATCACATTGCCGTTCCTGAGCTATGGGGGATCTTCTTTACTATCCTTCAGCATATTGATATTCATATTGTTGAGGTTGGATGCCGATCGGCAAGTATTGATACGTTAACTTTGCTGCATGGCGCAGATTATTCCCTTGTCGGAAGGTGTATATACTATCGGTCACGACAAAATATTCGTACCCTTTGATCCCGAGCGAGACGAGCTCAATGACCGACCTAAAGGATCTTTATTGGTAGAAGTGCAGCCTTTTTTGGTGAAAACTGATAAAGATTTAATCTTGCTGGATGCGGGGTTGGGTTTTTTAGATCCGGAGACTGGAATTCCCGTGATTCACCAATTATTAAGGAAGCAGGGATTTGAACCCCGGCAAATTACCAAGGTACTTTTGTCGCATTTGCATAAAGATCATGCAGGTGGGGTTACCTTCACAAAAGATGGGGCCACCCATCTTATGTTTCCGGACGCAGATTATTATATATACCGGGAGGAAGCCGATTTTGCGCTCAAGACCGGAATGCCTTCATACGATCCGGCAGAGATAGAGCCCTTGCTGAGCTCTGGAAGGGTGAAATGGCTGGAGGGCGCTGAGGGAACAATAGATGATTATATTCATTTTGAACATTCGGGCGGACATTGTCCATACCATATTGTTTATCTGATTAAGGACGGGGATCAACGCATATTCTTCGGTGGCGACGAGGCTCCCCAGCTGAAGCAGATGAAAATAAAATACGTGGCTAAGTATGATTTTGACGGAAAGAGGGCGAGTGAACTGAGGGAGCAGTATGCAGCCAGAGGTAGAGAAGAGGGTTGGGAATTTTTGTTTTATCACGATGTCCGGTTGCCAATGGCCCGTTTATAGGGTTTACTATGAGAATACTGCTTAAAATACTGGGCTGGATCACGTTCGGATTGTTGATGTTGATCTTAGCGGTCGGACTGGTCATATGGGCTACACCCGATGCGAAGCCTCCCGTGGTGGAGGACCTTTCCGCTTTGACGAAATACAAAAGACAGCATGTGGCGGGTTCGCTATATACAATTGGTGACAATTGGATCAGGAGGAATCAGTACGGGCTGTATGAGATGTATGTTTCGGGAGAAGCTTTTGAGAGAGGGGTGAAAAACGGAATGCTCTCGCAAGAGTTGATTGTGAAACAGGAGCAGGCTTTTACTGCGCAGATCCGGCTGATGATACCTTCTGATGGATACCTGCGTTTTTTAAAATACATGGTGCGGTTTATGAACCGCGATCTTACCGGAAATATTTCGGAGGAGATGCAGCGGGAAATTTATGGAGTTTCCTTTGCCGCTGCCGATTCTTTCAATTGGATCGGTCCTAATTATGCACGCATTCTTAATTATCATGCGGCACATGATATAGGGCATGCCCTTCAAAATATGATGCTGGTAGGTTGCACTTCGTTTGCCGCCTGGGGCAATCAGACCGAGGATGGTTCTTTATTGGCCGGACGCAATTTTGATTTTTGGGTGGGCGATGCTTTTGCAGAAGATAAGATGGTGGCTTTTTACAATCCGGATCAAGGTCACAAATTTGCCTTTGTAACCTGGGGCGGATTTACGGGTGTCGTTTCTGGTATGAATGAGCAAGGCTTGTCGGTGACGATAAATGCTGCCAAATCAGATATTCCTTTTTCAGCCGCTACACCGGTATCCTTGGTAGCCAGGGAGATACTTCAGTACGCCAGCAATATTGATGAGGCGTTGAAGATCGCTGCTACGCGAAAGATGTTTGTTTCGGAAAGTTTTCTGATTGCCAGTGCTGCAGATAAAAAAGCGATAGTGTTGGAGAAGACCCCGGATACTTTGGCAGTGTATGATCCCGGAGCTGATTTTATCCAATGTACCAATCATTATCAGAGTGAAGCGTTGGAGGATCAGGATTTGAATAGAGATCAGAAGCAACGAAGCGCTTCGGTTTATCGGTATAAGCGTTTGCAGGAGCTGATGGCGGAGCAGGTGCCTCTTCGACCGGATGGGGTGGCGAAAATTTTGAGAGATCAGAAGGGGTTAGCGGAAAAGTCTATCGGACTGGGTAATGAAAAAGCGATTAATCAGTTGATTGCTCATCATTCTGTGGTATTTCAACCGGACAGTTTAAGAATGTGGGTGAGCAGTTCGCCCTGGCAATTGGGCACATATGTATGCTATGATCTAAGGCAGATATTTGCGATGGACGGGTTGCAGGAGGATAGGGAGGTTGCGGATACTTTGCGAAACATCCCGGCAGATAGTTTTTTGAATACTACAAGTTTTCAGCAGTTTTTAAAATTCCGGGAACAGAAAATGTCTTTTTTGCAGCGCGGCCGGGTAGATACGGCTTTGATCGTTCGCGCAAATCCCGGTTCCTATGAGGCCTGGAGTATTGCCGGAACCTATTGTTTGAACAATGAATGGTATGAGCCGGCGGCGTATTATTTCCGTGAAGCTTTGAAAAGAGAGATTGCTACTGTAGATGAACAGGAGGCAATTCATAAAAAGCTGGAAATAAGTTTAAAGGCGCTGGCCCAAAAACGGTAAATAATTCTGATCCGGGATGTTCCCTGATTTCTTCTTCAGATTATTTTACCTCTTCATAATCGATATATTCTCCTTTAGGAGCTTGTTGTGATCGATTAGAATGGTTATTATTTTGGTTTTGGGCACGTTGCATTTCTTCCATTTCTTTCTGCATGTTTCGCAATTTCTGATTGGTCATACGGGTAATCTGAAATACAGGAAACAGAAACCGAAGAATGAATCGGATCAGGAAGAAGAATAGTAAAAAGTAGATAATGAATTTTACCATGACCGTTCAAAGATACGAAACTGATTGAAGCAGTGCGTTAATAAAAATATAATTGATATGGTTTTATCTTTCGAGCCCAGCTCGAAAGCCCGGAAAAGACTGGGAAACTAATAAATAGAGAAAGAGCCGGTGTGCACCGGCTCTTTCTCTATTTAAAGTATCACAAACCTTTTAAGGCAACATTAATTTTTACTCTGACGCAAGTATTCGTCCATGCCTTGGTCTTCAAATGAAGTGTACACGGCGCACCAATGACCGATCAAAGACAGGCCCCAAGCAGCAGTGATCCACGCCGGCCAAGGGTAAACCCAACCATCAGCACCCATATCATAGGTCATCCACATAATCAGGTTAGCAATGGCGAAAACGAGTGCATGTATAAAAAACAATCTTTTCTGACCGCTGGTAGGCACAATCTTTCGTGGCATGGGAAATTATTTTGCAACAAAGATAAGTCGGAATTTGAGAATTTGAAAATTTGGAGCATTTTTTCGCTTCGCCTTGATTTGAATTTGTTTTCCATTGATACTGTGAAACAGGCTTTTGAGTATTATTGTGCTTTGTTAGCGTAATGAGGAAAAGTCTGAAAAACAAACATCTGCTCTCACTTGCAGGCAACGGTGTTATGTCAGTATTGGGGGTGGTCACCCTGAGCCTGCTTTACCGGGCATTGCCGGCAGAGGATACAGGGAAATGGTTGTTTTTCATGTCGATGTTATTACTCGTTGATACTTTTCGTTCCGGATTTATTACCACTGCATTTATTAAATATGCTGCAGGGGCTTCTTCAGAAAGGGTAGCCGAGATTACCGGGGCCACCTGGTTTATAGCCGGTACCATCACAGCGGGAATGCTGGTGCTCAATGGTGCCGGCTGGCTATTCGCCGGCTTGATTGAGAACGAAAGTATCATCATGTTTTTAAAATGGTTTGGAATTACCTATACTGCTACCTTACCATATTATATCGCAAGCTGCGTGGTGCAGGCGGAGCAGCGATTCGACTGGCTATTGTACATCCGACTGGTAAATCAGGGATTATTCATTCTCTTGGTAATTGCTCTTATCGTATTGGATGCAGCTAGTTTGCAATATTTCGTCTATGCCTATATAACCGCAGGAGTTGTCACCAGTTTGTTCGCCTTACTTACCGGTTGGGCGAGAATTAATACTTTTCGCTTGCGGACACCAAAGGCGATCCGCGAGATGTATCATTTTGGTAAATTCAGTGTCGGCACCACGCTTAGTGCCAATATGTTTAGAACATCAGACACTTTTTTGATAACTTTTTTGCTCGGACCGGCGGCGTTGGCTGTTTTTAATTTGGGACAGAGACTGATGGAGATAGTAGAAATACCACTCCGGAGTTTTGTTGCCACCGCGATGCCGGAACTTTCGGCTGCATACAACCGAGGAAATAAGAAGGAGGTTATTCATACCATGAAAAAATATATTGGTATGCTCACCCTCGGTTTGTTGCCGGTGGTTCTGGTCTCTCTGTTGGGGGCGGATTTGGCGATTCTGGTTTTGGGAGGAGAAGAGTACGTGGATAGCGAAGCGGCCAATGTGCTTCGAATTTTTATGTTGTTTGCGCTCTTATATCCGATGGATAGATTTATGGCACTGACGCTGGATGTGATCAATCGGCCAAAGGTCAATTTTATCAAAGTGGTGGTGATGCTAGCAGGAAATGTTACCGCCGGCTTTTTAGGAATAACATTGTTGGGAAATGTATATGGGGTGGCATTCGGTAATCTTATTCCGATCCTTATTGCGATTGCTGTCGCTTATAGGGTGTTGGTAAAATTTTATCCATTTAAAATTGTCGACATCTTCTATTCCGGGGTTATCGGCCTGCATCATCTTTGGAACAAATTCCGAAAGAGATCAGACAATAATTGATCAGATTTTCAACCATTATTACCCGTCCACAGAGTTGTCGGGATTCAATAGGGCATCTGCTGCTGCAGCAGGCAATTCCTGAACATGGCGTAGTTTCCGTTCTATTGCTCTGGTGCGTACTTCCGAACTGTCGATTACATTGGTCGCCTCTATCAGCTTTTTCTTGGTTTTGGCAAGAATATCGCCAAACTGACCGAATTCGGTTTTTACAGCTCCCAGCAGGTCCCAAACTTCACTACTTCTTTTTTCAATCGCCAGGGTGCGGAATCCCATTTGCAGACTGTTCAATAATGCACTTAGGGTGGTGGGGCCCGTTACTGTGATTTTATAATCCCGTTGTAATTGGTCGAATAAGCCCGGTATCCGGAGTACTTCTCCAAACAGACTTTCGTAGGGCAGAAACAGGATGGCGTATTCAGTTGTGTTTGGTGGGTCGACATATTTTTCACGAATCTCCCTGGCGCTTTTTTTAATGGCTTGTGCAAAGGCTTTCCGATGTGTTTCGATGAGTGTGGCATCGCCTGTTTCGTAAGCTTCCGTAAGTGCTTCATAGTCTTCTCTAGGGAATTTAGAGTCGATGGGCAACCAAATTGTTTTTTCCAGATTCTTTCCGTGTGGCATTTTTATCGCGAATTCGACGATGGCACCGCTATCTGATTTAGTTTTTACATTGCGCTCATACTGATCATTGGTGAGCAGATCTTCGATGATATTTTGCAGCTGATATTCTCCCAGAATCCCCCTCGATTTGACATTGCTCATTACTTTTTTCAAATCGCCCACACTCACTGCCAAGGTCTGCATCTCGCCAAGACCTTTATGAACTGCTTCGAGTCGGTCGCTGACTTGCTTAAAAGATTCGCCCAGTCGCTTTTCCAGTGTCTGATTTAATTTTTCATCAACAGTCTGCCTCATTTCTTCCAATTTTTTCTCATTCCCTTCCTGCATAGTTTTAACCGATTGTTCTAAAGTCTGCCGCAATTCGATTAGTCGATCATTTTGCATCTTTTGATGGGTTTGTTGAATGGTTTCGAAACTGGAGAACTGTTCCCTTAATCGGTTTTTATAATCCTGAAGTGCCTCCTGGAGTTCGGTTTTAAACCGGTCCTGTTGTTCTTGCTGCGCTTGACGGTTACTCTTATTTAATAGATCGATATTTTGCTGGAAGACGTTCAGTCGATCTTCGATTGATTTGCTCAGACTCTCGAGTCTTTCTTGATTGGTACGTATAAGTTGGTGATGTTGCTCGGAGAGCAGCTGGCTGAATTTAAACAGATGATCGGCCATCTCCGTGCGGAGCCCGGCGCTGGTTGCGGAGGCTTCCTGTCGATTGGTGCTCAGCTCCTCCTTCATTCTTTTTTCCAAGCTACTTATCTGAATGAGCAGACTAGCGAGTGCAGTTTCATTTAGTGGATCGCTGGCATTGCTTTTCTTGCCGATGAGTTTATACAGTAGTATTAATAGCGTCAGCGTTATGATAAGGATTATTGCAAGTAAAATAGTTTGGATGTACATCAGTATTTATTTTGAGCGGCGTGGTTAAAGATAAGAACTGTAAAACTCGGAAAAGGTTGTTAATTCGCCATTCTCCTTGTCATGGGTTAAATTTGGATTCAATTTTTTAATCTTCAGGATGATTCGACCTATACTGGCCTATGGCCATCCGATGCTGCTCCGGTCTTGCGAGGAGATAGGAGCTGATTTTCCGGATTTGGAGCAACTGATTGTGGACATGTGGCAGACGATGGAGTCGGCGCATGGATGTGGTTTGGCGGCCTCGCAGATAGGTGTTCCTGCTCGATTATTCATCGTTGACAGTCAGACTAGTTTTGAACATATGGATCCGGTTGACCGTCGTTTTTTTGTGGAGCATGGGGATTCGGGGATAAGGGAGATATTTATCAATGCGCGGATTTTGGAGCGATCTTTGGAAACCTGGGAGGATGAAGAGGGGTGTTTGAGTATCCCGAATTTATCGGATACGATTTCGCGAAGTTGGTCGGTCAGAGTTGCTTATCAGGATAAGGAATTTCGTTCTGTGGAGCGCAGTTTTTATGGTCTGACAGCCAGAATGATTCAGCATGAGTATGATCATACGGAGGGTGTGTTGTATTTGGAATATCTGCCGAAGCGTTCGTTGCAATTGATACAGCGTAAGTTGCACAAAATCGTGACCGGTAAGATTAAGCCTCACTATCCGATGAAGTTTTTGTAAATTGGAATAATTGAAAATATTGTTTAAATAATTATTGGATAATGGTCTAAAAATGTGTAAACTTGTAGATCATAGCAGACATTTCTGTTCGGCGTTCCCTGCGGATAGAAGTGTTATTAGTTTGATTTACGAATCTGTGACCCGTAATTGTCATGGAGGCTTGGGCTATGAAGGTTGGCCAAAGAGTTGGCTATTGGATTAGTTCGAGGACATTGGGTCATGAAGGCTGCCTTTTCCAGGGCAGCCTTTTTGGTTTTTGCGCGGTGGCGCAAAAACGTGCGAGGGATTCCACGGGGTACCAACTCCGCTTACAAACCCCACTCCTGACGCACTCGTAGATGTTTGCCCACTTTAGGATCCGTCCTTGTCGGATCAATCCAAATAATCGGATTACTGAACCCATAATTATAAGAACTCCACTCCGGCATCTCTGCCTCCA
>CAZWPF010000057.1:0-20202 GCA_964636205.1 uncultured Chitinophagaceae bacterium | reverse complement strand
TGTTTCAGGACATTAGTTTCGATTTAAAGCGGGGTCAGAAAGTAGCTGTTTTATCAGATAACAGTTTGGCTACCACTGCTTTTTATCAGATTTTGATGGGTGAGGATACAGATTTCGGTGGAAGCTTCAAATGGGGTGTTACTGTGACCCCGGCTTATTTGCCCAATGATAACTCTTCATATTTTGCAGATAGTAATTTGAACCTTATCGACTGGCTGCGTCAGTATTCTGAGGAGAAAGACGAAACCTTTATCCGTGGATTTTTAGGCAGAATGTTGTTTAGTGGCGAGGAAACCTTAAAGAAATGTACGGTATTAAGCGGGGGAGAGAAAGTACGCTGTATGCTCAGTCGGATGATGATGTTAAAGGGAAATGTGTTGTTGTTTGACGAACCAACCAACCACCTGGATCTGGAATCAATTACTGCGTTGAACAACGGCATGAAGGATTTTAAGGGCACTATACTGTTTACCACTCGTGACCATGCGCTGGCAGAATCTGTGGCTGACAGGGTTTTGGAGCTTACTCCGAACGGTTTGATTGATCGGGAGAGTGGTTTTGACGATTATTTGAACGACGAACGCGTACGTCAGGTTAAACAAGAGTTATACGGCGTCAAAGCGTAGGGGTACAAATCTTTCGAAGCGTTTTTATCCGGAGAAGAGTGAGATATTTACTTTCTCCGGATTTTAATTTTATATATATGATTCGAAAGAACACGCCGGTAGGTCGTTGTGTGGCATTTATTGCCGGGTTGGTTATATTGGCGTTGGGAGGTTGCACTAAGGAGGACGAGTTGCCCGAGCGCAGTGTAAAAATTACAGGAACTGTTTATTATGATTGCAAACATGAACCATTTGCCAACCAACCCTTAGAGTTGGTACATGCTACAAGTACCACTGCCAATTTCTTTTCTGAGGGGATTCACACGATAACAGATGCTAACGGGCACTTCGAAATTACCTATACTAACACTGCAGCTGACGGTTACTTTACTGATGAATATCAGCTTTTTGTCGCGGACAATAAAGGTGGACAAAAAATGCTTGTTTCCAGGATTCCGGGGATTGGGAATGTAAATCTTGGGGATCTTTATGTAGCTCAGAAGGTGCGTCTTTTTGTGGATATACAGTCGAGTAGTCCTAACGATCTTAAAGTAAAATTGAACGATACTTTATATTTCGGAATTGGTTCTGACCGGTATCATTACATAACTCCTGTAACTCCTACTTCTGGGTATTACGAATTTGATGCTCCTCCAGTGATTTACGCTGTTCACCAATCGGTCTCTTTGGGCAATTTCTACTTTGCCATTGGTTGGGACAGTTATAGAGAGCAGTTTATGGCTTCTGAGATGAACCTTTATGCACCTAGTATCATCCGCGAAGAGTTTCGTTATACTACCGATTGCTTATTGCAAGATTTGGTAGATACTGTGAGGATTCATTTATAAACCAGTCCGTACCATTTATTCTGATTTCTGTGGGATGCCCGTGAAGGCAAGGGAGAATTGTCTATAGTCGAATTCTGCTCACGCATCGATGACCCATTCGGCAAATGTCTGGATTGAGGGCTTCGCTACACGAGCGATTCAGGGATCTGGCGGGGACAGTGAGCGTGGAGCTGTAATTGAGTAGATTTTATTCAGTTATTCAAGGAAAGACTGGACGGGGATCTGAAAGATAGCTCGCAGTTTTTAGGCTCACACCGTGGAGTACAGTGGTCGGTGAGTATTTTAAGAACAATTTTCAAATCTACATTAGGGTAGACTTGATAAATCTGATTCCTTTATCCATCAATTACATAGGTGAGGCACTGTTATTTTTACGTAGGACAAGGCGGGGAGAAAAATTGGACGTAACAGTCAAGATCTTGATTCGATTGTTTCTGATTTTTTCTACTTAACATAATATAAATTATAGAACAAACAGGTAAATTTGATATTCGCCTGAGACAAATACGATTTCGATCAGTCAGCGTGGAAACTCAATTCCAACGCGAGCCGGAGACGCGATCAATCGCGTATCAACAGGGATCATGCTTTCTAGATACGTCAGAGTGTGTAAAATGTATGAATGTTTTCCGGCGTTCTCCGGAAAACCGCTCAGCCGAAGGCTTCGCACGTCGAGGATGAAATCCGAGACTCGTACGCAAATTGCGATCCAAACGCAATTTGCCTGCACGTTTCCGCGCGGCCGCGCGGAAACCCTATTTCGGCATTACGCCAAACCGATCGTAATACGATCGCTCCAACATCTCCTGTTGAGAAGGATCCGCAATGCTAATCAGCAATTTCGCACGTTGGTGTAAATTCTTACCATACAGATTCACAACCCCGTGCTCCGTTACTACATAATGCACGTGCCCCCGGGTTGTCACCACGCCAGCACCGGGCTTTAACACCGGTACAATCTTGGAAATGCCCTTTCCGGTTACAGAAGGCATCGCAATGATGGGCTTACCACCATCAGAAAGAGAAGCGCCACGCATAAAGTCCATCTGACCACCAATACCCGAATATTGATAGGCACCAAAGGAATCCGCACAAACCTGACCCGTAAGATCTATTTCAATGGCGCTATTGATCGCTACAACTTTTGGATTCTGACGGATGACCGCGGCATCGTTAACATAGGCCACGTCGATAAATGATACATTCGTATTATCATCCAGGAAATCGTACAACTTCCTGGTACCCAAAGCAAAACTGGTAATAATCTTGCCCTGACGAATCTTTTTATATTCATTAGTAATCACTCCGGAAGCTACCAAAGGTAAAATCCCATCAGAAAACATCTCAGTATGTATACCAAGTCCCTTATGATTGCCTAAATAACGTAGTACCGCATCCGGAATCGCTCCTATACCCAGTTGTAAGGTCGACCCATCCTCTACCATTCCGGCTACAATCTGACCAATCTTGATAGATTTCTCATCAGTCTTCGACTGGTAATCTACTTCCGGCAACTCCGTTTCCTCCCAGACCAATGCAGAAAACCGACTGCTGTGGATTTGGGTATCACCATAAGTACGCGGCATACGGGGATTCACCTGCGCAATCAAGCAAGGTGCCATTCTGCTCGCACTCAAAGCCGCATCGATAGAGGTTCCCAAAGTGCAATATCCATGTCTATCAGGAGGTGAAACCTGTAAAATGGCAACATCCAAAGGCAAAACCTTCCTCTCAAATAAACGCGGTATTTCACTCAAAAAGATAGGCACATAATCTCCCGACTCCGAATTCACCCAATCCCTGACATTCGCTGATACAAATAAAGAATTCAATCGGAAACTTTCCCGGACTGCCGGCTGGTCCCAATCCAATTTACCAATCGTGCTTATAGCCACCAATTCCACATCCCGCAACTCTCCTGCACGCTTGAATAATGTGTTGACCAAATTTAGCGGAGTAGCAGCACTCCCATGAATGAAAACCCTATCGCCCGATCTGACCAGTGAAACGGCCTCTTCAGCGCTTACATAACGGATATTATCTTTCATTCAGCTTCTGTTTTACGCTGTTCGTTTAAGAATTCCCAGACCCGCTGCTGCAATTGAGTGGCGGCTAGTTCTAAATTATCATTGACAATCACTTCGTCGAAACTATGAGCAAAACCCAATTCAAAACCCGCCTTCGATATTCTTTCATCCAAAGATTCAGGCGTCTCACTTCCCCTCTTTTCTAAACGCTCCCGCAATATCTCCATAGAAGGTGCCTTGATGAAAATAGACAACACGGAATCTCGGTAATGCTGCTGAATAGTCAACGCACCCTTTACATCAATATCTACCAAAGGTACCTTTCCCTGCTCCCAAATTCGGTGTAACTCAGAATGTAAGGTGCCATAATATTTACCTGCATAAACCATCTCCCACTCCACAAAAGCATTAGTCTCTATCAATGCCCTAAATTGCTCCTCATCAAAGAAATAATAATCCTTGCCATGCTTCTCATCATCTCGAGGCGGACGGGTACAAGCTGATACCGAAAAAGCTAATTCCGGACAAACATCCAGTAGTCGCTTTACCAAAGTGGTTTTCCCCGAACCAGACGGAGCAGTGATGATAATGATCTTTCCGTGTGCCAAATGTTCTGATTAATTTGCCTGCGAAGAACGCAAAAACGGAGGGAAAAAGCAAAATATATAATAACCCCTCTCCTGCTTTATGACCCGCAACCCTCTTCCTATCGTTTTGATTTTCTTCTGTCTAGGAATATCCGTACTCAACAATTACACCCGACTCCAAATCAATATTTAACATTCCATTTCTTTGCTAAACAATTGATCAACGGGATTCTATCTCCGCTAACCCCAAAAACCAAGCCACATAGTTGTAAGTCCTCTGGTACTTCAACTATGTGGCTTAAAACATAGACCCCTCAGGTCTTTTATAAATTCCGCTCAATGAAATCTGTCATCCTGCGGTATAGATGTAATCTGGCAGCTCCCCCAGAGATTCCATGCGCCTTGTTAGGATACAATTCACTGTCAAAATCCTTATTCTGTCTGATCATCTCGTTGATCATCATCATCGTGTTCTGAACATGCACGTTATCATCTGCAGTTCCATGAACCAATAATAACTTTCCTTTTAATTGAGAGACCATCTTCTCGGGGGCGTTTTCATCATAGCCCGACTGATTCTCTTGCGGGCGACGCATATAGCGCTCGGTATAGATATTATCGTAGTACCTCCAATTAGTCACCGGAGCCACAGCAATCGCAGTTTTAAATACGTCATTCCCCTTCATAAGGCAAATACTACTCATAAACCCTCCATAACTCCATCCCCAAATTCCGATTCTTGATTTATCTACGTAAGGTAAAGTTCCCAAATAACGCGCTGCTGCAATCTGATCATCACTTTCGTATTTTCCCAATTGGAGATATGTCTTCTTTTTAAATGCCTCTCCTCTATATCCGGTGCCGGTACCATCGACACATACTACTATATATCCTTTGGTTGCCAAAAGCTGATGCCAGAAATAATCCCCAACCGGAAACCGATCCGCCACCATTTGCGAACCCGGCCCGCTGTACTGATACATCAACACCGGATATTTCTTCGTGCTATCAAATTCCGGAGGCAATATTCTCCAAGCATTTAACATTACACCACTATCACCAGGTAATTGGGTAAATTCAATTGAACCCCAGCGGTATTCCGACATCTTTTGCTTCAAATCATTATTATCCTCCAATACCCTTACAATCTTCCCTTTTCGATCACGTAGGTAAAACACCGGCACCTGATGCAGACCGGAATGTCTGTCCAAAAAGTAATTGAACCCATTGATAGGCACTATTGCATGGGTTCCGGCTTCGGGTGTCAGCATTTGCTGCCCTTTGCCATCCCATCCGGTTGCATATAACTTTCGCTGCGTAGGATCGGGAACGGCAGCAGTATAATATACCAGCTTCCTTTTCACATCCACACCTGTTAACCCGTCAACATCGAACTTTCCACGACTCAGTGGTATCAATGTTTTCTTCACCCAGTTCCAGCGGTATAAATGACGGTACCCATCCTGCTCACTAGTGAATAAGAAGGATTGATTATCCGGCAGAAAGTAAAAATCGTCGTTTATTTCAATATACTTTGGATTTGTCTCTGTATAAATCACTTCGGCTTTCCCCGAACGCGCATCTGCCAATAAATACTCCAATTTATTTTGCAGGCGATTCATTCGTAAAATGCACAACTGAGTGGGATTTTCACTCCATTTTATACGCGGAATATATATATCTGTCTCTTCTCCCAAATCAGCATTGGCTGTAGCTTTAGTTTCCAGATTGTAGAATTTTATCTGAATGATCGAATTGACTTCTCCCGCTTTAGGATACTTAAACCGGTATTGCTCCGGATATAATCCGGTAAATAAATCCATAGAAAACTCCGGTACCTGGCGCTCATCAAATCTGTAAAAAGCTAGATACCGTCCGTTTGGCGACCACTCGAAAGCCTTGGTAAACTGAAATTCTTCTTCATATACCCAGTCGCAATTACCATTGATGATTTCGTTGTTTTTCCCATCTTGAGTGACTGCGATAATTGTGTTATTACTCAGATCTTTATAGAACAAATTATTGTCCTTCACAAATGCCACTTTTGTTCCACTCGGATCAAAGCTTGCGTGTAAAACATGAGCTGTATCCAATAAGGTTAAGTTCTCCGTCTTCAAATCGAATACATATACCTTATACAGTACGGAACGACGGTAAACCGGCGAAGCTTCAGTAAAAAGCAACATTTTTTGTTCGTCCTTACTAAATTCATATGAGCCAATTGCGATCTTATTGTCCTCAAACAAATGCTTCTCATTGTCAAAAAGCTCCTGCTGCAATTTTCCACTTTCCAGATCGTAAATGCGAATCCGCTGCCGCTCCCCTTCTCTATCTATTTGAGTATACCGCTTCCCGTCCTCCATAGCATTAAAACCGGGAACCGATTTGATGCGGAAGGTCTGTTTTACCCAGATATCCTCCAGGGTGATCGTTTTGAGGTCTGTCTGTGCGTACCCAATTGTTGAGGCAAATAATAAAAGCAATAGAAAATTGAATCTCATTATCTTACTAATTGATTTCAAAAAAATGATTCTTCATTTGAAGACATAGCAATACCTTCAATGCATAATAATTGCATCCAAATATAGCCTCAATAACTAAAGGGTAGAAAAAATTTGTGGGGGATTAAAAAAGGGATTTTTAATAATCGATTGTGGCCTGAATTCCCCGATCAATCAATGCCTCTGCCCTGGGCCTTAAATTATCAAAGGATCCTCGCTTCACTCCGTATTTTCCCTTGTAGTGAATGATCAATGCGCTCTGCTCTGCCTGTTCGGGTGAATGTTCACAGATTTCGATAAGCGATTGAATGACATGATCAAATGTATTGACATTATCGTTCCATACGATAAGTTGATGCAGCTCCTGATCCAATACATCCGTCTCTATGTCCTTTAATTCTTCGGGACGGCCTCCCGGAAAACTAAACTGAAACCTATTCATCTCACTTATTTTTGGCTCAAAGTTAAGGATATTCTGTGATTGATATTTCAAGCATATAATGTCGATCTATTCGTACACTAATGTGCTATAATGAACTGCAATTTCATCCAAGGTGGATAAAAGCTGATTCAGATCGTTGGTGGTAACCAACTGAGTCCGAAAATGTTTGATATCCGGAAGGCCTTTCAGATAGTTAGCATAGTGGCGACGCATTTCGAGGATCCCTAAGGTGGTGCCCTTCCATTCTACAGAGCCCAGCAAATGCTTTCTGCATGCAGCAACCCTTTCTTCTACAGTGGGTGGTGCCATTAACGTGCCGGTCTTCCAATAGTGTTTGATCTCCCTAAATATCCAAGGATAGCCGATGGCTGCTCTTCCGATCATAATTCCATCGACTCCGTATCGGTCGCGGTACTCGACCGCTTTCTGCGGACTGTCGATATCGCCATTTCCGAAAATCGGGATTTTGATGCGCGGATTATTTTTCACTTTTCCGATCAATGTCCAATCGGCCTCTCCCTTATACATCTGGGTACGGGTTCTGCCATGAATGGCCAACGCTTGAATGCCCACATCCTGCAATCGCTCTGCTACTTCTTCGATATTTTTCGACTGCTCATCCCAACCCAACCGCGTTTTGACGGTCACCGGCAGTTTGGTATTTCTCACCACCGCAGCTGTCAACCTAACCATCAGATCTATATCTTTCAACACCCCGGCTCCGGCACCTTTACAGACCACTTTCTTAACCGGACAGCCAAAATTGATATCCAATAGATCTGGACGGGTGGCATCTACAATTTGCGCTGATAAGGCCATTGCCTCTTCATCTCCGCCGAATATCTGAATCCCCACCGGGCGCTCCTCCTCGAATATGTCCAACTTTTTGCGACTCTTGATCGCGTCTCGAATCAATCCCTCAGAGGAAATAAACTCCGTGTACATCAGGTCGGCCCCATACTCCTTGCACACGATACGAAAAGGGGGATCACTCACATCCTCCATCGGCGCTAATAATAATGGGAACGTTCCCAACTCTATATCTCCAATCCTTACCATAACAGCAGCTGCAAAATTAGTGTTTTCCGCAGGGACACCGATTTTTTATCCGTTAATATTTCGCTCCAAATACCAGCAACTGAAATGGTCCAGATAATTGTTGATAAATACGATCTTCTTGCGACCCGGAGCAAACGCTGTCTGAGAAACTAATCCGAGTCCTACGGCAGAAGCGGTGGCATACTCTCCTGTAAACTGTTTAAATGTCTGGAATAAAGCGTTGGAAAATTTATGCTCTTTTATTGCTCTATAAACATTTGCCCATTGCTCATCCCCGTTCTCACCGGTCAATACCAGATCAATTGCTGTTTCAGAAACCGGCAGGGAACTGATAAAATGAGTAATTTGCTCCATAGCATCTTCTGTTCGCTTTGCCACAAAGAGCCGGAGTTCTTTTAAATTCAAATAATTATTTGAAGTTGCTTTCTTTGTTACACTGAAAAATCCCGCGCCTTCTCCGGCGATACTCCCCTTTCTGGTATTAGTGATAAAATCAGCTGAATTAATGATCTTCTCCGAGAAAATCCCCGCCTTCTGCATCAAGAATACACTATTATCCGTCAGCTCATCCAGTCCGCCCGTGAGCACCACATGTTCGGGATGATCGTTGAGGTACAACCCAGCGTTGATCAATGCATGTTCGAAAGAATGTCCTTTATGTACAAAACTCAGATTATGTCCATTGCATCCTAAAACCAAGGCTATCTGACCCGCAACGGTATTGTGGGTCGATTGGATAAACGAGGTGGGAGTGAGCTGTTGTTCCTCCCTTTCGATCATCCTGGTCAGGAATTGTTCCGTATCTGCAAGACATCCCAATGCAGTGCCTACCGACAAAGCGTCGGGTGCAGCAACCCCGGAATTAGCAAGACATATCTTAGAAGCACCTATACCCATCCGCACTGCCTTACTCATTCTTCTTAATTGCATCAGAGGGATCCAGCTACTGTAATCCGGCTCCTTCGCATTTAAGCGGTCGGCTTCCCAATCCAAATCCTCTCCCGGAAATGTTGTCGATACATTACTTCCCGCTGCACAGATTAAACCGGCCCCATTTATAAATAAATCCATTCTAGTTCGCTATTTCAAATCAAACAATAGGCAACTTAATCCGGCTCCGCATTTCCCACTTCGGAAAAAATAAGCGATGTACAATTACCCCCAAATCCAAACGAATTCGACAGCACATGTTTCACCTTTCGATTTTTTTGCAACTCGGTTATCGGCTGCCAGTCGAGCTCTTCCATGGGTGTTTGCAAACGAAGATTGGGATACAATACCCCATCTCGGATGCTCAACGCGCTGAACACTGCCTCCACTGCCCCGGCGGCCCCCAACGTATGCCCGGTATATGCCTTGGTCGAAGATGCCGGAGGTACTTTTGACTCAAATACTGTAGCCACAGCTTTGCCTTCTGAGCTGTCATTATTTGCCGTTCCGGTTCCGTGCAAATTGATATAATCTATATCCTCAGGTTTCAATCCCGCCCTACTCAACGCGCCTTGCATAGCCAAAACATTCCCTATTCCATCCGGTGACGAGGCCGTCTGATGGTAAGCATCATTAGCATTTGCATAGCCGGTTACTGCACATATGGGGGTTACATTCAGTCTGCCCATTGTTTCCCTATTCATCAATACAACATATGCTGCCCCCTCACCCAGATTCAGTCCACGTCGATTTTGATCGAATGGTTGACAAGGCTCGTTATCCAAGATCATTAGGGATCGAAAACCATTGAGGGTAAACAAGGATAAGCTATCAGCTCCACCGGCGACAGCGATATCCAGTTGACCGGTTTGGATCATTTGGGTGGCCATCATAATGCTATTTGCGGAGGAAGAACAAGCGGTACTGATTGTAGTGATAAATCCGCCCAATCCCATAAGATTGGCTACCAATTCCGTAATAGCACCACATTCGTGATGTCGCACAATTTGTACATCTGAAACATTCCGCGTACTCATAAAATCCGGATAGAAGGTCTCAGTCCGGTCCATTCCTCCCACTGTATTAGCCGAAAAAAAGCCGGTTCTTAAACCCCTCGCCCCCTCTTTTAAAGGCGCCCATGCTTCTTTCAATGCTACTGCACTCAATAGTGCTGTTCTTGGCCAATCCTCGGGAGCACCAGTCATAGCAGCCAGCTCTTTATTAGATAAGGGTACAGCCCCCACCGGTAACTCATCACGCCATCTTGTCTGTAAATGCGAGCCATATCCAATGCCGGTCCTACCGTCTGTCAACGCTTGCGCACAGGTCTCGGTATCAGATCCCAAAGCGGTGATGATACCGGTTTGCACCAGAAAAGCGACAGATCGATTAGCCTGTTGATTCATTCTTTTCTATTCAAAATTTATTAATCTCATAAGATCTCTACGATCCTATGAAGCATAATGGCGTTCTAACAATCCCAAAACCGATTCAATGGTCTTCGGACTCGAATTCTCTTTCCTTAACGCCCAATACATAAATATATCCACTGCTTCAGCAGTTACATCCACCCATCCGCCTAAACAAGCTTCCATTCCCTTTTCCTCCATCAAGTGGCGCACCCAGAACAATTGTTCCCTAATATCAAAATTTTCCTGTATTAAACAAAGCTGTTCTCCTTTAAAACCATGTCTGATGCATATTTCGCCCAGCATGATATTGGGCAATGTATATACAAATAGTGCCGGACTCGCGAAGGAACTGATCGAGTCCTGATATCTTTTATCGGCTTCCCAACAACCGGCATGTGAATGCAATACCACGGCGGAACGGTCCGGCGAGGTCGTCACGGTTGTTTCCTGTGATTTCAAAAGAATTTCAGCGCCCAGCCATGCCCATTTGCACAACAGATCCATTTTAAAAAACTTTGGATAGCTACCATTCAATGCAGTATAGAGTAATTCCGGTTCGGCCGGTTGCACCAATGCAGAATCTGTTATGAACTGGGTGCCGTCCCGACTAACCTTCCCATTCTTAATTCGTACAGTATGAGGAATTATCATTTAAATATAAGTGCTCCTGTCGAGGTTTAGCTAAAGTTTATTCCGGTTGAAAGCGTTTTATGACTGGCTACTTAACAAGTTTTGACCGAATTGGTTATTTGCGCTTTTTCAGTTCGAGTAGCGTATGACTGAGTCCGACATTATCATGCTGATCCGCAATTTCAAATCCGGCACGGGCGATCAAGCCGGCAAATACTTCACTGTCGTACATCTGACTATTTCCGTTCGCCATCGTAGTGAAATACAGGGAAGTCATCTGCAAACTGAATGCTGAAGCCTCAAACCTTTGCCGATCCCAAAATGTCTCATTGATCACCACCCGACCCTCATCTGATAAAGCTTGATAGCATTTCTCTAATATCTTCACGATCTCGTTATCTGAGAAGCAATCCAGGAACTGGCTCATCCATATAATATCATATCCCTTTGGCAGCTCGGATTCATCTGCCAAGATATCCAATGGGTGATAAGATACCCTATCGGCAAATCCTGCAGCCTCAATATTTTCCCGGCACAAAGCCAACTGTCCGGGCAGATCGCCCAGTCCGATATGCACTTCCGGATTATACTCCAGGCATAATAGCGACCATTTCCCGGTATTACAACCTAAGTCTAATAATTTCTTCGGGGAATGACGGAACACCAGTGGCAGAGCTTCGGGGAATACGCTATCAGAATAAAAATGGTCGAATGCAAACCAGCTATCACTTGCGTCTTTAGGTAATTGAGAAAGTCCTTGATAGATGGTATCCCAATCCCCCAAATGGCGAAGGCCCTTAGGTTTTCCCTCTTTAAATGAATCTTCCAGGTCTGCAGCACCTTTATAACATACGTCACGCATAAAATCAGTATTGACGCGTGTCATGGGATGATTCAAAAAGAAATGCCCCAGTTTGGTAAGCATAAACCTACCCTCTCGTCTGTAAACCAGTTTGATTCCCAGACCGGCCTCCAGCAGCACCCTAACCGGGTAACGAGCCAAATTCAGTTTTTCTGTGATTGCATCTATGGTGATACCCTCCTGGCGTGACTGCTCTACTTCGCGCAAAATACCGCTATCGCGTAATAATACTGAAGCCTGAAACACATAGGGTGCGAAGGCAATAAATTGTGCTTGAGAAATAGCTTCCAATGCACTCATTCGGTCCTCGGTAAATATCGGCTTCCTGTTGGAATCTGTCATAAAATTTATAGCAAATCTAAAATTGCAACCTGCAAATTAAACAATACTCAGGCACTTATTATGAAATGCCTGAGTATAATAATTATTCAAATGATTGAGTTTAATTGGTCGTTCCTATCTGCACTTTGATAGTCGCAGTTCCGCCCGCAGCAGCTAATTTCACCAAATAAATACCCGGTGCGATAGTGCTGACATCAATTTGCTTCTGATTCCAACCATTGTTTACCTGCCATTCTTCGTTATAAACAGCACGGCCGGTAATATCCATCAATGTAATCTGCAAATTCTCTTTTTCGGTTCCGGTATATTCCAACACAAAGTTCTTGTTTGCCGGATTTGGGTACAGCAGACAATCCAACTGCTTACCTGTAAAAGTATATATACCAGTCAGCTGGGCAGCTCGTTTAACTGCTGCGTATGCATTGATCTTGCCATGTCCCCAGGTATTATTTCCCTCGGCCGGCAAATTTCCGGTTCTGATATCCGTGATCGCGGTTTCTTTTACAATTTGAATCAACTGTTCCGGTGTAAGTTTCGGATTTGCCTGTAACATCAGAGCGACGATACCTGAAGCTACCGGTGCAGAAGCTGAGGTCCCGATAAATTCTCCAAAGTAAAAGGTGTCGTTGGTATTAGGATTGACCCAGCTAGCAATTACATTAGATGCAGAAGCACCTGTAGGTGTATAATTCTTATCATGCGAGTTTACCGCAGTCGCCAGCGTCAATCCAGGCGCTGCGATGTCTGGCTTTACCCGTCCATCGACTCTGGGTCCACGACTGGAGAACGGTGCAATATTACCTACTCCCACGTAGGTGGCGTAGCTTCTTTGGATATTATGGATATCGCGAAAAGCTACTTTTGAAGCATAAGCGCCCACTAAAAGTACTGATTCCGCACTACCCATATCACTGGTAGTATGTGTATTATCACCTGAAGTTGCCCATGATTGTCTGCCTGCACTAAATGTTCCGGTATATCTATCGATATATCCGTAAAAATAGTACTCATTCCACATGTGAATTTTACCTTCCTTCCCGGAAACGGAAATTACGGCATCATCATCCGTCTTGTTATGCACAACGACTGTCAACCTTGGTTTCCCATTAAATTCGGAAGGCGATCCGATAAACTCGATGAAGCAGGTATCTAATCCGTTTGCACTAATCAGGAAAGTGTCTTTAAGTCCGTCACCTGTACAAGAAATCTCAGTGAAATTTCCCTGAGTTCCGTTTTCATAGAGGGACATTTTTGCGCAGAATGATTTGCCGGCTTCGCCCCATATATCCACCCATGTACGCTTATAATCATTTCCCGGAGGAGTTGAAGCGGTAGGATTAAAACTTAGAAATGTATGAACGACGGTATCGTTCCCGGAGAATGTTTTTGCGAGATGGATACTGTCGGTACCATCATTTCCAGCACTCATCACAATCATCTTACCTTCTCCAGAAAGATTATCGCAAGCCTGATTGAACAAATTTGATCCATCGTGCGGACCCGAATGGGAGCCCCAGCTTATATTTACGACAGCCGGTTTTCCTACTTCGTCGGCGTATTTGAAGATATAGTTAATCCCATCTACAAAATCAGAAAAACCACCTTGGCGCCATTGTTCAGCGATCAATTGTCTTCTGACCCCTACAAAAACCAGATCAGACTCAAATGCAACCCCTCTGGTCAGCGTAGCGGTTGGTCCGCCATATCCCGAACCCGCAGCGATTCCCGCTACCCCCGAACCATGGGTTTGTTCTTCATTGTCGGTCCCCTGAGCTTGCAATGAAGCTGCATCTTTGAGTTCGTGACCATAGACAAAACCGGTTGGAGGTGTTCCTGTAGAATTCAACTCCCACGACCTTTTAATACGATATACTGTACCCGCGGTATCGTAAAAGCTGGGATGGTTATAATCAAACCCAAAATCGATGACACCCATAACCACATCTTTTCCGGTATAAGCCTGTGGCAGATCGAATCCCTTATGTACCGAATCGGTTCTTGTAGCAAACCTGGCCGCATCCATTAGCGGGTACAATGGTTGATCTAATTGCACATAATCGATACCTTTTAGTTGTGATAATTGTGCCACCTGATCCAGCGGAACTAGTATCGTCCAGATATTTCCGGCTTTGGTGCTGATCACGGCGTTGATCGCTTTCAGACTACGATTTGCCTGTTCAGGGTTTGTGACGCGCACCATTGCAGCCATTGCTGTTCTTCCATCCGCTAATGTCTTATAAATATAACCATCCTTGAGTACATCGCCTGGTTGTTTTGAAAGGTGATGAAGATAGGATTTAGTGTGCGGCGAAAGAATCGGAGCATTTAGATTTTGAGCAGATACCGAACATCCCAGAGAGATGCCCAGCATCAAAAGCAGGTAACCTTTTTTCATTTCCAAATTGAATATTTTTCCGGAACAACTTCCGGGATACGAATGCTAAAGTAACACATTTCTATTTGCGACAATGCTATTTCCATTGTCATTTTTACAAACATTCGATGTGTAAAAACCCAGGATTATCAGCGACCGGCAATTGCCTCCAACACATATGCGATCAAGGATACTACCAAGCTAAATAATACCGCGTATCCAAACCCATCTACGGTAAACCCATTTACCAGTTTAGCACAAAGAAGAATAATTATCGCATTGATGACTAATAAAAAGAGTCCGAGAGTTACGATCGTAATCGGAATGGTCAGCACCACCAAAATAGGTTTTAATAATACATTCAGTACTGCCATCACAATAGCAACAAGGATAGCGGTAGTAATGTTTTTAACATGCACACCGGGGAGTATATTCGCTCCTGCAAATATCGCCAGTGTATTGATGATCAACTTGATTAGCAGTCCCATAAAAATAATTTTGAATGAATTTATGCCGTAAATTATTAGTACACAATATAATTCATTTTCCGATATTAGTGAATTTTCATGCTGGTTTTTCGTATGGAAAATCCAACGGATTTGGAAACTCAAATTCGAAGCCGGTTGCGATAATCTTCTCAGCCGAAACTTCTTTCCAGAGGGTTGTCGGAGGCTGTTCGTAGCCCGCGGGCGGCGCGAATCCCAAGATTTGGGCATTTCGTTCATAAACTTCTTTCCTACTCGGGTGCATGGGCGCCACTCCGTTAAATATTTCCCCCCATAATTCCCGCTCGATGATCCAAGCAGCCAAAGCAACAGCGTCTGATTGATAAATATAATTCACCGGGGGATGGCCGGCCACTCCTTCTTTATTAGAGAAATGGACCCCGGGTATTCTGTTGCCCCCGATCAATCCGCCCATCCGTAGAATACTCAATTGATATGCGTCTGAGGATTTAATGGCGTGTTCGGCCAACAGCATTGTTTCGCTGCAGGTAGCTTCAAGCGTTAAAATATCTGCCTCCCGCACAATACCATTCACATCCGGATATACAGATGTTGCGCTTATATACAATATCTGCTTCACTTTCGACTCAGCCGCCAGTTGTGCTATATTAGCAATCTGGCGAGCATAAAAATCCGAATTGCCTATTCCAGCTGTAGATGTTCGGCCGGGTGGTATATTAACGACCAATACATCAGCATCAAATAATTTTTGATAACCCTCTCCCGAAGGCTCGGGATTCATGCTGAGTACGTAGGTTTTAATACCTTTTTCCTGCAAGCGCTCCCGTTTTTCCTGAGTTGTAACTGAGCCTGCTACTGGATATCCTTTCGACTGTAATAGAAGGGCAAGCGGCTCTCCGAGCCAACCGAGTCCGACAATTGAAATTAATGGCAACATCATGCAAATGTAATGCGTATAAAGAACGAACTAAAACGGTAATTCGAAACCGGGATTAATTATCGAAATGATTGTTTAATAGAGTTTTAACGATTTCCCCGACCTGTCGAGTCTGAAAAAAATGCTATCTTGTCCGCTTTAATCCCTTTTTTCAGAGCTATTTAAAATGAACTACATTATGTGTAACAAGTCATTCGTTACCGGTATAGCCGGAACGTTGATTGCCTCATTTATGTCGGTGCAAGTAAGTACGGCACAAGTGACCCCCCAACACATTGCTGAAGCCCGGGCAGTGGTCGGCACCAAGATTTCAAACGATGGCAAGCTGGTTGCCTATGCACTGACGTCTCCCGGTGATCCTAAAAAGGAGAACACTCCCAGCAGTTTGCATTTGTATCTGTTAAACGAACAGAAAAACGAATTAAAACCCTATTATACAAGCTCCAGTGTGAGTCAAATCAGTTTCCGTCCCGGGAAGGGTACCATTAGCTTTGTCACTCGTCAAAAGGATGACAAGACCAATGCTATTTATGAGATAGATCCTAATGGTGGAGAGGCTCGTAAAATTTATAGTTTCACATCGAATATTGCCAGTTACAGCTGGAGTAATGATGGTGAGCAGCTTGCATTTGTTGCGGTAGAGCGTGCTGAAAAGCCCAAGACCTCTTTGACCTACAAACCCGATTTTTTTGAAGAAGAGTTTAATTATCGCAATGCGTATATCACTCGCATAGGCGATAACAAACCCAGAAAAATAAATGTTCAGGGTGCGGTTTACATGCTTAAATGGAGTCCTGACAGTAAAAAATTGGCTGTCTCTGTAGCTCCTACTGCTTCGGTTGACGATTCATATATGGCTCAGGCGATTAAGATTGTCAATCCCGATAACGGGAATGTTATTGCCGAAGTAGACAACAAAGGTAAGTTAGGAAGTATTGAATGGAATCCCGAGAGCAATACCTTAGCGTTGGTTGCAGCTTATGATTTGAATGACCCTATAGATGGAAGCATTCATATTGTTCCTGCTACGGGCGGTAAAACTACCGTGATCAATGCTAATTTTAAGGGTAAGTATGAGTCGATCAAATGGGTAAGCAAAAACCTCATTTACTTCCATGCAAGTGAAGGTGTAGCGAGCTCTATCGGCACCATTACGCCTGATGGCAAGACTACAAATTACCTGTTCCGCTCAGAAACTCATGCTATTTCTTCTTTTGATGTAGCTACAAACGGCGCTATCAGCTTTACCGCAAGCACGCCTGAGCATCCGACTGAATTATTTACTTTGGCTGCCAAGAAGAACAGCGCTCCTGTTCGCAAAACCTTCTCAAACCCCTGGCTGAATGATCTGAAGTTGGGTCGTCAAGAGGTAGTAACTTATAAGTCACGTGACGGCAAATATGACATTCAAGGGATGTTGATTTATCCTATCGACTATAAAGAAGGTACTCGTGTTCCATTGATCACTGTGGTTCATGGCGGACCCGAGTCTCATTATTCTAACGGTTGGCTGACTGCTTATTCGATGCCCGGTCAGATGGGTGCTGCTCAAGGGTATGCGGTATTTTATCCCAACTATCGTGGAAGCACCGGTCGTGGGACCGAATTCACGTATAGTAGTCAGGCTGATTTAGCAGGTAAGGAGTTTGATGATATCGTGGACGGTGTTGATTACCTGATCGAAAAAGGCATTGCGGATAAAAACCGGATTGGTGTAACCGGTGGATCTTATGGAGGATATGCATCAGCTTGGATGAGTACTTATTATTCTGATCGGTTTGCTGCTGCTGTTATGTTTGTTGGGATCAGCAATAATATCTCAAAATTCGGAACCAGCGATATTCCCAATGAAATGTATTTGGTTCATTCCCGCAAGCGTATTTGGGAAGATTGGCAGTGGCAGTTGGAACGCAGTCCGATCTATTATGTAGACCGTTCTACCACTCCGATTCTGATCATGCATGGTGCTGACGATCCTCGTGTACATCCTGCTCAGAGCATGGAATTGTACCGTCATCTTAAAGTGCGTAAACCTGAGGTGCCGGTTAGACTGATTTACTATCCTGGTGAGGGGCATGGAAATGCGCGTTCGGGTTCCCGTTATGATTACAATCTGCGTATGATGCAGTGGTTTGACACCTATTTGAAAACCGGTAATAGAAAGGCTCCAATTCCTTCTTTGGATCTTCCGGAATAATTTAAAAAGGCAATGACAGCAGTCATTGCCTTTTTTGTTTTAATACCGTAAAACCTGGGAGCCATTTACAAAGCATGGCACCTGAAGAGACGAGATTTACTGCATCTATCTCAGCAAGGTTACAGCTCCCTTTTTCAATTCCTTGATACCGGAGGGAACGCCTTCCTGAATGTAAAGTATGTAATAGTAATAAGTATCGTTTTGAACCGGTGCGTTGCTAATACGACCGTCCCAACCAAAATCGACGTCATTGGATTGAAATACCAACTGTCCACAGCGATTATAAACCCTCATTAAAAACCATTCAATTGGGCATAACGGTTTGACCTTGAAAACATCGTTTAATCCATTCCCATCTGGTGTAAATGCATCGGGAATAAACAAACACTCCCCACATGTATTATAATATACATTGAAAGTATCCACCACGGTACCACAGGCATTAGAACTGGCAACCCAAATAGTGCCCGGAGGCGTAATATGCCCGATTTTATCCGTGCTGCCATCGCTCCAGAGATAAGAATCAAAGCCTGATGGCGCTTCGAATTTAATAATTCCTAATGAACAAACGGTAGTATCTCTACTTCTTGTTTTTAACCCGTCTGGCTTAATAACAGTCACCGGAAGTCCAAAATTGATCCCGAAAGCATCAAAGGTCTGCAAAGAAAAATTCAGCGGTTCCACCTGACAAGCGTCTCCTCGCAGGTTTGGATAGTTAACCCTATGCAATATATTGGAATTATACCCGGTTGCATACAACTTCTGATCCGGACCCAAGCGCATACCGGCGAAGCTTCCATTTAGTCCTACCTTCATTCTCGAAGCTCGAACCGCCTCCATATCCGGCAGTAAAGACAAATCGTATTGTAGCAATGGACTTAGATGTCGCCCTAAAGCTCCCACATTTGGCCATATGTAAATTTTACTATTATCCGGAGAAAAACTTATACCGTAAAGATTGCCTGTAAAAACTGAATCGGATAATTCGAATGCGTCATCTACCAGTCGGGCTCCACTCACCTTCCCTGTATTTTCATCAAAATCAAACAATTCAATTGAAGCTGGTGAATTGTTGATTAACACAATTTGTTTATTGTCTGATGACACCTTCATCTCTCCTGTCATATAGCTAGGTCTCCAACTGTCCGGACCGCTATAAACAGAATTATCGTACGAACCTGAGAAAGAGTAAATAGCCGGAGTATGAATTCCCGCATCATCAATTTTATAAGTACGAAATTCTGTCGTACCGTATGCATGTGTAATGAGCCAATACGCGCAATGTGGGCCCGCGACAATGGCCATTTTCTCTGAAATTCCGTAATCCACCTCTATGTTCTTGAAATCGCTTATTACATCACCTTTACCTCCATTCAGAGTCATATCTACTATGGAATAGCGGAGATACCCCGGTCTTCCGAAATAGCTAATACCTTCATGGCAATCAAGTGTTAGAATGTAATAACGTGACCGATTTTCAATAAATGGAACTATAGCTACTCCTTGTGTAGCTGATCCTAAAGTGGCAGGCCCTCCCACATTCCCCATTAATCCTTCACCATTAGGCATAATTTCATGGTTTCTGTCCCAGATTGTACTTCCGTTAGTATAAAATAATAAGTTACCCGAGGAATCGCTGATAGATGCGGAACCTTCTACTGTTCTAGATTTGGTGCGTAAAAGTTGCGGTTCGCCCGAGTTAAAATCCAGACCCATACTCATCCCGAAGACCCAGTGATTGTTTTCACCCTGGGCTATTACCGGCAATCCCGACAGGATAAAAACTATTATTAATACTAATCGGAGCATCATAAGATTTCTTGCTTCTCTTCTTTAAATATTGAAAAAATCGTAACGAAATATAAATAATATCGAAGAAAGAGAAAGAGCTGCGCGAGAAAGAGAAGGAGAAAGAGAAGGAGAGGGCGATTTACCTCAATATTGTCGGGTACCCCAATTTCGGAATATTTAAAGCAGGGGGA
>CAZWPF010000056.1:0-20291 GCA_964636205.1 uncultured Chitinophagaceae bacterium | reverse complement strand
TCGGCCATTCCTCTGGCTTCGGCATAATCGTTAAAGGTTTCCATGGTGCCATCAGCAAAAGAACAAAAGAGTACCTCGATAAGCGTTCCGGCATTGCAGAATAACAAGAAGGCCGTCGCAGAACAATTATTCTGCGACGGCCTCATAAACCAAATTCAAACAAAAACGATCGCTACAAAGAGCGCTTGGCTTCGATGGTTACCTTGCGGCCTTTGCTATCAGTGAAAGAACCACTGATCAAATCATTTTTCAATACACCTAACTCCGTACCATCTTCATCAAAAATCTTCCCATCTGTAATGTGACCATTGATATCATCATAATCACTGCTGCCATTTTCTCTTGCAAGACCGCCCCATTTACCTATTTTACGAGACAATAAAATATTGAAAACACCTTTCTTACCATCGTTCCGCTCGTATTTCCCTTCAAATCCCTCTATCAACAAATCAGAGGTTTCTTTCGCAATCTCAATCGTCACATTGGAATGTCCCGGAATAATCGCCGATGGGATTTGCGCATCAGTACCATCACCTCTTACCCAAAAATCAATGGTGATCGTTTCTCCTTTATAAATACCGCTCAAACTCAGCGTTAGCGGATCAAATTCTGACCACCCTTGTGCGGAATTTAGTAATATCTCGTCTCCGTCCATTATTAAAACGGCAGAAACATCCACACCATTATTAGCAATATTCAACTTTAAAACCCCCGAAGAACCAACCACAATGCCTTTATAAATCCCCCTGCTACTCTCGTCGAACGCGGGGTTACCCTCCGAACTCTTCACGCAGGTTTCACAAATATACCCGGAGGGATTAGGCGTATCACCCGGCTGTGGATCCTTGTCATCATCCTTGGAACAAGAAAATAAGCCTAAGACGGCAACAGCTAAACTGCAACATGCGATTTGTTTAAAACTAAGCATATGATCATTTTATTATAATTCAAAAATAATATTTTAATTTATTATAACTATCACATGAACAGGGTATAAGGATGAAAATGACAGATGGAGCATTACATTTTTCTGACTACAAATTACCTATTCTGGATCCATAAAATTTATTCACCGCCTCCACTCTCGAATTGGCCTGGAGCTTGGCGTAAATATTTCGAATATGCGTGCGAACCGTTTCTGAACTGAGGAATAAAATTTCTGCAATTTCCCGGTTGCGATAGCCCTTAGCTACATAACCAATAATCTCCTCTTCCCTGCGGGTAAGCGGTGCAATTATCTCCTTCTTTTCAGGTTGGAAAAACGCCAATACCTTCCTCGCGATCTGCGCATCGATAGGAGCTCCTCCATTATATATCGTAATAATAGCAGAGAGCATTTCAGCAGGAGGGGCACTCTTTAAAATATATCCGCCTGCCCCCGCTTTGATTGCATCGAAAATGTTCTCATGATCGTGAAAAACTGTACAAATCAATACCTCGATATTGGCCGACCGTTCCTTAATCTCTTTGGTGAAACTAATACCATCCGTGCCCGGAAGACCAATGTCCATCAAGATTACGTCCGGAGGATCTGCAAATATATGCTCCCGTGCCGCTTCAACGGAGGGGTAATTGCCAAGACAGTTTATATCCTCACTGCCTTGCAATAGATGCTCCCAGGCCTTAGCGATCTCCCGATCATCTTCGATAATTGTAATCCTTATTTGCGATGGCAGCTTGGTCATAATACAAAATAACTGAAACCGTTTCAGTAAAACTATCCCCCTTTCTGCGTATTTTTTATTCAGGCATAAAATTTTTCATCTGTAAATTTCCCCGAATTGGGTGCAATGCGCAACAGGATTCCCTTTCTTGTAGGATAGGTTTTTACGAAATGTTAAGTCGACTAATATTAATAAAATCTATGAACATCCTGCCCACCCTAAATTCAATATCCAACCGTTCGACCAACTGTTAGTCTTTTTTAAGAACGTTCAATCAAAATAATTTCAACTGTTTAAAGCAGGCTTATTCATTCTCCGGGAGATCATCTGGCGCGCCTAGCAGTAAGGAGCATCTCTTCTGAGCCCTCGTTCGATTTATAATCAGAATTTATAGTTGCACCGCTTCGGTCAATCACTGTGCACGCTTTTTTTAAGTTCCCCGGAAGAGTGTTTTACCTAACAATTTCGATTATGGCAGCAAGATGGTTACTCCCGAGGATATTTACCCTTTGCCTGATAATGGGCTTAGTATTTCCAATTTCTATAAAGGCACAAACTGATATCTACGCCAATTCATTAATCAGTAATAGCAGCGATTTTCGCCAGCCGCAGGCAGCGGTGGATAATGACCGGTCGACTTATGCATATATATCGACGCAGGTTTCCGTTCTGGCTTCATCGCATATGCAAGTTCGTTTTCCAATAGCCGGTAAATCCGGCGATGTAGTCAATGTAGTCCTGCAGTCCTCCGAGCCAATCGCTCTGAGTCTGCTGAACAATATGCGTATCCGTTTATATAATCAATCGGGAGATGAAGTGGCTACCGGTACCGGAGCTTCATTACTGCAATTGAGTTTACTAACGCCGGCCAGCAATTTGTACGCACTACGCTTCTTCACTAGTATCGAGGATACATTCAGCATTCGCGAAGCAAGACTGGAACTGACCAATCTTCTTTCCGTGAGTTTGTTCAACGAATTCAGAGTTTTCGATTTCTTTATTCAGCCGGTGTGTCCACCGGTCTACGCCAATGCCGTTACAGCATATACTACGGGTTTGTTGAATCAGGTAACCAATCCTAATGCAGTGGTGGATGCCGATACAAATAACTATGCAAATGTCATGTCGGTCCTCAATATCGGCAATATATTATCTTCCTTTATAGAAGTCGAATTTTCAAATCCCCCGGCAAACACCGGCAATTATGTAGGCTTCACCGTTGCGAATGAGGCGGGCTTGTTATCTCTGAATGTTATTGAGCTGTTGGAAATTGAAGTCATCGACCAGAATGGTGTGTCAAGAGGAATAAAGGATGATTTTTCACTCGCCAATCTCCGACTGCTGGCGGGTAGCTCGAATCGATATACGCTGGGTTTTCAAGCTCCCACAGGAAATTATTCTATCAAGAAGCTCCGACTGAGGGTCGGAGGTGTGCTCGGATTGTTTCCGAACATAAGAGTATATAACGCGTTTCAATACAATATCAACCGGCCGCCGGTGGCAGTGGCGCTCTCTCAATCGCCGATTTTATGTCCCGGGGAGAGTGTGGTGTTAACGGCGTCCGACTCCCTGGGAGCCAGTTCGTTCTCATGGAGTACAGGTGCGAATACGCAATCCATCACTGTCAGTCAAGCAGGCGTTTATTCAGTAACCGTCGAAGATGCCTTTGGCTGTAGTCGTTATTCCGTGCCGGTGGTGGTGTCTGTGGCTGACCAGCCCAGACCGGTGATCATTGGGGATACGGTGCTGTGTACAGGTATGGCCGGTACGCTAAACGTACAGGGAGCTTTTGACAGCTTTGCATGGAGCAATGGCAGCTCAAGCGATTCTCTGTCTATTCAAGCGCCTGGTGTGTATTGGGTGGATGTTGTCGATTCCAACGGTTGTACGGCCAGAGATTCCGTATCTGTTACAAGACATAATCTTTCCATACAAGCCGCTATTACTCCTGCCGGTTGTTCCGGGAGTGAGGATGGATCTATCGCTTTGCAATTGAGCGGTGGAAGTGGCCAATATCAATATCTCTGGTCAAACGGTGGTACCCGAAACAATATCTCAGGTTTGAGCGAAGGGGTTTACACGGTCGCCATTTTAGATGATCAATTCGGTTGTAGCTATCATAGATTTTATTCAGTGCCTTCGGCAAATAATATTTCTATAAGTGTTACAGGTATTGTGAATACGAGTCAGTGTGGTGCCTCTGACGGTGCTATTAGTGTGAACGTAATCGGTGGTAGTGGTACTTATAGCTATCAATGGAGTAATGGGGATACCACTGCTTCTGTCAACCACCTGCCCGCTGGTATTTATACTTTGCAAGTACAAGATGTTTACTCCGGATGCACCCGATCGGATACGGTCGTTGTGAGCGACGGACCAGCAGCGTTTTCAATTAATTCTTCTATCACCCCTACTCAATCTTGCAATGCTGCTGACGGAAGTATTTCCATTGACGTGGTCGGTGGTACCGGTACCTATAGTTATAAATGGAGCAATGGTGCCTCTCGATCGCAGATAGAGAATTTGGCGCCGGGTTCATATTATGTTTTGGTCACCGACGAAGGTAACGGTTGTAGTGCAGGTGCAACTATCGTCGTTCCTGATTCAGCCCTCAACTTGCAAATTCAGGCAACTGTCACCGATGCGGATTGTAATAATACAAACAGCGGTGCGATTAATATTATTGTAACGAATGGCAGTGGTAATTACGATTATGTCTGGAGCAATGGTGCTACGAGTTCATCGATAGTCGGACTGCCGCCGGGAGTTTATTTGGTTAGTGTTACGGACAGGAGTAGCGGTTGCACTGGTGAATTGATCATTCCGGTCGATCAGACTTCAGGACCGATTGCCACTTTAGCAATCACCCAGCCGACATGTTCCGGCGACCGGAGCGGTAGTGTTGTGGTGACCGCCGCCGCTACAAATCGTTTTTTATGGTCGAATGGGTCCACTTTGAAAGATCAGCAAAGCCTTGCTCCGGGAACCTATCTATTATCTGTTACTGATACGAATACGCTTTGTCAATCTATTTACACTGTGATTATTTCTGACCCTAAACCAATAGATATTCAGGCTTTCCCGGTTTCAAATACCTCTTGTACCACACCTAATGGTAGCATCAATGTGGTTGCGACCGGAGGCAATACCCCTTATGACTATTCATGGTCGAATGGGGCTTTAGGCGCGGCTATTGGCGGATTGGCACCGGGTATATATACAGTTACCGTTAGAGACAGCGGAGGATGCGAAGCAATGTTATCCATTGATCTCGGAAATGATACTTCCAAAGTACTCACTGTTTCAGCAGATACGATCACACCGGCGCATTGTGAGGGATCGAATAGTGGTAGCGTTCAATTAAAAGTAAATGGCGCTACACCTCCGGTGATTTTTGATTGGTCGAATGGTGCCACCACTCAGAATCTGCAAGGGGTTCCCTCCGGCACTTATACTGTGACTGTTAGTGATGCCAATGGTTGTGAAGTAGATCTAACGGTGAATATCGGCATCGACACGGCCAATCTGCTATCAGTGGAATTGAACCAGGTGACTCCGGTCAATTGTTACGATCCTAATTCCGGAATCATTCTGATTGATGTCATTGGTGGGGTAGCTCCTATCGATTATCAATGGTCAAACGGTGCGCAAACAGCGAGTTTAAACGGTGTGCCAATTGGAAATTATACAGTGATCGTCAGTGATAGCCGGGCTTGTGCAGATACCTTGGAAGCTTATGTGGTTAAGGAAGATTGTGGTGACCAAGACGGTGATTCTGTCGAACTGAATATCTATAATCTACTTACACCAAATGGTGACGGAACAAATGATTTCTGGATTGTAGAAGGGATTGAGCAATATCCGGACAATGAAGTAAAAGTTTTTGACAAATGGGGAGATCTGGTTTTCGAACAGCGTGGCTACAGGAACAACTGGGACGGCCGTCTGAAAGGTACAGGAAAGCTGGTTCCCGATGGTACCTACTTCTATATCGTCCGACTCAATGCCCAAAACCTCACCGGTGGACGCTCTGATTGGTCGGGACATTTATTGATCCGCAGGTAATACTAGATTTTTTAGAAGAAAAATGAATAAGATATGAAAGGGCTTATCAAAACGATATTATTGATGACGATTGCCGGTTCGGCATGGGGGCAAGATCACCCACACTACACGATGTTTATGTATAATAAGCTGTTGTATAATCCGGCTTATGCAGGCAGTCGGGATATCACCTCTGCGAATGCCATTTATCGTTCTCAATGGGTAGGACTGGATGGAGCTCCACGTACCATGAGTGCTATGATAGACGGTCCGGTAGGGAGTTATATGAAAGCCTTTCGTCCGGTAGCACTTGGGTTGAGTGTTTCTAATGAGAAAATAGGTGTCACCGATCATACCGATATCATGACTTATTATGCTTATAGAATACCAACCGGGTCAACTGTATTGTCGTTTGGACTCCAGGCAGGTGTGTCGATGTATAGTGCAAGGTACAGCGAGCTAAATCCCTATCAGCCTGCCGACCAGGTGCTGAACGAGGATATTAAAAATGCGATTTTACCCAATGTAGGTGCCGGTGTGTTCTGGTCAGGAAATCGCCATTATCTGGGTTTCTCGGTACCCGGATTGTTGCAAAACTATTATGATAAGAATCAGCGCGGCTTTGCCGGAGGTGAAGCCGCACGTCAAATTCGTTCATATTATATGAGTGGCGGTTATACCATTCCTGTCTCTGATAACTTCACCTTCCTGCCTCAGGCAATGGCTCGATATGCCGGCAATGGTATTTATCAATTGCCATTTAATGCGGACTTCAACTTGAGTTGTATCATGTTCGACCGGCTGATGCTGGGTGTCACCTATCGCACGGATAATTCGATCAATGGTATCATTCATGTGCAGGCTACGAAGATGCTGCATATAGGATATGCATATGACTACACTACTTCCGGACTGAACGCATATTCCCGTGGTACGCATGAGGTGATGGTGGGCTTGGATTTCGTAAGAGATTTGAATCGCTACGTGAACCCTCGCTTCATCAGGAATTTTTAAGGGATTATAGATTATTGAATCATAAAGAAGAGCATCCATGAAAATTATATCCTACGCGTTTATTTTGATGGCACTATTGCTCCCTTTTACGGGGAGTGCAGAGTCGAAGGATTTGCTGAGAGCAGATTATTTGTATCGAAACTTGGCATTCCACGATGCCATTCCATTTTATGAAAAGGCCATTGCAGAGGAGGAGAATAAATCGGCCGATGTATATGTGCGTCTGGCCGATTGTTACCGTCTGACCCGTCAGCCTGTGCCGGCTGCTGAATGGTATGGTCGTGCGGTACAGTTACAGCCTAATTTGCCAGACGAAGCCAAGCGCCACTATGGTGAAGTGTTGATGAATTTACAACGATATGATGAAGCTGCCGTTTATCTGAAACAATATCAAGCGGCCCGACCGGGAGATCGTAGGGCGGCCAATTTATTGGCGGCTTGTCAGTCGGCATCACAACTCAAAAATGCGATACCATTGGGAAGCGCCAAACTTTTGGATTTAAATACGGATGGTTCAGATTTCGGTCCGACGATCAGGGGTGCAGAGTTAGTATTTACCTCAGACTCCGCATCGGGTGTAGTGAGCGCGAAAAAGGATGGGTGGACCGGCAATCCATTCTACAGTATGTATCGGATTAATTGCGATCAGGAAGGACGATGCTCCGGCGCTCCGAGGCCGATAACCGGAAAGCTGAATAGCAAGTATCATGACGGACCGGCGGCATTTAGTCCCGATGGCAGACAATTCTATTTTACTCGAACTACCCAGGCGCGTCAGTTTATAAGTCAGCAACCTGTTTCTGATAATTCCGGTACGGTTCGGTTGCAAATAATGGTTGCCGGAGATTATGATACTGCTGCAGGTACCTACCAACGGATAGATGCATTTAAATACAACGACAAAAACTATTCTACCGCACATCCTGCTATCAGTCCTGATGGCCAGTATCTGGTGTTTTCGTCTGATATGCCCGGCGGATTGGGGCAAACAGATTTATATTTATGTAAATGGGAAGCCGGTGGCTGGTCGCGCCCTCAGTCGTTGGGTAGTATGATCAATACGGAAGGAGATGAAATGTTCCCGGTTTTCCTGGACAATGAAAGATTAAGTTTTGCCTCTAACGGACATGTGGGTTTAGGTGGTTTGGATGTGTACATCACCAAATTCAATCGCGCCAACGGCAGTTGGAGCGAACCAGAGCATGCGGGTACCCCGATTAATTCTTCCTACGATGATATGTCATATGTCACTTATGGAGGTGGAAAATATGGGTACTTTGCTTCGAATCGACCAGCAGCGAAAAAGGGAGATAATATTTATCATTTCCATCGGCAGGAGTTGTATTTGAGTCTGCAAGTGGTAGATTCATTGAGAGGCACCCCATTGAGTCAGGCTACCGTGCATTTTCAAAATGATCCGGGGGCAAGAACGGAGATGACCGGTGCTGATGGTAGAATTATGACCCGGTTATACCCGCAGCCTGCCCAACAAATTCGGGTTAGTCGTCCCGGATATCAGACAGTGAGTTTAAATCTGGCGGCGCCTGCTACTAGGGGAGAAAGGGATACCATTCACATGGTGGTGAAGATGAAATCAGATGCCTCAATCAGTTACAATGTTATCGTATTAAATGAAACTACACGCGAGCCGATACCGGAACCTTTATTGGTAATGACTCCAATTGGAATGGGCAAGGCGGATAGCATCCGTCTGGCGACGGGAGCTGTTTTGACACGCAGTTTGGACCCTGGACGTACATACAATGTGTATGCGGTTAAGGATAATTATTATGGGAACGAAAAGGTCGTCTCGACTAAGGATGTCCGCCCCGGCGCGGCGCCGATTGTAATCTGGGATACGATATTCATGAAGCGCTTGAGTGTTGGAGAGATTTATCGGGTGGATAATATCTATTATGATTTTGATAAGGCTAATATACGTGAGGATGCCAAGCCTGCATTGAACAGATTGTTGGAGTTGTTGCAACAATATCCGGCGATGCGCATACAGGTAAATGCACACACTGATTGTCGCGGTAAGGAAAGTTACAACCTTCGACTCTCTCGGGAACGTGCGGCATCAGTAATCCGGTATTTACAACAAAGGGGGATTGATCCTAAACGTTTGCAATCTCAGGGTTACGGAGAGACCATGCCGGTTACTGAATGCTCGGATTGTGACCGCTGTTCGGAAGAAATACACCAGTCAAACCGGCGAACTGAATTTACAATAATTGCACTTTAATTGGAGACGTGGTAGCTGCTGATTATCAACCGTTGAGTCGGTTCAATCGGTGTGCTGCCGCCCGCCTGAATGAGGAGGATGTAAAATCAGATAAAAATGAAAAATAAATTTGTTTATTATCCTGAAAAACACTTTACCTTTGCACTCCTAAAAATATTCTTATTCTTATACATTCATTTTAAAAAATGAAAAAAACCTTTTCTATTTCACCGGCTTCCCAGAAAGTGCCTCAGTTGCACACCGGTAATGGGTTTTTTGCTGTCCTTAGGAGGACAGTTTTTTGCTACCAAGCGGCTCCTTTCAGGGTGCGACGTTGATACCAGGATATTCCAACAGTAGGATCTGTTGAAGAGGCAGTAATGCCTTCGGCATTTGATTCGGCCCTTAGCGGTCAGATGGTATCGTTTACGTTTCAATAATACGTTTCATGAATCAACCATTTAAGGTAATGGCGGCAGATGCCCGTCATGCCGGGTTCGCGCATATTATATGCGAAGAAATGGCGTCCTCTGCAAAGGCACGTGGTACGGGTATAGCTCGTCGTAGCCCCGAATATATTGAGCAGAAAATACAGGAAGGGAAAGCTGTCATTGCTTTTGCTCCGGATGGCCGATGGGCAGGTTTCTGCTATATCGAAAGTTGGAGTCATGGCGAATATGTGGCCAACTCCGGTTTGATCGTTGCTCCGCAATACAGAAAGAGCGGGGTGGCCCGACTGATCAAAAAGACCATCTTCGAACTTAGTAAGAAGAAGTATCCCAATGCGAAGATTTTCGGATTGACGACCGGATTGGCCGTTATGAAGATCAATAGCGAGTTGGGCTACGAGCCGGTCACTTATTCCGAACTCACTCAAGATGAGGCATTCTGGGAGGGTTGTAAAAGCTGTGTCAACTACCAGATACTGGTTAGCAAGGAGCGGAAGAATTGCTTGTGCACGGCTATGCTTTACGATCCTGCAGATCATTATACACCGCAGGAAACTGCCGGTCATTTCAAAAAGAAGGCCAAGGCCTACGAACGTCTGTTGCGCATCAAGGCCATCCGCCTGGGTAAAATCATCAAGCGGAAAGCTGTACCTGTATTGCAATTCCGTTTCGGTTCTTAATCCCGGTTGTACTCCAACGTACAACCCCAAATTCAATTTGATTATGAAGAAAGTTGTTTTAGCATATAGTGGCGGACTCGATACTACTTATTGTGCAGTGTATCTGAGTAAAATACCGGATTATGAAGTGCATGCCGTAACGATACAAACGGGAGGTTTTTCTGAGGACGAACTGGAAAAGATTTGTCAGCGGGCCTTACAACTCGGGGTGGCTTCCTTTGAGGTGATCGATGTTACGCAACAGTATTATGAACAGTGTATTCGCTACCTGATTTACGGCAATGTGTTGAAGAATAATGTGTATCCCCTCAGTGTGAGTGCAGAGAGAATGGTACAGGCGGTTTCGATCGCAGATTATGCATTGAAGATTGGCGCCGATGCCATAGCGCACGGCAGCACCGGAGCCGGAAACGATCAGGTGCGGTTTGATATGGTTTTTCAAAGCATGCTGCCTCATGCTACGATCATTACGCCCATCAGAGATCAGCAATTGAGCCGTGAAGCTTCTCTGAATTATCTGAGGGAACATGGGGTAGAAATGGACTTTGCCAGATCGATATACAGTATCAATAAAGGGTTGTGGGGGACTTCTGTTGGCGGCAAGGAAACGCTGACCAGCAGTGACTACCTTCCCGAGGAAGCTTGGCCAACGCCGGTAACCGAAACCGAAGAGAGGAGATTGACGCTCCGTTTTGAAAAGGGAGAACTGGTAGCTATCGATGGCGAAGAATTAGATTCTGTAAAGGCTATTCAGACACTTCAGCAGATTGCTCAACCTTATGGAATTGGTAGAGATATTCATGTAGGAGATACCATTATCGGGATTAAGGGAAGGGTTGGATTTGAAGCTGCTGCTCCCATGATTATAATTAAGGCGCACCATTTATTGGAAAAGCATACGCTTACCAAATGGCAATTATACTGGAAGGATCAACTGAGCGATTGGTACGGCAACTGGTTGCATGAGGGTATGATGCTCGATCCGACTATGAGAAATATTGAGAAATTTTTGGAAGACACCCAGCAGACCGTAACCGGAGAGGTGTATGTACGATTACACCCGTACCGTTTTACTGTAGAAGGAATCAAATCTGCACACGATCTGATGAGCAGCAAATTTGGGGCTTATGGGGAAATGAATCTAGGCTGGAACGGTGCAGATGTGAAGGGATTTGCTAAAATATTTGGAAACCAGATCGCGATTTATCATGCGGTCAATAAGGAGGCTGAATCATGATTATCAAAGTAGGTGTTGTAGGTAGTGCGGGTTATACCGGTGGCGAGATGATCCGGTTATTGCTCCGCCATCCCTATGTTAAGATTCAATGGCTACATAGTAATTCTCAGGCTGGTAAGCTGGTTACAGAAGTGCATGCAGATCTTTTGGGAGATACTGATTTAACATTCACCAACCAATTGTCGGAGGATGTAGATCTGGTCTTTTTATGTTTGGGGCATGGGGAAGCGCGGAAGTTTTTGGAGCAAAACCCATTTGCCGATTCTGTTCGGATTATCGATTTGTCGCAGGATTTTCGTCTTGCCGATAAGTCTGACTGGAAGGATACGCAGTTCGTATATGGCTTGCCCGAACTGAATCGACAGGAGATTTCTAAGGCTCGTTATATCGCTAATCCCGGTTGTTTTGCAACCGCGCTTCAACTGGCGTTGTTGCCTTTGGCCAAAAGCGGGTTGTTGACTCATGAAGTTAATGTCACCGGAATTACCGGAGCCACCGGAGCTGGGCAGTCCCTGCAACAGAGCTCTCATTTTGCCTGGAGAACTAATAATATTCAAGCTTATAAATCATTGACCCATCAACATCTTAAAGAAGTGATGGAGTCGCTTCGTTCCGTTGGAGGTGAGGTAGGTCCGGTTTGGTTTATGCCCTGGCGCGGAGATTTTGCAAGAGGGATTTATATTTCTGCTTATATAAGTTGTGATAAAACACTGGAAGAGACGTTTCAATTATATGAGGGGTTTTATCGCGATCACCCATTTACTCACGTAAGCAGAAAGCCAATTGATTTGAAGCAGGCGGTCAATACCAACAAATGTCTCTTGTATCTGGAATATGCAGAGGGTAAGATTATCATCCATGCTGCAATAGATAACCTGCTGAAAGGCGCTTCCGGACAAGCAGTTCAGAATATGAATTTAATGTTTGGATTGCCCGAAGATGCTGGTCTGAATTTAAAGTCGATCGTTTTTTAGAGCGATCGCCGGCAGTATTTAATTAATCATTAAAACACACCCATTCTATGCCACTATTCGATGTATATCCCATTTATGATATTAATATAGCCAGAGCAAAAGGATCTGATCTTTGGGATGATAAGGGGCAGCAGTATCTGGACTTTTACGGAGGACACGCCGTTATTTCTATCGGTCATAGTCATCCGCATTATATAAGCAGAATTAGCCGGCAACTCAATCAGATCGGATTTTATTCTAATTCTGTAAAAATTCCCTTGCAACAACAGCTGGTTGATTTGTTGGAAAAAGTATCGGGCAAAAATGGGTATCAATTATTCCTGTGTAATTCGGGTGCTGAGGCAAATGAAAATGCATTAAAGTTGGCTTCATTCCATACCGGCAGAAAGAATATTGTTGCTTTTTCCGGTGCTTTCCACGGAAGAACATCGCTGGCGGTGGCGGCTACGGATAATAAATCTATTCAGGCCGCAGTTAATGAAACATCGAATGTGGTGTTTTTGCCATTCAATGATAAGGAGGCACTGAGTACATATTTTAAGGAACATGGGAATGAAGTGGCAGGAGTAATTATCGAACCTATTCAGGGAGTAGGCGGAATTATTCTTGCGGAAGATTCTTTTGTACAAGAGATCCGCAAATACTGCGACCAATATGGTGCATTACTGATTGCTGATGAGGTGCAGGCGGGGTACGGAAGAACCGGACGCTTTTTTGCGATGGATCACTCCGGTGTGCAGGCAGATATTTATACCATGGCTAAGGGAATGGGCAATGGATTCCCGATCGGGGGGATTTTGATTCATCCCGATATCAAGCCCAAGCATGGTATGTTGGGGACTACATTCGGCGGCAATCATTTAGCATGTGCTGCTGCACTCGCGGTATTGGAGGTTATGGATGAGGAGGATTTAATTGTTAATGCTGCGAAGGAGGGTGAATATTTAATGGCGCAGCTAAAGGAAATCGAAGGAATTGAAGCTGTACGTGGACGCGGATTGATGATAGGATTTCAGGCTGATAAAAGTCTGCGATCAAAACTTTTGAATGAACATCATATTTTCACTGGTGCTGCAGGCGCAGCAATAGTTCGTTTGTTGCCAACTTTGAATATCAGCCGGGAAGCATCTAACCGATTGTTGGATGCCATACGGCAGGTGGTTGGTGATAACGGATAAAGAGCCGTGAAATTTAAAAATTTATTAGGCTGATGAAGCAATTTCTTTCTGTACTGGATGTGCCCTCTATCGATGAATTGGTAGCAAGTGCGTTGGCATACAAGCAGGCGCCATTCAGAGATCAGACATTGGGTAAGGGCAAAAGGGTAGGAATGCTCTTTCTCAATCCTTCTTTACGCACCCGACTTAGCACGCAGATCGCTGCCCGCAATTTGGGTATGGAACCAATAGTGTTCAATCTTTCCCAAGAAGGATGGCAGCTGGAGTTGGAAGAAGGTGCAGTAATGAATGGCACTACAGTAGAGCATATCAAAGATGCGGCACCCATACTTGGTACTTATTTCGATATCCTTTGTGTGCGCACCTTTCCTGCTTTGAAGAATAGAGAAGAAGATTATAGCGAAAGAATGATTCGCAGTCTGATCCGATATGCGGGAGTACCGGTGGTAAGTTTGGAAAGCGCCACTCTGCACCCGTTGCAAAGTCTGGCGGATATTATTACTATAAAGGAACATGTGCAACCGGCAAGAAAGCCCAAAGTGGTTTTGGCTTGGGCCCCGCATGTGAAGGCCTTACCGCAGTGTGTGGCTAATTCCTTTGCAGAATGGGTAAATGCATGGGAGGACGCATCCTTGACCATAGCACATCCGAAAGGTTACGAATTAGCAGAGCAGTTCACCAGTGGAGCGGCGATAACTCATAATTTGGAAGAAGCGCTGGAGGGGGCTGATTTTGTTTATGTGAAAAACTGGAGCTCTTATCAGCAATATGGAAAGGTGTTGAGTCGGGATCCTTCATGGATGTTGACCCAAAAGCATTTGACCGGAACCAACCAGGCGAAAGTGATGCACTGTTTGCCCGTGCGCAGGAATGTAGAATTGAGTGATGAGATTTTAGATAGTTTATCCAGTTTGGTCACCCGGCAGGCTGGTAATAGAGTTTGGGCGGCGCAAGCTGTTTTGGCTGCAATTGCAAAATCATGAGACAACTATTTGTCATAAAAATAGGGGGCAGGATTATCGATGATCCGGATCAGCTGAATGGCTTCTTGCAACAACTGGCTCAGCTCGGGGGCGATCGTATTTTGGTGCATGGCGGTGGAGATATAGCTTCGAACATCGGAAAGCGCATGGGCTTGGAACCGGTATATGTAGAGGGAAGGAGAGTAACGGATCAAGCTACTTTGGAATTGGTGACCATGGTGTATGGGGGATTGGTGAATAAGGCGATTGTTGCGCAATTACAATCGATGAACATTCCGGCTATCGGACTCACCGGGGCAGATGCGAATCTGATGCTTGCACAAAAGCGGGCGGTAAAGGAAGTTGATTATGGATTTGTGGGGGATCTGACCGAGGAGGGGATTAATCAGCAATTTTTATCGGTATTGTTGGATCAGCAACTGATCCCGGTAGTGGCTCCGCTAACCCATGATGGGAAAGGGCAAATGCTAAATACCAATGCCGATACCATCGCTCGGGAGATTGCAGTTTCCATGTCGGGCAGGTATCAGGTGCAGTTGATTTATTGTTTCGACAAGCACGGTGTGTTGCGGGATCCTGAGGATGAAGATTCGGTAATACCTCAAATCAACCTTGAGGACTATGAGCGGTATAAAGCGGAGGGCGTAGTGAAGGCGGGGATGATACCCAAGTTGGATAATGCATTTAATGCCATTAAGCACGGAGTTGGGATGGTTAGAATGGGTCAGGCATCGCAATTGACCAATCTGGTTGGCGGTAAAGCGGGCACTTTAATTTATAGCAGTTAAATCAACGATATGGATTTATATACTTTGGCGTTTGACTTGCTCAAGCAATTGATCTCGATACCCTCGTATAGTCGGGAGGAGCAAGGCACAGCTCAGTTGTTGCAGGGATTCTTTCAGGGGAAAGGAATACCGGCTTATCGTGTAGAGAATAATATCTGGGTCAGAAATAAACATTTTAATCCGGAGCTACCCACCTTATTGTTGAATTCCCATCACGATACGGTTCGTCCGAACAAGCAGTACACTCTTGATCCTTTCAATCCTTTGATCAGTGATGGAAAGCTCTTCGGATTGGGAAGTAATGATGCGGGTGGTTGTTTAGTGTCTTTACTGGCTACGTTTCTGCATTATTATGATAGGGAAGATCTAAGTTATAATTTGATATTTGCTGCATCTGCTGAAGAGGAGATTTCCGGGGAAGGCGGTATTCGTGCATTGCTGCCTGCAATGGGTAAGATTGATTTTGCGATAGTGGGTGAGCCTACTTTGATGGAGATGGCGGTGGCGGAGAAGGGATTGTTGGTGTTGGATTGCACGGTGACCGGTAAGGCGGGGCATGCAGCGAGAGAAGAGGGCGACAATGCTATTTATAAAGCTTTAGCTGACATCGAATGGTTTCGGGATTTTAGGTTTGCAAAGGTTTCCGAACTATTGGGGCCGGTGAAGATGTCGGTGACCATGATCCAGTCGGGTCAGCAGCATAATGTCGTACCTGATTTATGTCAGTTTACGGTTGACATTCGCGTGAATGAATGTTATACTCATGAGGAGATCCTGGCAGAAGTTCGTCAGCATGTGGCTTGTGATGTGCAGCCCCGGAGTATGAAGTTGCGTTCTTCTTCGATTGCCTCCGATCATCCTCTGGTGTTGGCCGGGAAGCGATTGGGCATGCCGACTTATGGATCGGCAACACTTTCGGACAAGGCCTTGATGCCTTTCCCGGCATTGAAGATCGGGCCCGGGGATTCTGCTCGGAGTCATACTGCTGATGAATTTATTTATTTGGTGGAAATACAGCAGGGCATCGATTTGTACATCGCCTTGTTGGGAGAACTGATGCGCTAACCATTTTTGTTTTTAATAAAACGCTAATACATGAAGCTCTGGCAAAAGGAAGGTACTAATACAGCCGATCAGATAGAGGCATTTACGGTGGGTAACGACCGGCAGTTTGATTTGTTATTAGCATCATATGATGTGGAGGGAACGCTGGCGCATATTCAGATGTTGCAGGAGGTGGGCTTGTTGCCGCAGGAGGACTATGCATTGTTGCGTCGGGAGTTGGAGCAATTGTTGCTTGAGATAAAATCGGGCTCATTTTCTATTGATCCCCAAGTAGAAGACATCCACAGTCAGATCGAGATGATGCTGACGGCTCGAGTGGGGGAGGCCGGAAAGAAAATTCATACCGGTCGCAGTCGGAATGATCAGGTGGCAATAGATATTAAATTGTTTTTGCGGGCACAGACATTGGAGATCCGGGATCAGGTTCGTACTTTATTTGAGGTATTGATAGAATTGGCGGATCGTCATCAGAAAGTATTGATGCCCGGCTATACGCATATGCAGATCGCCATGCCCTCATCTTTTGGCTTATGGTTGAGTGCTTATGCCGAGAGTTTGACGGATGATCTGGATGTATTGGCGATGGCGTATAGGTTGGCAAACAAAAATCCTTTGGGTAGTGGAGCAGGCTATGGTTCATCTTTTCCTTTGAATCGTCGGCGCACGACCGAGTTGTTGGGATTTGGGGATTTGCATTATAATTCGATTTATGCGCAGATGAGCAGGGGGCGGACCGAGCATTCAGTTTCGGTGGCAATGGCTGCGATTGCGACTACTATTGGCAGATTGTCGATGGACATCTGTTTGTATTTGGGCCAGAATTTTAGTTTTCTGAGTTTTCCTGATGCGCTGACTACCGGCAGTAGTATCATGCCACATAAGAAGAATCCGGATTTGTTTGAATTGGTCCGTGGCAGGTGCAGTCGTTTACAGTCACTGCCACAGGAGTTGACCTTATTGCGTCACAATTTACCTTCGGGTTATCATAGGGATGTGCAGTTGACGAAGGAGATCTTATTCCCGTCTATTCAGAGTTTGAAAGAATGTCTGGATATACTTGTTTTTGCCTTACCTCAGATGCAGGTTCGGGAGCATATCCTGAATGATGAGCGGTATCGTTATTTGTTTTCGGTGGAAGCTGTAAATGAGTTGGTGCAGTCCGGTATGTCCTTCCGTGAGGCGTATCGCCGGGTGGGAGAGAATATAGCAAATGGAGAATTTGGCTATTCAGGTTTTGATCCCTCAACCCATACGCATGAGGGAAGTATGGGGAATTTGTGTTTGGAAGAGATCAGGCAGATGTTTCAACAGCAGTTATTGCAGTTTGGGGGGTAGCGACAAGAGGATAATTATATAAAGAAAGAGTCGGTGTTTATGGGGAACCAATCCAACACCGACTCTTTTTTTAATGAAACGGGTAATATTATTTATACTCGGTTGTGTCTTCTTGTAATTCTTTGTTAGACACTAATTCTTCCATTCTATACAGTTTATTACGCAGGTAACTAATTTGTTCATCTTTAGCTTTCAGTAATTCATCTTTAGCTAATATTAATTCTTCTTTTGCTGATAACAGTTGTTGCCATGCTTCCGGTTGTGGGTTTGAGGGTTTTCCGTTACCGTCGAGCATGCTGTAGAGGGGGTGATCCTCAGGTAGACCTAGAATTTCCTGTGGTAGCAACTGGATTAGGGGTATGGCCAGTGCTTTGGAAATTTCGGATATCAATTTCAGCGTGGGGGATGTTTTGCCGTTTTCGATATCCGAGAGGGTACTCTGAGTAATGTTCACCTCAAAGGCCAGTCGTTCTTGAGTCCATTGGCGGATGTGGCGGTGAAGTGCAATCTTCTTTCCTAATGTTTCCATTCGTATTGGTACTTTTAGTGGTGTGAATCATGATAGTTTTGCTTGGTGATAAGGTGGTGAAAAAAATAAATAGTAATTACAATGCAAGTATTTCTAGGTTATTTTTAGGATGGATAGTTTTCATAAAGTGAGCCCGTTTCATTAATATCCGTAGTTGCATTGCGAATTCAAATTAGTCAAGAAATTTGAAATGACATAAATTGATGTATTATTTTATAATAAATTTTTTTAGATAATGTGCTATTGATTTGTTTATAACTATACGATATATATGAATTTATAATTAATTATTCAGTGAATAGGTAAAATTTCATATAGAATCTAAAAAAATCGGAAGACAATCACATAATTTATATCCTATAACGATATTTTATCTAAATATGGGTGGTAGATATCTCAGTTCGCTGGGATATATTTGCGTTATCTGTTTTCATCATATATATGCGCGAGGGATTTTCCGGGGTTTTCTTAGGTTATAAATACCATCCGGTTTTCTATGTAATTGAGTTTCCTCGCATTACTTTTTTAATTTCTGACACTAATAAACACAAGTGATATGAAACATCAACTTCCAACAACTCGACGGATGTGGCGAAGGCCTACATTGACCGTCGCGTTAATGTTGGCGCTTGGGCTGACAACAGCCGAAGCCCAGAAGCTGGAAATCGCTGATTTCTCCGGCTCAGTAACACTGCTAACACCTCCCGGCGGTGATGGCGGTTGGTATCGTGATCGTCATGAGCCATTTGTATTTGAAAAATACAATTTCAATGGCGAAGACGTATTGCGTCACCAAATCAGCTGGGAGAACCGTTATGAGGCCCGGACTTACAACAAGAATGCGCACGGTAACACACAGGGCCGCAAGTTCAATCTGGGACAAGGGATCTCTATTCTGAAAGCAGATGTCTATATCCCGGCAGATTGGGCAAACCAAAAGCGTCGTGCTGACCTTTGGGGAACCGGTAACAAACCCGATGGTACTATTGCCGCTTACCCAGTTGTAGGTTTTGCTAACACAGAAGGTAGTAATCCTGTAATGAGGTATTACCACACGCAAACCGGTGCATGGCACGATTTGGACATGAACATTACCTATGATCAATGGTACGAACTGAGTATTTTGATCGGCGTTGATGAAATCAAGTATTACATCAATGGTGACCTAGTAGGTACCGTTCCTGCTCGTGGATCGCGTTATTTCAGCAATATAATGCTGCAGGGTTATAACTTCGCCGATCCTACTTTGCCGATCGAAAATCAGGATCTGAATGAAACTACCGCTACTTACGACATTTACTGGGATAATGTAGGTGGTATTTCGGGCGTTAAGAACGTGGATGCCGGAACATGGCACACTACGATCCGCGATGCGGTTGTAAAAGCATCTTCAGGTAATCATATTACCATCGAAGAAGGGGTTTATAAGGAAACCCAACACTTGCCGATCAATAAGCCTCTGGACATCAGAGGGGTATCTCCTGAAGCAACCATTATTGATTATACAGGTAACTACAATTTCTATCCGATCGAAATCACTAATGATGACGTAACCCTGAAAAATTTCTCGGTTATTCCTCCGGTAGGTGGTAACGGATTGTACACCGTTCGTGCTTTTAACATGAACAATCTTACCCTAGAAAACATCTCTGTGGTTGGAGCGATTAGAACTCCATTTGATATCCACGGGGTGAATGGTGCAAGTTTGAAGAATCTTACCGCTAAAAATACTTCAGCAGGTAACGGTATAGCCTTCTCCGGTTCTACCAACGTTACACTCGACGGTTTTACTGCCGAGAATAACGCCTGGGGTTCCGTAGCATTCTATACTTCTGCTGTACTGGGTAAAGGTTCATCAAATATCACCTTGTCTAATTTGAATGTGGACAATCCGGTGTATTCACAAGAAACAGCTACTTACCAAAATACTAATATCGAGGTAGTAGGCTGGAATTACCGTTTGTACAACAACGTGTTCCGTACAGAAGCGCCTTTTTATACTTTCTTTATGCCCGATTTGGCATCTGCAGCTAGCCATGGTGCAACGCTGAATGCTACTTCAGGTAAAGAAAATACAGCTTCTGCTATTAAGAATCTGACTACGGGCAATTGGGAAGTTGCACCGGG
>CAZWPF010000055.1:0-20407 GCA_964636205.1 uncultured Chitinophagaceae bacterium | reverse complement strand
CTCCTTCAACCACTCGGACACGTCTCCGTTAAGGGCTGCAAATTTAACTCTTTTCCGGATAGTTCCTAAAAATCTTTTCAGCATTTGTTGAAGTCACCGCAGCAACCGTTTCGACAGAACATTCTTTCACATTGGCTACAGTTTCCGCAATGATTGGAATATAGCTGCTTTCATTCCGTTTACCCCGATAAGGAACCGGTGATAAATAAGGCGCATCCGTTTCCAGCACAAGTGAAGACAAAGGCACCGCCCGGATAATATCAGGCAAGGCTGACTTCTTATAAGTTACTACTCCGCCAATACCTAAGTACATACCCAGGTCGATGATTTGTTTCGCCTCTTCCTCAGTGCCACTAAAGCAGTGAAAGATTCCCCTGATACCGCCTTTTTGCTTGGTACGAATTATATCAATGCAATCAGATGTAGACTCTCTGCTGTGTATTACAATGGGTAAATCGTATTGTATAGCCCAATCGATCTGCCGTTCGAAAGCATCCTTTTGCTCCTGCACCCGACTTGTATCCCAGTAATAATCCAGTCCGATCTCTCCCACCGCTGCAAACTTGCGTCGCTCCAACCATTCGGCCACCAGCGCCAGTTCCAATTCATAATCCTCCTTTACATAACTGGGATGCAACCCCATCATGGCAAAACAATTTTCCGGCCATTCCGCCTCAATAGTCAGCATTGGCTCGATGGTGGTCCGATCGCAATTGGGTATATACATTTTGGTAACCCCTGCATCAAAGGCGCGCTGTATCATCTCCGGGCGATCCTGGTCAAAACTACTGTCGTATAAATGGGTATGGGTATCTACAAACATTCAATATTTATTAAAGGGGCAAGGTTTCCATCGCCCATTGTCTTTCACTACAAAATTCTAAAAATCGAGGTAAAGCATATTCTAATCGCTTCCAAGCCTTTTCGCTATCATGAAATACCACAATCGATCCGGGCTGGGTATGGCGTGTCAGATTCTCCAGACATCGTTCCGGTTGAAGTTTCTGATCAAAATCCGCACTTAAAACATCCCACATGTATATCTTCCAAGCCGGCTTTGCTTCCGATAGCATCTGAGCCTGCGTTCTGCTAATCCTTCCATAGGGTGGACGGAAGATCCTGTTCTCTATCAACTCACTCGTCTGACGGATATTGTCTAAATACTCTTCCGTACCGACTTCCCAACCATTCAAATGATTGTAAGTATGATTGCCGGTGATATGACCCGCGTCTAAAATAGATTGATAAACCTCCGGATAGGCTGCTACATTCTTCCCTATACAAAAGAAGCTCGCCCGCGCATTAAACTGATGCAAGTGCTGCAGTACCCAAGGAGTAATCTCAGGATGCGGTCCATCGTCGAAACTCAAATAAACCGTCGGTTTTTCCCCTTCCGGAATACGCCAAATCAATTTCCCCGGGTAAAATTTACGGAGCCACCAAGAAGATTTGATTTGATACATGCGCAGGCATCATTAAAGATTAGCGATTGGCAAACGGGGAAGTAGCAAAGTTACGACTATATTTCCTCGATATATTCCCGCTTCATCCAGCCCGTCCTCCCGTCTGGAAGGCGCACCTCGGCAAATCCCGATTGTTCATTCAGAATCTTGATAGTAGTGCCTTCCGGGATATAACTTTGTGCCTGAGTTTGTTGCGGTGCATTTACCATGGGGGCATCGTTTTGCAATACCACTGCATGGTCGCTCAGTCTCGCCTTTCCCGCCGCAATAAAGGATAAAAACAGGAACAATGACCAGACACAAGCCAATCCTATTATTAATTGTGGACGGATCCATTGTTGAGACTTGTATTTTCTCAACAGTATGGCTCCCAGAAATAATAGGAATAAAACCAGCGCAATAATACCATGCGTATTGGTCAGAGATGGATGTGTCGCTGCATTCCACCATTGCACGAAAAACAGATCAGGTCCCCGATGAATATGGTTGCTAATGCGTGCTTCTGCCAATAAAAGATTATCGCTGGCTTCCTTAAAATCAGGATTAATCCGCAATGCCCTTCTATAATTGAGAACAGCCATTCCTATGTTATTAAGTCGGAAATAGGAATTACCGTTATTGTAATATACTGTCGGGTCGCCGGGGTTCGACTGAATGATCTGTTCGAAGCAATAGACAGCACTATCATACTGCTTATTTTGATAGAAAGCATTTCCTTTTTGCCACAAATCAGTGACCGAGGCAAAAGCCATCCCATTCAACATTATCAAAACACTGATCAATACCCAACTTCGGATCATGATTTAAAACTTTCTTCCAGTTTACTGATTATCTGTACGGATTGCTGATAGGTTTGCTGCATCGCTTGTTTTCCTGTAGCAGGTGCATACAGATTGGTTTCGCATTCGTCAATAATCAACTGCAACTCTGTCCATAATGCGTCCGAAATATTTCTTTCCTTCAAAGCGATAGCGGCACGTTCTCTCGATAACTCGGCTAATGGGATATTCAGCTTATCGCTTAGATACAACCAAATCGCTTTTGAAACTTCTTCGTAAAAAGGAATTCTTTGATCTTGCTGCAGCAATTTCCTCGCTGCATCCATTCTCTTTAGCGCCACTTTACTGGCTTTACGATGGCGGAGTTTTACAATGTCTTTAGACAGCTCTTCTTCTCTCCTCCGGTAAACCGTAAAAATCAAAAATGCAATTAAAGGAACACCGTAGGCCGACCAGTAAACTGCTGTATGAACGGCAGGTTCCGCCGCCATATGTGTATCATTCAGCGGATCTACGATTATATCATGGATATCGCCGGCTGTCGCGAACCGATTCGATTGACCGCCATGTTGGTTTTTGCCCGGTAAAACGGATATCTCTATGGGAACGGATTCCAGCGTAAAATACCCTTTCTGCTTGGGATCATAAAAGCTGAATCGAATTGATGGGATCTTGTAGTTACCGGGTACTTGTACGGCAAGCGGATAGGTAATAATTTTTGATCCGGTAATGGTAGTCGTACGACCCGTGATGGTATCCATCACGTGCGGATCGTAACTGTCAACCCCATTCGGGAGTTGCAAAGTGGGTACTTCTATCAACTTTAGATTACCGCTGCCAGTAATGGTAAGAGTGAGATTGGCCACATCATCAGTGGTAAATTCTGTTTTATCAATATCGGTTTTAATACTGAAATTGCCGACGGCTCCCCCGAAATCTGAAGGCATTCCATTGGCCGGCAACGGCTGCACACTTATCTGTACCGGTTTACTTTTTAAATGCACCGGCACGTCTTTATAGGCTAAGGTGTTAAAGAAATTATCGTTGAAGAAAGGATCATTCATCATCAAACTTCCTCCAAATGCCTGCTGAAAGAAAGGATCATTGTCAAACATATCCGCAAACGGGTTGCGTTGACGAACTTGCTGGATGATTCTGGCTACCCCTTCCGCCTCTGCCGGATCTAAAATCAATGTCCCGGTTTGTTGTGGAAATAAAGCCGATTTTTTGAGGGTGAATACCTGGAATTTTTTACCATCTACTACCTCCTCTACCGGTTTTTGGTTTTTGGGAAGCTGAAAATCTTGAGTCCAGAAACCATTTAAAGATGGTAATTTGGAGATGCTCATATTCATGGGCACTCTGGCATAGAGTTTATAACTGATGGTTATTTGTTCTCCAACATGCACATTGCTTTTATCGACATGCACCTTGATGAATAAGTCTTTGTCGATATCAGAAACTTGTACTGCCTGTTGCTTCGGCTGCCGTTGTTGCTGCTGCTGTCTGCGTTGCCGCAGTGCATTGAACGGGTCCTGAAAGAAAGGATCATCGGCAAAGGGGTCGTTCTGACGACCGGGTACGTTGGCCAGACTGCCAGATACAACCTCTATCTGAATCGGATTGGAAAGATATTTGTTACCACCCGCATCTACTGCTAAACCCGCCGGAATAGTAAGTGTACCCGTCCGCTTGGGTTTAAGCAGGTAGATTTTGTTTAATGTAACTGACTGTTTTACCTGGTTGTTGATGATACTAATCTGGTTGCTTTCATGGCGCGAGGGACCGCCCACGATAATGAAATCTTCGAAATCCGATTCCGGATTAATCGAAACCACTTCGCGCTCAGGATTTTGTATGGTATAGGTCAGTTGCACATGATCCTGAAGCCCCATTTTTGTGGTATTTACAGATGCGGTAAACACAACTGTCTGCCCCCATGACTGTGTACAGCTGGCGAACATAAGGGTACAAGCCAGAAAACAACGCCATAAATGACTGATTCGTTCCATGATTCTTTGAGCCACACAAATTTACCCCTGTTAGTCCTTGCGCTACAAGGGAGTTTAATTAAATTAACGTTAAAACATTATTTAAGGTAGTAGTGTTTTTTTCATCGGCCGGGGAACTAATGCAAAATAGAAGTTTCCCAAATAAATTGCAATAAGGAACGAATAATTGGGTAAAACTACCTATATATCGCCCGATAACGGCCGGAGCACAATTCGGTCGATGTTTGCATTATCTGATAACATATATGCATTCCAGATCACTTTTGCTACGTCTGCAGCTTCCATCATTCTCGTAGGTGAAACTCCACTTCCCTCCCAAGATTGTGTATAGGTGGCTCCCGGACAAACGGCAGTGACCCTGATTCGATCGGGTTGAAGCTCTAGTCGCAAATTATCGGAAAATCCAAGCAAAGCATATTTTGTGATACTGTATGCCCCACCATTGGGATAGGCTTGCAGGGATGCGACAGAACAGATATTGAAAATATGGCCCTCTCGTCTCGTCTTCATTCCCGGTAATAATAATCGGGTAAGGCGATAGCTTCCGTATAAGTTTACGTTCATCAAGGTCTCCAGGTTTCCCTCCGGTTCATCCGCCAACGAACCGGGTAAGAAAACCCCGGCGTTGTTGATCAGAATATCGACCTGTGGAAACTGCTGCCCGATAGTAGTAACGAATGTGCGGATATCCTCCGTTTCACCCATATCTGTTCGCTGCGCAATTATCTTTTGCTCAGGATATTTATCCTGCCATTGCCGTTGATATTCCGACAATAGTTTATTGTTGCGCGCACAAATCGCTACAGAAAATCCATTTTCTAATAGTAGTTCGGTAGTAGCCTTTCCTATACCCTGAGTCGCCCCGGTGATTACTGCATATTTCACTTCCCATCAATTATGCTGCAAATTTGCAAAAGAAATCGGATGTCTCCCTGATTTATTCAAAACGAACCCAGGCAATCACTGCTTTTTTACTTCTTCCTTCTCGCTGGATCAGCAAAGTAGCATATGTATTGTTGCTAGGAAGGAAATGGGATGCTTCTACATAGCAGAAATTAGAGTTGTTTTTATTGGGAGATCCAAAAAGGAAGGTTGCTTCGGGCTGACCGTGTTTCATTTTGTAACATACGGTGCTGGTACCGCTGATTTGGGTTACAGGCTTCCTTTTCTTAGTTACATGCTGATTGAATACATGCTCCGGATGATCGTTAAATAGTACATAATTTCCTTTTTCGGTGCTGATATAGTCGAAAGATAGAAAGGCATTATTATGCATTCCTTTGAAACCGGATGCGCGATACGACCATAAACCTTTACTTTTTTTGGCCACATACATGGGATTGAATAATCCTGCTGCGACTTGTAATTTTTGGATTACATGACCATCTTCTTCCCCACCGCGCTCGTTGAGTTGTGCTATACCAATTGGTCCCAAATTGGTATTGGCAGATACTATCTGGCCCGTAGAATTGGTTCTGACGATCTTAGTCATTTCCTCCATCAATACGGTTGTGGAATTGTCTTTGTTCAATACCATTAATTGAGGCAGACCGAAATAAGTTGATTCTTTTCCTTTCAGACGAGAAAGATGTTCGGAAATCATCTGGCCAACGATTGGTTTGGAGGAGATGATGGATAATGTTTGAGGGTCGATATAAGTCATCAATGTCATCAGTCTGGTAGTGCTCGAGCCGGTTAAAATATTATTCTTCGAGCTGACTTCTGTAAGGGTGAGTAATTGCAGCATATTCGTACCCGGGTTATACAACATCAATCCTTGCGTCGAACGAAAATCCTGAGAAAACTCGAGTAATCGATGGTTGAACTGCTTATCATTGGTGCTCAATTTAGAAATTACTAATCTGGCTTCTTTTGATGACCATTTGTCGGGATATCCATAGCTACACAGATAAACCGATTTTTTATCCACCGTCATAGCGATGAAGTCGATATATTTCATATTGCTGATGGGTACTTCATAGAAAGCCTTATTTTCGGTGATATGCTTTCCGTTAGCTCCGCTAAACTGTACTACCTCTATGCGTTCGCCACTTTCCGAAGAAAAAGTATTAAAGTTGACCACCGCATAATTATCTGATTTTGGATCTTTTTCTACGTAAAAATCCATTGCTTTTACACCTCCGTAGGCCATCGCCCATCCCGAGCCCGTTTTGTATTTGGGGAGTGTGCAGATGATTTCTTCAGACTCTACTGCTCCTGTTTGTGCATTTAGAATGATACGGAATAGTGAAGGGGTGCGATTGATAACCTGTTGCAAGAAGATCACCGGTTGTCCACCTATTTCATACAGTCCCTCTACCGCTGATTCCGGCAATTTTTTAGTTTCCCACTGGGTTCCTTTAACGATCAGCGTTGAGATTTTTTGTCTACGCTCGTTATACACCCATACCTCGATGCCTTTATCCTTATGAAATTGAAAGAAGAAGGTATTTCCGTTACTGAGTTGCAGTACTTTGTTCCATCCACCTACCGGCTCTTCGAATGATTCGCTGGTTTCCAATCGGTTTTGAGCTATTGAAAGAACGGGCAGCAGAAAAATGGCAATGAGGAGGATGTATAGTTTTTTCATCAGAAGTTTAAATTTTTAAGGGCACAAGATAATAGTAATAATTTGAAATGTATTAAGTGCAATAAAAAAACCTGCTACTCATGTAAGTAGCAGGTTTGTATCTTAAAATTCAAATAAAATTTTAGCTGGAATGAACGGTATTACCAGACACGACCGCTTTTAAATACTCGTGGTTGAGACGTGCAATATTTTCCAGTGAAATACCTTTAGGACATTCAGCTTCGCAAGCGCCGATGTTGGAGCAAGCACCAAAACCTTCTTTATCCATTTGGTGGACCATATTGAACGCTCTCAATTTGCTTTCCGGCTCGCCTTGCGGGAGCAACGCAAGATGAGACACTTTAGCAGATACGAACAACATTGCAGAGGCGTTCGGACAAGCGGCTACGCAAGCACCACAACCGATACATGCTGCTGCTGCAAACGAATCGTCGGCTTTCTGCTTTTCGATGGGAATCGCATTTGCGTCCACTGCATTACCGGTATTTACAGAGATATAACCACCGGCCTGGATGATTCGATCGAAAGCTGTCCTGTCAACCACTAAGTCTTTAATTACCGGGAATGCATTTGCACGGAAGGGTTCAACAACAATGGTATCCCCATCCTTGTATTCCCGCATATGCAGCTGGCAAGTAGTTGTTTCGTGCCAAGGACCATGCGGGCGACCATTGATATGCATGCTACACATACCGCAGATACCTTCGCGACAATCGTGGTCGAAAGCGATCGGTTCTTTCCCTTCTGAAATTAATTGTTCATTCAGCACATCAAACATTTCGAGGAATGACATTTCCGAAGAAATATCCTTTACATGGTAGGTCTCAAAATGTCCTCTATCCTTGTTGTTTTTTTGTCTCCACACCTTTAAGGTGAGGTTCATATTATAATGCTCCATTAGTTAAATGGTTGTGTTGTTATAAGGTACGATTATTTATAGCTACGTTGTGTTGGATGTACCACCTCGTATTGAAGTTCTTCCTTGTGCATTACAAAATTGCTTTCTCCTTTATATTCCCAAGCGGCCACATACATGTATTGATCATCTTGACGGAGTGCTTCGCCTTCTTCTGTTTGGTATTCTTCACGGAAGTGACCACCACAGCTTTCATTACGATTCAATGCGTCGAGGCACATCAACTCTCCCAATTCCAGGAAGTCTGCTACTCTACCCGCCTTATCTAATTCAGGGTTGATTTCGTTGACTTCTACCGGAATGCGGACATTGCTCCAGAATTCCTTTCTGAGGGATCTGATTTCTTCGATGGCTTCTGAAAGTCCTTTCGCATTTCTGGACATACCGCATTTATCCCACATGATTTTACCAAGGCGCTTATGGAATGATTCTACTGATTCCGTCCCTTGAATGCTCATCAAACGGTTGATTCGGTCGCTCACTTCTTTCTCTGCAGCTTCGAATGCGGGATGGTTAGTCGGAATAGATCCTGTACGGATCTCATCAGCCAGGTAGTTACCGATAGTGTAAGGAATTACAAAGTATCCATCGGCCAAGCCTTGCATCAGGGCAGATGCTCCCAAACGGTTGGCACCGTGGTCACTAAAGTTAGCCTCACCCAGTGCATATAATCCCGGAATGGTAGTTTGCAATTCATAATCAACCCAGAGGCCACCCATGGTATAGTGAACCGCAGGATAGATTCTCATAGGCACTTCATATGGATTCTCGCCGGTAATCTTTTCATACATTTCGAAAAGGTTACCATATTTTTCCTTTACTACTTCTTTACCGAGGATACGGATCGTTGCTGCATCCGCATCTAAAAGTCCTTGCTTACCGGCTTCGATTCTACCATAACGTTCGATCGCAGAAGCGTAATCCAGATATACAGCCTGCTTGCTAGCACCTACTCCATAACCGGCATCGCAGCGCTCTTTAGCGGCGCGGCTCGCCACGTCGCGGGGTACCAGGTTACCGAAAGCCGGGTAACGACGTTCCAGATAATAATCTCTTTCGTCTTCCGGAATATCGTTGGGTCTGCGGTTATCGTCTTTCTTTTTAGGAACCCAGATGCGACCGTCATTTCTGAGCGATTCAGACATCAATGTCAGTTTCGACTGATGATCGCCACTTACCGGAATACAGGTTGGGTGGATCTGAGTAAAGCAGGGATTGCCAAAATAGGCACCTTTTTTATGAGCTTTCCATGCGGCAGTAACATTACTACCCATGGCGTTAGTTGACAAATAGAATACGTTACCATAACCACCGGAACACAACAAAACCGCATGTCCGAAATGACGTTCCAATTCGCCGGTTACCAGATTACGGACAATGATACCACGTGCTTTACCGTCGATCATTACCACTTCGAGCATTTCATGACGAGTAAATTGCTGAACATTACCCAATGCTACTTGACGTTCCATTGCTTGGTAGGCACCAATCAATAATTGCTGACCGGTTTGACCTGCAGCGTAGAAAGTACGTTGTACCTGTGTACCACCGAAAGAACGGTTGCTCAGGAGACCGCCATATTCACGAGCGAAAGGCACCCCTTGAGCTACGCACTGATCGATGATATTCGCCGAAACTTCTGCCAAACGATATACGTTTGCCTCGCGTGCACGATAGTCACCTCCTTTAATGGTATCATAAAACAATCTGAAGACGCTATCTCCGTCGTTCTGATAGTTTTTAGCTGCGTTGATCCCTCCCTGAGCTGCAATCGAGTGCGCCCGACGTCCGCTATCCTGAAAACAAAATACTTTAACCCTATACCCCAGTTCACCTAAAGACGCTGCAGCAGAAGCACCGGCCAAACCGGTACCCACTACAATTACCTCCAGCTTACGCTTGTTAGCAGGGTTAACTAGTTTACAAGTTGACTTATACTCGGTCCACTTTGTTTGGAGCGAACCACCAGGGATTTTGGAATTAAACTGAGTCATATATCAGCAAGATCGGTATGGTAAAGAATCTGATTATTGAATCCATTGAAAATAAACGGCAACAGGCATAGATGCAAACAGGATGCAAATAATAATAGAGAAACCTATTCCGATATTTCTAATGGCTTTTTTATACTTATGAGTAGTCATTCCGAAAGTCTGGAATGCACTATAAAAACCGTGAATTAAATGCCAGGCCAGCGAAAAACAGCCCAATACATAAAGTACTACAACCAGAGGATTGGCAAATACATTGACCATTTCCAGATAAAGGTTGTGCAACTGCTCGCCTCCGACTGTAACCGGTTCCAAAGTATGCGTAACACGTGACGGTACCCAGAAATGAGCAATGTGCATGATCAGGAACAACAAAATGATTGTTCCCAACAAGCCCATAGAACGACTGTACCAAGCACTGGATTTCTTATTATCCTTCATTGCATAACGTACCCGACGAGTGCTGGTATTTTTCTTTACCAACATGTAACCCTGTACGATGTGCAGGATAATTCCGGCAAACAAACCAATTTCGGCAATTCTGATCGCTAAGGTGCTTCCCATAAAATCGGCAGCCTTATTAAATGTCACACCGCCGTCATTGGCAAATATCATCACATTGACATAGGCGTGAATTATTAAGAAGCTAATCAAGAACAGACCGGTAAATCCCATCACCAGCTTTTGGCCGACGGATGACGTAAAATAATGTTTCCAGTTCATTTGTCCGGGTGAATTAAATTGTAATGGTTGTGTAAAATTATTGCAAAGATAACCTTGTAAAACAATAAGCGCAAGTACAAGCTTTCACATTGTTATTTAATAGAATGCTTGAGCCCTTGCTTAAGTCCCTAGTCGGAGCATTTTATTGTCAACTAACTGAAAGAAATGTTGGGGGTTAAACGTACGCCATTCGGGCACATCGAGCAGTTTTACATACCGATCGATTTTTGAGCTCCGGAAATCGTACTGACTGTGTTCGGGCATATTCACGGCCACTATCCATCCTCCCTCCTCAGCAATATCCTGATACCATTCTTCATAATATTCGGGATCGCTGCTGTGGTAATTGAGTACATTTTCGGTAACTAAAATGAATTTGGTGATTCCTTTGGGCACCATCAAATCGATCACCGACCGCTTCAATTGCATAATATCGTTCTCAACCGCATCATTCCACTCGCCTATCAATTCGATAATGGCAAAATTATGGTCATAATCGGCAAACAATACTTTTAAATACAACGTCCGGGAACCAAACTCATCCCATTGTGGATGGATATAGTAATTGTACACTAAATTGGAATACTCAAATTCGCTGTATTCCCTTCCGTAAAACGGGGATTGTTCATCTTCTTCAGCAACATATAAATGTCGCCAATTGTAGTAGGGTTCTATTTCGTGCATACGGCTCCCAATATCATATACCAATCGCGAGGACCAATCAATCTTCTCTTTATTCTCCTTTTCCGTCTACAAGTTGCTTCCAGGCTTCTACTCCGCCGACTAGGTTCTTTACATTGGTAAATCCCATCGATTCCAGATACAAACAGGCTTGCATACTGCGTTTTCCCGAACGACAATGGATGATGAGTTCCTGATCTTTAAGATGATCGATCTGTTCTGTTTGCATGCCCACAATCTGACTCAGCGGAATGAGTAAACCACCAATATTATATTCCTCATATTCCGAAGGTTCTCTCACGTCAATAACATTCAGCTGCTCGCGCGCATCGGTTCTGCGCTTTAATTCTAAGACTGTAATTTCCTGCATAACGTTTAATATTTAATCAGCCTGGTAAAATGTTTTTCCTCACCCGAAATCATGTTCATCAAATACACACCGGGAGTGAGCTTAGTCAAATTAATTGCCTCTCCACTCCGGGTCTCACCTGCATACACCATCCTGCCGGATATATCATATAGCTCAAACTCAATGCCATCGCCTGAATCGGGTGCTTGAATATACAAATTTTCTAAAACCGGATTGGGGTAAATCCGCCAGTCGTTTTTAACTAATTGCACCTCAGAAGCTTTCGATCCAACTACGGGGCGACCCAATAATGGTCGAATCATCAAGGCTCCAGAAACGCTAGACGGTTCCCATACGCTTAGTACGTTAAAATATAGATAATTCGCTCCGGCTCGGTTTACATCCAACCCGAAATACAAGCTATCACTGGCGCTGGATGCGGGCTGACTGGTGCCTATATAAAAGGTGCCGGCAGGCAGCGGTACGGGTCGGTGGAATCGATAAACCCAAAACTGATTTACCGTATCCGCATAGCCCGGATCATTGAGCTCCTGCTGATAAATCAATTGCTCTCCCCCACCATTCAACCCTAAATCCTTATAAACCTCCAGGGTGAAGTATTTATGATAAGCCAAAGGCACTTGTCGTCCAAAATAAATAGCTATACCTTGTAGCGTATCCGGCTGATTCAGGTGAAATTCGACAGCAATTTTAGCCGGCAACGAGGGCCACATGTTTAGAAAATAGCTGCGTTCAGCAGTTCCGTCGTCATAAGCCAGATAATTGTCGAATACCTGTCTTTTCACAACAGTATCATTAACCGAAACATCTGCTGCTGAAACTGAGTTAAAATAGTACTGATGTTCCCAAACAACTTTATCATAGCGATTCACCAGGGGGATGGTAGTTGTATAATTCGGGAAATCTGCCATTTTCTCAGTTCCGGGCGGAACAATAGTATTATTGTTACCCGAACCCAAAATTGTTCCGCTGGTTAGGTCCCGAGCTGTATAATGGTACTGCACATTCCAATCAGATCCATAATTGTTGCGGATATTGAAATGGTGGCTAGCCGACCTCTCGTTGCCCGGGGCTGCAAGGAACTGTCGGTAGGGCATCGAAGTGTAGTCGCCTAAAATTCCTGTAGGTTCCGAGGCTGTACACAAATCATTTAATGCGGTATCCGCAAAATTACGATACCGATCGAGTCTGATATAATCCAGATTCCAGACATCATCGTTAAGATTGATGCTGGCAATGTTTACAAATCTAAATTGGAAAGCGCTGTGAAAATAAACCGGATCGGTTATGGCAACCATTACCGGTGTAAAACGATGGACACCCGATCCTTCCTTACTCCAAACTTTGGTCCAACCACTATCAATATTTCTGAAGAACAGCAGCAGGGAATCTCCTGCTTCGGGGGCAAATCCCCGTCCCTGTGGTTGGTAGAAAAAGCTTAAATAAACACTGTCTGCCGGAGTTGCTACACTCAGATCGATCGGTTGTGAAGTAAGACTATCGGCATAATAAACCGCAAAAGGATCCGCAGTGACATAAGGCAGCCCCTGCTCATTCAGTGCATCGAAAGTAGCGACTCCCCTGCTTATAGGATCCACGCACATGGTATTGTTGATATATACCTGGCGATCGATCCACTTGGCAGGATCCGGATATACATCATAACCGGTGAAATCTTCAAAAAACGGCAAATTGAGGGTTGCGGTCTTTTTAGCTGTTGGAAGATTCGAAATAGCCGATTTTGTTAGTATGGGATTGTGCCCGATAGGCGCGACTCGTTCCTGGGCTGAAATATTTATGGTATAGACAGTCAGTAACAGTGCAATTGTTATAAACCTTAGTCGATATGCTGTCGTGTATCTACTCACCTGTGTACTGTTTTTTCCGTCCTCCGGAGTTTAAAAATCCAGATCGTCGTCATAATTGCTCATCGCTCCTCCAGGAAATCTGTTGTTTTCCATTTCCTCGACTGAAGGATTTTGTTTGACGAAGATATCGATAATATCCCCCTCATGAATCCGGTTATGAGTCATAGCTACATTCATACTCTTGGGTTGCTGATCATACACCAGTGCACTAAAGGAGTCGGTGATATCGCCCACAAACATCAGATTCGGCGTGAGGTTTAAGGCACCAACTACCGCCATTGCTTCGAGAAACGACTGACCAATAAGATCCGGCACCATTAATTCGGTTTCTCCCAATCCGTCACCGATTATCAAATCGATTCGACTACCCTGAGCAACCGGCTGACCTGGCAATATATTTTCGCCTGATAATCTTTGCTCCAGTATCGCTCCTTTCGCAATATCCGGCTGGTAGCTGGTATCGCCTATTAGCAGTCGATTACTTTTCAATAATAATGCGGCACTGCGATAGGAAAGTCCCACTAAATTCGGCATCACAGTCAGTGGTGGCTCCTTCTTATTAACGGTCAGAAAGATCATTCTCCCCGTTTTGACTATCGCATTGGTATCGGGCTGTTGCATCAATACCATTAAGGGACGCTTTTCGGGATCGTAGGCAGAATCCACGGTAACCACAAATCCCTTTCTTTCGATCTCATCTAAGGCAGTGTTGATATCCTTGCCCAACAGATTGGGAATCTTAACCTCCTCATTGTGATTGGTCAAAACACCGAGGCTCGCAAAAAATACAAAGTACAAGACTACGCACAGCGCAGCCATGAGCAATAAATTAAATAATATGGAATTCTTTTTTAAACCAGCCATTCAGTCGGGTTTTATCTCTGTTCATTCATACAATCCTCCAGTAAAGCCGCATAGAAATCTTTCAAAGACTTTCCTGCCGCCCGGATCTGCTGTGGAATTATACTGTTTTCACTTTGACCGGGCATTGTATTCACTTCTAGAAAGTACAGTTTGTTAGTTCCTTTTTGAAGAATGAAATCCATCCTTACCACACCGCGGCAATTTAAATGACGGTACACATGAATCGCCTTTGTTTCGAGCAATTCCCGAATTTGTTCTTCAATGGGTGCGGGAGTTATTTCATCGGTAACGCCCTTGGTGTATTTCGCTTCAAAATCAAAAAACTCGTTGGAACTTACTATTTCAGTGGCGGGTAACACGTGTACCTGCCCGCCGGTGCGATACACCCCAATAGTTAGCTCTCTTCCTTCGATATATTCTTCTATCAATACCTGACTATCTACTTTAAAAGCCTGTTCTATCGCCGGCAACAGGTTTTCTACCGATTTTACCTTGCTCACTCCCAAACTGGATCATCCTTCGTTGGGCTTTACGAATAAAGGCAAACGGAGGTGTTCCAGTATATTGCCCACAGAATATTGTTCACCCCGTATCAAATGATAAGAGTTGGCAATATTCACAACTTGAAAATCTTTTACGACTTTATTACAATAGCTTTTGTTGAAGGTCAGAGCAGACACAATTGCATTGCATGTTGTATATGGTATTCCGATCATGTCCAAATATCCCTGCATCCGGCCATCTTCCCCAGGCGTGCCGTGTACCGCTATGAAAACGGCGTCGAAACGAATTTTATTGCCGGCAATGGTCAGCGAAAAATCGTTTTTATCAACCGATATCTTGTTGCCGGAATTATCCTCATGCCACCAATCTTCACGGGTAATCAATATTTTATACACGTTGAACCGGTCGGAATCCAGATTTTTTTCGATGGTGGCCGCTGTCTGTACGGAAATTACATATTCACCTGAATAACCGCCAGCTAACAGCGCTATATTCTTCTTCATGAATCTTCAAAAAGCTTTTGCAATCAAAGATAATAGAAAATAAATGTCCTGCTTGTGATTTCAAAAATTCTCCAATTTCCGTGCTCAGTTCTCCCCAAGAATGAAATTATCCCCGCTGATTTTGATTAATATTTAACCGATCATTAATACCGGCTTTTTGTTATATCAATTATTCTGAAATATCATTATTTTTAAATTTAGATGATGCGTATCAATTCAGGTAATGTACAGTGGCTGACTGCCCATTTTCAATGGATAGGACTTTGTTTTGCGCTTATTATTTTCCTGCTACTTTTAGTTGATGCGATCCGGTCGGGGAACCTGTCACTTAGATTTAATGACATAAAATGGTTGAGCTGGCTGGGGATCGCCATTTACCTTTTGCATAATGTTGAAGAGTATGGCTTGGATATTCTGGGATTGACCAACAGTTTCCCGCACCAAGCCAGAATCTTATTACAAACGATAAATCCAAACGGCGCATTGCCCGGAAACGAGTTATTTGCCGTCGTCAATATCACTGCTTTCTGGTTTGTTTGTCCGATAGCCACTTTTCTAGCAAAGCGTTATCCATTAACGGGAATGGCGATTTTCGGTATCATGAGTGTCAACGGACTGATTCATCTTTTGGCGGTATTATCAGGCAAAGGATGGAGTGCCGGCAATTTCACCGGAGTTGTATTTTTTATTCCGCTCAGTAGTCTGGCTTTCTATGTGTATTCTCGACACCGAAACGGCTGGTGGAAGGGATTGGCTGTGTTGCTTGCTTGCGGCATCCTGACCCATTTAATATTGGCTGCAAGTTTTTTGCTTTATCTGTATCATTTAATCAGCTATTCTTTCGCAATATGGATAGCCGGACTGAATGCATTTGTGTTTTTAGCTATAATTTTCATCAAGGAAAAATTCTGGATACAAAAGCGAATCATTCTTTCAGTAAATTAGGTCCACCTAAAACATCATTTATTTAGAATTTACTAATTACCATTCTATGCGATTCGCTTTGATTACTTTGATATTCTTCATTTCAGTCCGCTGTGCGGCACAATCAGATATATGGATAGAGCAAGGAAACCGGAAAATAATCATAAAGAAAAGCACCTCAGTACAACTTAAGAAGGCTCCGTTTACTATTGGCTTTTCCTTAAAAGAATATCATCTTAACTCTAAAAATGCTATACGGATCGCTGCATTTTCGGAAGAGCCGAATAAAATCAAATCGGGAACTCCTGTAAAATCCTTAGCCTATTTTGCTCCGGGAACGGGCTGGGCAGGATATCCCGACGCGGAGTATTCTTCGCTTATTATCGACGACATAGGGCATCATTATATTTTTTACAGCGATGAGAAGGAAAGGCGGGCACATTTGGTAGAACGTAATGGTGAATGGCTTGATTTGACCTGGACTATTAGCCGAATTAGTTATAAGGACAAGAACGAGTTGCCGATCGACCAATCGAATATTCAGTCGCTCTATCTAATGTTGATTAGCGATAAAAACTTGGATGGAAAGCTGGATAAAAAGGAATGGAAAATTGTTCGGGTTATCTTTGAGTAGATTAAAATTATCATGACGGACAATAAAAAGACAATTTCAATAAATTCCAGAGCGCAGTGGCGGCAGTGGTTAGAGAAAAATCACCAAATTGAACAGTCCGTTTGGGTCTTATGCAATACTCAGAAGTCAGGATTACCTGCAGTGCCATGGTCTGACATGGTTGATGAAGCCTTGTGCTTCGGTTGGATAGATAGCACCCGTCGTTCTGTGGACGCAAATAGCTTTGTGCAGCTGTACAGCAGGCGTAAAGCGAAAAGTACATGGTCAAAGATAAATAAGGAAAAAATCGACCGGTTGGAAATGGAAGGATTGATGTCAGAAGCCGGATGGGCAGCGGTGCATAGGGCAAAGAACGACGGTTCATGGAATATTTTGGATACGGTAGAGGCCTTGTCCATCCCAACTGATCTGGAACTCGAATTCAAAAAGCATCGAGGTGCGAAAAAATACTTTGAAAGTCTGAGCAAATCGCTACAAAAACAAATGCTGCATTGGATCATTATGGCCAGGCGACCCGAAACCCGAAAAGTCCGTATCGATCAGGTAGCTGAGCATATAGGTCGACAAACCATTCCGCCTCGTTTTATCGTATAATAAATGGCGACTCGCCAATTACAGCTGACCTTGTCCGGGTGTCAATTTCTAAGTTTGCTATGCATTTATTTTTCGTTAAGGGACAAAAAAAATCCTGCATAAAGCAGGATTAATTTTTTTATGTTTATGTGCATTTATGAACCGGCTTGCGTGCTGAATCGGGCAACGTAAACTCTTTGTACCAAAGAATACAATCCGAACAACATAGTGCTACCAATTAAATCCCCTACGATAGCATTCCGATAGAATGGTAATGCCATTACATAAGTTTTAATCAGACCTTCCATAGTATAAGTATTCCAACCTTCTACGAAATAGCCGAAATTCGATACCAGGAAAAACACGGTTGAGCTACCCAAGCTGAACAAAACAATATTGACCGGCTTGAATTTCTTCAAGAAAAATCCGAGAACTGTAGCGGCAACTAACCCACCATACGTGAAAAACTGTGCGATACCGTAAAAGCCTGGGGTCTGGGTAAACAATTGGAAATAAATATCTCCCAAAAGTTGACCAAGCAGTACGAACAGAAATGCATATTTTTTGTTTTTCAGTACTGCGCCGGCAAACAGCCCCAATGCGGCCAGTGGCGCGAAGTTGTACCATTGCATTTCTGCATTGACCACCCTAAGAGTTGCGGCCATCAAAATTAATGCTGCGGCGATAAGTACCTGAAATTGTAATTGTTTCATCTCTTTATTAGCGTTCTATCGATTATTAAATAATTATAAATATTGCAAAGCCTGCACAAATATAGCAACTAAGAAATTGACCTTAAAGTATAATCCCCTCGATTGTTAAAAATTATCTGCTATAATTAGGAGCTTCTTTGGTGATTACCACGTCGTGCGGATGGCTTTCTGCCATAGAAGCAGCTGTGATTCGGATAAACTGCGCTTCTTCCTGAAGAGCTTTTACGTCTTTAGCACCACAGTAACCCATACCAGCACGGAGTCCACCCACAAATTGCTGAATCACTTCTGCGAGTGTGCCCTTATAAGGTACTCTACCAACGATACCTTCCGGTACCAATTTTTTGATATCGGCTTCTACATCTTGGAAATAGCGATCGCTACTACCTTCTTTCATGGCTTCTACTGAACCCATACCCCTGTATGATTTGAATTTCCGTCCCTCATAGATGATGGTTTCACCCGGACTTTCTTCGGTACCGGCAAAGATGGAACCTGCCATGATTGTAGATGCACCTGCGGCGATGGCTTTAACCATATCACCGGTATAACGGATCCCGCCATCAGCGATAACCGGAACACCTTTTTTCTTCAACGCCTGCACGGCTTCCATAATGGCGGTAAGTTGTGGAGCACCTGCACCGGTGACCACTCTGGTGGTGCATATAGAACCCGGACCTACACCTACTTTTACAGCATCGGCGCCAGCTTCGGCCAAAGCCAGAGCACCGGCACCGGTAGCTACATTACCAGCTACTACTTGCAGATCTTTAAATGCCTTCTTTACTCTTTTGACTGTCTCCAGTACTCCCCTACTATGTCCGTGGGCACTATCAAGAGTGATCACATCTACGCCGGCTTGTACAAGCGCTTCTACTCTATCGAGTGTGTCGGCAGTAATACCTACTGCAGCACCTACAAGCAGTCGGCCCATGCTGTCTTTACTAGCATTGGGATAACTCTTCAAATTGATAATATCCCGGAAAGTGATCAGTCCGATAAGTTTACCCGCCCGGTCAACGATCGGCAATTTTTCAATTTTATATTGCTCCAGTATTTTTTCCGCTTTGGCCATAGTGGTGGTTTGCGGAGCGGTGACCAAATTTTCATTGGTCATAACACCGGATACTTTCTTCTTGTCGTTCTTCTCGAATCGTAAATCGCGGTTGGTGAGGATCCCTACCAGTTTGCGTTTCTCGTCTACGATGGGAATCCCACCGATACGATTTTCCCGCATCAGCATTCTTGCCTCGCCTACGGTAGCATCGGGACTTAATGTAATTGGATCGATAATTAAACCACTCTCCGATCGCTTCACCTTTCTTACTTGTTCGGCTTGATTATCGATAGGCATATTTTTATGCAGCATACCGATACCACCCTCCCTTGCAAGAGCAATTGCGAGTTCGTCTTCCGTCACGGTATCCATCGCGGCGGATACCATCGGAATATTTAATTGAATGTCTTTTGTGAGCTTAGTTACCAGACTTACCTCTCTTGGCAGAACTTCGGAATAAGCCGGTACGAGGAGTACATCATCAAATGTCAACCCCTCACCATAGAACTTAGATTTTGCAGCCATGTGCAAAGATAGGAAGTGGAATTCGAAAATTAAAAATCAGATTTTTAGCTTTTCCTAAAAAAAACAAAACAGGGGCGAAAACCCCTGTTTGCATCAACTAAAAAGTATTCTGAATTACTTTTTGATTTTTGCGTTTGCAACTTTTTCAGAAAAGTCCTTTCCCGCTTTGAATTTCGGCGTTTTACTTGCTTTGATTTTGATCACTTCGCCGGTTTGAGGGTTGCGTCCGTTACGAGCAGCACGTTGAGCTACAGAAAATGTTCCGAAACCTACCAGAGTTACTTTATCTCCCTTTTTCAAAGTAGAAACCACTGCATTTGTAAATGCTTCCAGCGCTTCACCGGCTTGTACCTTAGTAATGCCTGCATCCTTGGCGATTTGGTCAATTAATTCTGCCTTGTTCATAAAAATTGAATTTAAAGGTTTGTGAGCTGCAATTTTACAACATAAATACCATATTGCACAAAAAAAGTATTGATAACAGCGGGCTCCGAAAAAAAACTTTTCCCCATTATGTGAGTTTCTTTTTCGCGAGATGCCCACGAGAATTGAGTTGTCAGATAGGGTAAAATTATAACCTCGCTAAGACTGCGAAACAGTATATATATAAAATAACAGAAATGAAATAAAAAAAAGCCGGACAATTTACTTGTCCGGCTTTTGAGGTCGCGAGCGGATTCGAACCGCTGTACGAGGTTTTGCAGACCTCTGCCTAGC
>CAZWPF010000054.1:0-20658 GCA_964636205.1 uncultured Chitinophagaceae bacterium | reverse complement strand
GGACCTGTTACAGTCAACGGTTTTCAAGACCGCCGCATTCGACCACTCTGCCATCCTTCCGGGCGCAAAATTAGATAAGCAGCTGAATATTCAAAAAGTTTTTTTCAGCAATTGCATAATTAACCTGAAATCCACAGCCAATAAAAACGTCAAAGCCCGCTACTGGCCTTATTTCGCGACAAAAAAAGAAAGAGATAATAAATTTTACCCACAGTTGTGTATTTCTTTCCGGCTGAAAATTTTTTAAGAGTACTAATTTCGATCAAGATTGAAACCAGAAAATGGAGATTGTATGGATATCGAACAATTAATGCCATATGTTGAAGCGTTGGTTTTCGCTAGTGAACGCCCGCTCACAGCACCGGAAATTACTGAAATGACCGGTCAGGCACTGGAAATACCTATTGAACCTGAAAGAATAAACATTACTATAGAAGCAATTCGAGAAAAATATGAAGCAGGATACTATCCCTTCGAGCTAAGAGAAGTGGGCGGTGGGTATCAGTTCCTGACTAAAAAAGCATATCATAAAACGGTTTTGCAGCTTAACGGAGATAAGTATATCAAAAAACTATCTTCTGCTGCCATGGAAACACTGGCGATCATTGCCTACAGACAACCGGTCACAAAGAGTGAAATCGAATATATCAGAGGTGTAAGTGCCGATTATTCGATTCAGAAACTGTTGGAAAAAGAATTAGTAGTCATTGCCGGAAGAAAAGAAGACGCTGTTGGCAAGCCCCTGGTATATGCGACTTCAAAAAGTTTTATGGACTATCTCGGCATCAATTCCCCTTCTGAACTGCCTCAGCTGAAAGATATTAGCAATATTGAAATCGTTGTTCCAACCAGTGGTTCTGAAGCTGAGCCCGAAGGCCCGCAAATGGTAGTTACTGAGAACGGTGATCTCCAAACCCCTGAATAATCCTTTTGTTATACCTCGTTTATGTAAGAAGGTCGCCCCTAAAGCGGCCTTTTTACTTTTGCATTACATTAGACTGTATCATCTTGATCGTCTTACCTGTAACTTTGTCCGCAAATCCACGACTATGTACCGACTGGCACGTCTACTCACGATAATCTTATTAATATCCACAGCTTCGGACTCACAGGGGCAGTCCCGCGCGCAAAAGCAAACCATCCAACAACTGAAACATGACGTGGGTTATCTGGCTTCGGATGAACTCGAAGGCAGAGCTACGGGATCAGCAGGAGAGAAAAAGGCAGGAGATTATATTATCGAAAGGTATCGACAAAAAAAGATTACACCCTATCAATCGGACTATCGCTATCCTTTTACTTTTATTAAAGGGAAAGAAATAGGAAATAACACTCAAATTCGGGTAGGAAATAAAAGCTTAAGAGTTCCGGAAGAAGCCTTTCCACTTCCATACAGCGCTAACGGAAAAATCAGTCAGACGGTACTCCCAGACATTAAAGAACAGGGCAATATTTGGTTAGTTCCGCTGTACCAAAATGAAACAGAAGCCAATGATCCGCATTTTGACTGGGAAAAATATGCTTTCGAACAAAGCCGTGAAGCAGCCCGTTTAGGGGCAAAAGGAATAGTATTCTACGATGCCTACCAATCCAAATACCCGGCTGCTTTTAATTCGAAAAATGAAAACGAACAACTCGATATCCCTGCCGCTGTCATCCTCTCAAATGCATGGCAGAACAGCGATGTAAATAGTGGAACACAATCAGGCGTTGTTCTGGATTTAAATATTACTGTAAAGAAAACCGAAGCTACAGGTGACAATATTATAGGTTTCATCGATAACCAAGCAAAATATACGGTAGTAATTGGGGGCCATTATGATCATTTGGGATACGGCTTAGATGGAAGCAGTTTGCACAAAGGCGAGCGACTAATCCATAATGGGGCAGACGATAACGCAAGTGGTACGGCGCTATTGCTCCATCTCGCCAGTCAGATACATCGTTCAAAACTGCGCAACTATAATTATATGTTCATCCATTTTTCGGGTGAAGAATTGGGCTTATTGGGATCGAAAGCAATTGTAAAAGAATTAAAGTTGGATAGTACAAATATCGCCTACATGATCAACCTCGATATGGTAGGTCGATTGAATGATAGTTCCAAAGCTTTGACGGTGGGTGGTGTTGGCACCTCACCAGCCTGGTATCCCTTTGTCAATCAAGATAAAGGTTTACAGATCCGTGTGGACAGCTCCGGAATGGGTCCATCTGATCATAGCTCGTTCTATCAAACAGGGATCCCCGTATTATTCTTCTTTACCGGTACACACAAAGATTATCATAAGCCCTCTGATGATGCACATCTGCTGAATTACAAGGGCATGGCCGATATTGGAGAATTTATCATGGACATCGTCACACAGATGGATAAACAACCCAAACCGGTATTCACTCCAACAAAACAACAAAGCACCGGACGAACAAGATTCAAGGTGACATTGGGCATCATTCCGGATTATTCCTATCAAGAAGGCGGAGTAAAAGTAGATGGGGTTTCTGAAAACAAACCGGCTGCGGCGGCCGGTCTCCAAACCGGGGATATTATAATTCAGATGGGGGATATTGAAGTAAAAAGTATGCAATCCTATATGGAAGCCCTGGGCAGTTTCAATCCCGGCGATGAAACAATCGTGGTGGTTCGCAGAGGCGAAGAGCAAATCAAATTGAATTTGGTATTTACCAAACCATAAAACTGAAACGGCATCAAGGTACCGGGTTCTGACCTGTATTTTGATGCCTATATTTACATTGTGACTATCAAAAGAATTCTCTTCTTCTTGCTTGCCTGGTGGACTACCACCACGGCCTTTGCTGCTGACTATGAATTTCTATATACCAAGGAATGTGCTCAAGCCTACAATCATTTCACGTCCTTGCAAAAGGACAAGGGGAAGATAGTACTTCAAAAATCAGTAAGGGAAAAGCCAAACAATTTGATGAACGCATATATTGCGGATTATGAAAACTTCTTTGAACTACTGTTGAATGGCGACCCCGCCATTTTAGCTAAGCACAGGAACCAGCTTACGGAAACCATCCAATTGCTCAGTAAAGGCTCCTCTGATGATCCATATACTCGATTAACGCAAGCGGGAACATATTTAAGGTGGGCAATCATTTACGGAAGGTTCGGAGAATCTTTTAAGGCAGCCATCAGTTATCGGAAAGCCTATCTTTTAATTCGGGAAAACAAACAGAGATTCCCTCAATTTGCCCCGAATCAGGTATTTTATGGGATTTGCGAAGCCATTGCAGGGGCAGTACCGGACGAACATAAGTGGCTGGCATCTATGCTGGGTATTAAGGGTGATGTAAGAACCGGCATCAATAGAATGTTGCATTATATTAACAGTCAGACCGACAACAACGCATTTTTAAAAGCTGAAGCCACACTTGCCTGGTGCTATCTCAGTTTTTATTTGCAAGCAAAGAAAGAGCAGGTTTGGGAATACTTACAAAGCGGTCAGTTCATTACGAAAGACAATCTCCTGCATTGTTTTATAAAGGCCAATATTGCATTAAACTACCGTAAGGCGGATGAGGCAATCAACATTTTGAGATTTGCAGAGCAAAATTTTGCAGATTACAATCGTTACCCGGTTCTGGACTATGAATTGGGGGTAGCTTTATTTCATCGACTCGATCCAGCCTGTATTCGCTACCTTTCGGCGTATATTCAGCATCACAAGAGTAAGCTTTTCATTAAAGATGCTTGGTACATGATTTCATTAAGTTGGTTTTTACACGGCAACATCGAGAAAGCGAGAGCAGCGCGTTTGCAGATTCTTCGATCGGGAAGTAGAATTACTGATGCGGACAAGCTGGCACATAGATTTGCAGAACATAATTCGTGGCCCCAATCAGACTTGCTCAAAGTGCAATTGCTTTGTGATGGTGGATATTATTCTGATGCACTTAAAATTTTAAAATCCACTCCTCTGCAGAAACTTACCACAACAGCAGATAGTGCGAATTATTTCTTCCGGGAGGGAAGAATATATGATGAAACCGGCTATGATGCGTTGGCGATTGAAGCATATCGTAAGACTCTGCGGATAGGAAGCAAGCTAAAAGAACACTACGCCGCCAGAGCTGCGTTGCAAATGGGAATGATTTACGAGGAGCGTGGTGATATGGAGCTAGCGATTTTGTCGTACAGGGAATGCCTGTCTTTAAAAGGTCATGATTTCCAAGCTTCAATAGACCAGCAGGCGAAGGCCGGACTCAACCGATTGGGCAAATGAACCTCAAACTGATGCTCAGCAAGGTTTTCAGACTGATAGTTGTATCTAAAACCCACAATTCCTATATTTCAGCTCATATCAGGAACAGATGATCCTGAAACGGAAAAAAATCACTTATGAAACGACTTTTTATATTGCTTTGTCTCAGCCTTCATCTGTTACCATTGCATGCGCAGCAACCGCATCAACCCACAATTGCTGAAAAAGAAAGGACAATATTCGTCTATGGTGGTCAGATCAACAAGACCTTTTTACGCTATATCGTAAGTCTCACCGGTAAGCCCAATCCGAAGATTTGTTTTCTACCCACTGCGACCGGCGACAATCCCAATTATATCGCTTATTGGTATGGATTGGCCACAGATTTACCTATGAGAGCGTATGTTCAGAAAACTTTTATCAATTCATCACCCGACCAGCCAAGCTTCGAAGAATTTTTGCTCGATATGGATGCGATTGTGGTAGGCGGAGGAAACACGCTAAACATGATGGCTATTTGGCAAGCACAGGGAATAGATACGGTATTGCGCAAGGCTTATGATCGCGGTATATTATTGGCGGGTGGAAGTGCCGGTTCGCTGTGCTGGTTTCAAGGAGGATATTCTGACTCCCGTCCTCAAGAGCTCACCATTGTCAACGGACTCGGGCTGATCCAGGCCAGTCACTGCCCTCATTATAATACGGAAGCATCACGCAAACCCCGCTATCACATCAGTATTTTAGAAGGACTGCAAGCCGATGGATACGCTTGTGATGAACTTTCCGGAATTGTATTCAAAAATGAAAAACCGGTGAAGGCAGTCTCTCTGGACAGTAACAACCACAGTTATTTTGTGACCGGAAACGCCGGTTCGATTACCGAAAAGAAAATCCCTGCAGAAATTATAAAATAACTCTTGCGGGGATATAAATTCGTTATTCAGGGAAAAGCGAAACCGGAGTTTCCATTTCCGGTTGTTCGGGATTCCATTCAATAATGAAATTATTTCTACCTGTACCAATGAGGATAGTCAGAAATTTCTGCTGTATCAATTCCAGCATGGCCAGAAAGGTGAAGATAGCATGAATCCGATTTTCACATTTTCCGAAAATTGATTCAAATGCTTCCCGGGTGTTGGTTTTCATATGGTCCAGTAAGAAAGACCTTTGGCCTTCCATGCTGTAATTATATTTGATTACAACGTGTTGCGGCTTGTTCATCCGCTCATTAAAACGCTTCATTACCCGCTCAAAAGCCTGCATCAGTTTGTACATAGTAATTGTTTGCACCTCTGTACCCTCAGCGTATTCTTGACCAAGAATTTCTAATTCCTGCTTAATATTTCCTCTTTTCTGATGCAACAAACGTTCGGCTTCCATCCGTACCATTTGCTCCGAAGCCTCTTTAAAACGCTTATATTCCAGGATCTTATCTACCAGCTCCTGCCTCGGGTCGATTTCATTTCCTTCGGCGTCCACCTCTCTACGGGGAAGCAACATCTTTGCTTTGATCCTCATTAAGGTAGAAGCAAAAAGAATGAATTCGCTAGCCAGCTCAATATTCAAGGATTCCAGTTCTTGCAAATAAGCCAGAAAATCGTTGGTGATTTTCGAAATGGGTATATTATAAATATCCAATTCATCCCGCTCAATAAAAAATAGGAGCAGGTCGAACGGACCTTCGAACTGAGGTAGTTTAATTTGATAAGATGCTGACATCGAGCAATAAGTTAGAGTTTTATACCGGTTATCCCGAACAACTCAATGATCAAAAATACACTATTTTACGGCATTCAACTTTCGGCCTGACCAACCAGTTTCACTTCAAAATCCCTCAAGCTTTTTGCGACATCACCTTTTGCCTCTAAACTTCCCGATTCGATTAGCTTTCTCAACCGCCAGGTTAGAAAAACATCTCCGGTAGGATTTTGATGTTTATTGATGACATTCCCGATCACTCTGGATGCTTTTTGGAATTGCTGTGTACAGAATCCGATTATCTGATCGTCGTAATATTCATCCGCCTTGGAAACCAACTTCCTTCCGCCCTCGTGGCTGCGGATCAAAGCATTTTCGCTCACTAGTTTTTTCCATTCTTCTGAATCCACTTCGACCTCGGCAGGTGTCACCGGACGTGCTAATCGGCGTGCTTTAATCAATTCTTTAGGCAAGATATAACTGATACTCTTTGGGAAAAACACCTTTCCGTTTTCATCCAGAAAAGGCAGACCGGCGATATTCACCAAAAACAAACGCCCCATATGTTTCGACAAATAGGGCAATGCCCAGTAATAAGCGGCGATGTCTGCAGGGATAGGTGCTATCCAAAACCAAGCCTGAATGGTTTCATCCTGAAACATATCCTTGGAACATTCGAGGAGGCGCTCCATATCATCAATTTCGGCAGGCAATTTCTCTTGAGCCGACACCTCCTGCCAAAAGGCAGTTCGCATTTCACTAAAACTTAATCCATCGCCCTTTTGTATGGGACCAACATTCAGGATATCTCTCAGCACTACCACCTTCCCCGCCAGGGTTGGTTCTGCTAAAACGGCTTCCTCCAAAGGTTTGGCGGCATCGTCCCCAATCACAAAATGGTATATCATATTTAAATGCTTGTACCGGCAAAAATAATATCCAAATGTCACATTATCTTTACAGCTCAAAACCGATAGCAATGAGCTTTATAACCAACATTGTTGCCCGACAAATACTTGATTCAAGGGGCAACCCAACTGTCGAAGCCGATGTATTTACCAGCGATGGTCATTTTGGCCGTGCTGCTGTTCCGTCAGGAGCCTCTACCGGAAAACACGAAGCGGTAGAATTACGGGATGGAAATAAAAAGAATTATCTGGGGAAGAGTGTTACTAAAGCAGTAAATAATATCAACACTTCTATCGCTGAGGCACTTTATGGATGGGATATTACTGACCAGCGTGGGATTGATCGTACCATGATCGAATTGGACGGTACGCCAAACAAATCTAAGATCGGTGCCAATGCGATATTGGCAGTTAGTATGGCAGCGGCTAAGGCAGCTGCAGACGCTACCGGTTTATCACTATTCCGCTATATCGGAGGCGCTAATGCAAAAACGCTTCCGGTGCCCATGATGAACATTTTAAATGGGGGTGCACATGCGGATAATAAAATTGATTTTCAAGAATTCATGATTGTTCCTTCGGGTGCTTCTACGTTTAGCGAAGGACTTCGTTGGGGGGTTGAGATATTTCACCATTTGAAAAATGTGTTAAAGGATAAAGGATACGCGACCAATGTGGGTGATGAAGGGGGATTCGCTCCTGATATTCAAAGCAACGAAGAAGCGATTGAAACCGTTTTAAAATCAATTGAAAAAGCAGGTTTCAAGCCAGGTAAAGATGTCTTTATTGCATTAGATGCTGCTAATAGTGAGTTGTACAATGAAAAAAGCAAGCGTTATGTGTTCCATAAATCAGGTGGAGCCAAAATGACCAGCGATGAGTTGGTTGAATTCTGGGTAAACTGGTGCAAAAAATATCCAATTGTAAGTATAGAAGACGGAATGGCCGAGGACGATTGGAAAGGTTGGATCAAGCTGACACAGGCTTTGGGAAATAAAGTACAGTTGGTAGGAGATGACTTATTTGTAACAAATGTAACCCGTTTGGAACAAGGAATTAAAGAAGGTGCAGGTAATGGATTGTTGGTTAAAGTAAACCAAATCGGAACCCTTACTGAAACCATTGAAGCAGTAACCATGGCTCAACATGCGGGTTACAATACCATTATGAGTCATCGTTCAGGTGAAACAGAAGACACCACGATTGCTGATCTGGCGGTGGCGTTGAATTGCGGACAAATTAAAACCGGTTCTGCTTCCCGTTCCGACAGAATGGCTAAGTACAACCAATTATTGCGTATAGAGCAAGAATTAGGTAGTGCCGGATGGTATCCGGGCAAAATGCTTAAATTTGGTAAATAACCTTTTGGTAAATCGCCGGCTAGGGTCGGCGATTTACTTCCTTTGATAAAGCAATGAAGCTAATCCGAATTATACTAAACAAATACATTATTACGGCGGTTGCTTTTACCGCTTGGATGTGCTTCTTTGACCAAAATGACCTCTACACGCAACGCGGCCGGGAACTACAGTTGAAAGAAATGAAAGGAGATATCGAGTACCTTGAAAAAGAAATTGCCTCGATGGAAGCTGCCTATTCAGCGCTTTTAAACGATCCCGCGAAATTAGAAGAGTTTGCCCGCGAGCGATATAGAATGAAGCGCGACAATGAGGACGTATATGTGATTGAATAGTCCTTTACATTTTCCAGCCTCATCACTGGTAGTTAGCGTTTAAGCTGCTTGCGAGATTTTACCTCCTTACTGATAAGCAAGAGCTCACGACTTGTTTGCCCTTTTACTGAAGTATTCTCCTGAGCCCTTCTCATCAGGTAGGGGATTACATCTTTGACCGGTCCGTAAGGGAGATATTTTGCAGCATTATAACCGGAGTTAGCCAGATTGAAAGTGATATTATCACTCATGCCATATAACTGGGAGAACCAGACATGCGCATCTCCTCTTTCAATACCCAGTTCTTGCATAAGGCTCACAGCCTTCATACAGCTTGCTTCATTATGCGTACCAATAAATACAGAAATATTCTGAAGGTTCCTCAAGCAAAACTCTACTGCAGCATTATAATCGTTGTCGCAACTGGCTTTATTAGGCTGAATAGGATCAGGATAGCTTTGCGCTTTAGCTCTTGCCCTCTCCTTTTCCATATAGGCACCTCTCACCAGCTTGGCGCCTAAAATGTATCCCTTTTCCTTTGCCTTAGTTGCAGAAATCTTAAGAAAGGCCAGACGATCGTGCCTATACATCTGAAAAGTGTTGAAAACAATGCAACGTCCTCTGTTAAACGATTCCATCACATCATCTGTCAACTGATCCACAGGCTCCTGTATCCAACTTTCTTCCGCATCAATCAATACCATCACCTCCGAATCAGCAGCTGCGCCGCAAATATCGAAAATCCGTTTCCTTACCCTTTGCCACTCTGCTTGCTCTTCTTCTGTAAGTGTTTGTTTCGCCTGAATTTTTTCTAAGAGAGAAAACCTCGCAAAGCCTGTTACCTTCAAACTGATAAAAGGAGTATGCTTTCTGTTTTCAGCGTACTTTATTGCACGGATAAATTCCGGCACTGCATGATCATATTCTTTTTCATCTTGCTTCCCCTCTACCCCGTAATCTAAAATAACGCCCACGTTATATTTACCCAGCAGTTCTGCTGTCTTGCCTGCTTCTTCCAGGTTCTCACCACCACAAAAAAGGCGAAAAATGGTATTCTTGATCAAACCTTTAACCGGTAGATTCCAGTTAATTGCCAGGTTGGTCATTGAAATCCCAAGACTGGTTAATGATGGAGAGGACATCAATGAGAATAACCAATGAGCCTTTTTCAATTCCCGATCAGACCGATATCGAAATGCAATATTGGTATCATTAAATTCTGGAAGCATTTTAAGCGTTTAATGGCAGCAAAATTAATCGTAACCAACGAGGGAAAAAAGTATTTTAATTGCTACAAACTACCCCATTTTGGGGGACAAATGTAGAAAGTAGCATTTTGTTCTCAAAACTGCATAAAGACCGACTATTTATTTATATTTCTAAAAAATTAACTAAAATAGATTTAGAAACAATGTTTTTACAAAAATTCGATTTAACTTCAGGTACAAGTTGCTGTTAAAATCTGTTAAGGTGGCATGAAAATTTTATCCAAATCTGAAAAGAAGACTTATCTTTACTGCAAATCATTGAACGAAAAATTTATCCGATGAAAAAATTATTCTTACTTCTATCCGCGGGAGTGATTACACTCGGGGCTGGCGCACAGAACATCAAGACACAATCGATGGTGCGTACAGACGGAGCTAGTCCAAAGCCCCTGTCACTGGAAAAACCACTCGATCTTCCGCGTGCGACTCCGGTATCTAAACCAGCCGGTGCTTCTAATAAAACTACTGCAGGCGGTTCGCGTGTCTACAACTATGTAGAAACTATTAGTGCTTTGAATCAGAACATCTCTTCAAATCAGGTGTTCCCTTACATGTGGTTCCGTCCGGATATCCTCGGTGCTTACACTGATCCAAACAATCCAAACGGTCAAGTTGCTGACACTATTCGATTTGGTTCATTTGCTTCGCTGTTGCATCCTTGGGCACCCGTTTTGAACAACAATGACTATTTTGATATGAACTATCCTATTCCGGATGGTACATTGATAGGCATTACACAGGCCGATGGTTATAGAGTTGACTCTATTAGCGTAGGTGGTTTTTATGCTCGTAACCTAAACAACAGCACCACCGTTGATACTTTGCGTTTTGCAATCGTTTACGGTGATTTTACCGATGGTTCTAACATCCCAGAGAGTGGCTTCGTAAGTAATGACATCCGCTTCGGTTCAATTTTCCACGATTCTTTTGCAAATACAGCTACCAGCCTGCAAGGCGGTCCATCAATAGTTATCCGTGATATCTACCTGACCACAGCTGATACCGGAATAGGTTCAACTATTCCTATGTTTACTGTACCTGTAGGATTAGATATTCCTGCCGGTAACGCAGTAGCGGTTTCAGTAACTTTTAAATCAGGTGATGATGGCAACTACACTCCATATACAGATACAGCGTTTTTAGGTACTGGTTGGAATGCAAACAATCCTTATAAATATGGAATGTTCCGTCCGGTGTTTTTTGAAGAAAACAAAGGTCAGCAACCTACATACAAAAAAGGTGATTACAACGCTGGTTATGTAAAATTCTTGCCTCCTTACAGATTCCAAAGTTGGGAAATTCAGTACTTGCCTCACTGGGCGTTTACTACAGGTGATTTCCAAACTGAATGGCCATATGTAAACTACTTTATTACTTGCGCTACTTGTAAAGTGGTAACTGATATTCCTGATCCGGTAGATCATGAAAGCGTAGCTGAAGTTAACGGTATTATCAACCAAGTTAACGCTTATCCTAACCCTGCTCAGGATTTCGTACGTATCCCTGTAACATTATCTAAATCTGCTGATGTTACCATCAACTTGATGAACTCTGTAGGACAAGTGTTGCAAACACAAAACTTGAAAGGTAATTCAGTTGTTGGTGAATTCAACACTGCTACTTTACCTGCAGGTGTTTACATCTACTCTGTAGAAGCTGATGGCTACCGTACTACGGGTCGCCTGAGCATCGCCAGATAATAAATTAATATTATAACATAACGAGAAGGCGGCATAAATTTGCCGCCTTTTTCATTTTTACAAAACAATCCTTTATTATTGCATCTGCCCTTTCCATGGGAAAGGGTTTTTTAATTGGCACTATAATCTAATTTGAAAAGGAAACAGGATGGGTAAAAATCTATTGATTGTAGAGTCTCCTGCAAAAGCCAAAACGATCGAAAAAATACTCGGTAGCGATTTTGAAGTAAAATCTTGCTACGGGCATATACGTGATTTGGAGAAAGAAGATATGGGGATTGATATGAATAACGGATATCAGCCCAAATATATCATTTCAGAGGATAAACAGAAGGTGGTCAAAGAACTCCGCTCTCTTGCTAAAAAAGCATCTGAAGTTTGGTTAGCAACGGATGAGGACCGCGAAGGAGAAGCTATATCTTGGCATTTATGCGAGGTGTTAGGGCTCGATCCGACCAATACAAAAAGGATCGCTTTCCATGAAATCACCAAACCTGCAATTAAGAAAGCTGTCGAGAACCCACGCACCGTAAATATGAATCTGGTGAATGCGCAGCAAGCCAGAAGAGTATTGGATCGGATCGTTGGTTTCGAACTGTCGCCCGTACTCTGGCGTAAAATGAGCATGCGCAATGTACTGTCTGCAGGGAGAGTGCAATCAGTTGCAGTTAAGCTAATTGTTGAAAGGGAAGAGAAAATCAACAAGTTTACCCCGGAAAGTAGCTTTAAAATCGAAGCTTTTTTTCAAGCTCCGGACACCAATAAAAAAATCGTTGGTTTTAAAGCCAGTGGACCCGATAAAATAAAAGAGAGCAAAACTGCGGCCGATTTCCTAAACCAATGTATCCCTGCCGAATATACCGTGCAGCAGGTACAAGTTAAACCGGGAAAGAAAACGCCCCCGGCTCCCTTTACTACTTCTACCTTACAACAGGAAGCAAGTAGGAAATTAGGATACCCCGTATCCAAAACAATGAGGTTGGCGCAGAAACTGTACGAGAACGGACATATCACCTATATGCGTACCGACTCGGTCAACCTTTCCGACACCGCAAAAGAAAATATTAAGGACGCCGTCATTAGTCAGTACGGCGAAAAATATTACCAACAAAGAGATTTCCAGAATAAAAACCAGTCAGCACAAGAAGCACACGAGGCTATTCGTCCTACAGATACCAATATCCAAACTGTTGGAGATCCTGATGCAAAACGATTGTACGAGTTGATTCGCAAGCGCACCATCGCATCCCAAATGGCCGATGCTATTTTAGAACGCACCATCGCCACAATTTCGATATCAACGCATTCTGATAAACTTACTGCTACAGGCGAGGTACTTCGTTTCGACGGATTCTTGAAAGTCTATACCGAAGGACGTGATGATGATGAAGACGAAGATAGCAACAACGGCATGCTGCCACCACTTGCAGAAGGACAGGTGCTGGACTTTATCGAAATGACTGCTACTGAGCGTTTCACCCGGCCGCTTCCCAGGTTTACAGAAGCATCTCTGGTTAAAAAATTAGAAGAACTCGGGATTGGTCGTCCTTCTACTTATGCCCCAACCATCAGCACCATTCAACAACGTGGTTATGTTGAAAAAAGGGATAAAGAAGGTATCCCACGCAGCTATCAAATTTTGACGCTCAAGGATAAAACCGTAACCGGCAGAGAAGAAACGGAAAATATCGGTGCAGAAAAGGCCAAGCTTTTCCCCACAGATTTGGGAATGGTTGTGACCAGGTTCCTCGAAGAACATTTTGACCAGGTGATGGACTATAATTTCACCGCCGCAATCGAAAAGGAATTCGACCTAATTGCCGAAGGCCAAAAAGATTGGAGTAAAATGATTGATGGTTTCTATCATCCGTTCCACAATCAGGTGACAACTACAATGGAAACCGCTGGTCGAGTGAAAGGAGAACGCCCGTTAGGCCAGGATCCTGAAACCGGAAAACCAGTCGTAGCCCGCCTGGGTAAATTCGGCCCGATGGTACAAATCGGCACTACCGAAGATGAGGAAAAGCCAAGGTTTGCCAAACTTCGGCCCCAACAAAGCATCGAAACAATCACTTTCGAAGAAGCGATGCAATTATTCCGTTTACCTAGAAACCTGGGTAACTTCGAAGATTCAGAGGTTATCATTAATATCGGTAGATTCGGACCATATGCACAACACGGGGGTAAATTCTACTCGTTGAAAAAGGATATGGATCCTTATACCGTAGAAATGGACGAAATTGCACCTTTGATCGAAGAGAAGCGAAAGGCAGATGCGGAAAAGACCATCAAGATTTTTGAAAAAGAAAAAATTAAAATCTTGAAAGGCCCTTACGGTCCCTATATAAAACAAGGATTGAGGAATTATAAATTACCGAAGGAAAAACTGGAAAATCCTGAAAACATAACGCTGGATGAGGCGTTGGCTATTATCGAAGAGCTGAAAGCCAATCCGCCGCGGAAGACCAGCAGGAAGAAGAAAAGCTAGATTAATTGGCACAACAGTACAGTGGCATGACAAGTGGTAACGAAATACAAGCACTTATCAGACTCATCGACGATCCGGATGATGAAGTTTTCAGCACTGTAGCGGCCAAGCTGTTGGATTACGGAAAGGAAATTATTCCCAAACTGGAACAACTTTGGGAGGTGACCGTGGATGAATCCTTACAGGAGAGAATCGAAATGCTGATTCACCGGGTGCATTTTCAAGATCTTCAGGATGAATTTTTAAAATGGAGCAAAAGTAGAAGACCGGAGCTACTTCGTGGAGCAATTTTGATTGCTAAATACCATTTCCCCGATTTAAATATTCCGGCTCTATTGTCGCAGTTCGACCAGATAAGAAGAAATATCTGGTTGGAACTGAACAATTACCTGACACCATTGGAACAGGTAAATGTAATTAATAGCATTCTTTTTAATTACTATAAATTACAGGGGAACGAACTTACGAAGAGAGAGCCCCAGCATTTTTTCATCAACAACTTACTGGAAGGCCGACAAGGTAATTCCTTTTCTCTGGGTATAATTTATTTGGCTTTATGTGAGCTGTTGGATATACCTGTTTTTGCTGTAAAGGTACCTCGGCAATTCATTTTTGCTTACATAGATACCTTGCAGCATTTTTTCCCGCGAGACGAAGAAGATACACCCCAGCAATTGCAATTCTTTATCGACCCTATCAACGGTATGGTATACACGCAAACCGATGTAGATGCCTATCTCCGTAAAATCAATGCCCCGCGTAAGAGTCAGGAATACGTTGTACCCATGACCACCGTAGAGATCATCGTTCGGATGCTCGAAGAATTAAAACTGTGTTACCAGTACAAAAGAGAGGACACAAAAGCCGAAGAGATCGGTCAGCTGATCCAATTACTTAGCACCGGAAAACTATAATTAGCCTATTTTCCTTTTCCGGTTTTCAATCGATCCAGCTCCATTTGCAGCAATAACATTTGATCCCTTAGTCTAGCCGCTTCTAAAAAGTCCATATCCTTGGCTGCCTGCTCCATTTTCTTCTTGGTTTGCGCAATCATCTTCTCCAGTTCTCCTGCATTTCCATACTCCATAGATTCATCAGCTGCAATAGAAGATAACGCCTCTTCTACGGCGTATTGCTTCGAGAAATCGTAGCCCTTCACATCTAAAACTGATGTTTGAATAAAAATCTGTTCTGTCGATTTTGTAACTGTCGTTGGGGTAATCCCGTGTTGCTCATTATACTTAATCTGTTTCTCGCGTCTCCGCTTCGTTTCATCGATGGTACGCTGCATACTGTCGGTAATCTTATCCGCGTAAAAGATAACGAGACCCTCTGAATTTCGCGCAGCCCTACCCGCCATCTGAGTCAAGGAACGCTCGTCTCGAAGAAAGCCCTCTTTATCCGCGTCCAAAATAGCCATTAAAGACACCTCAGGGAGGTCTAGTCCCTCTCTGAGCAGATTTACTCCTACCAGTACATCTATCTCACCCAACCGTAAATCTCGCAAGATTTCTACCCTTTCGAGCGCATCGATTTCGGAATGTATATATTTCGATTTGATATTAATTCTTTTCAGGTATTTATCCAACTCCTCTGCCATGCGCTTTGTCAGTGTAGTTACCAGCACTCTTTCGTTCTTCCTTGACCTCTTTTCTATTTCATCCAGCAGGTCGTCGATTTGGTTGAGGCTTGGCCTTACTTCAATCGGAGGATCCAGCAAGCCAGTCGGCCGAACCACCTGTTCGACAACAACCCCTTCTGTTTGTTCCAGCTCATATTTCCCTGGTGTCGCACTTACAAAAACCACCTGATTCAACAACTGCTCAAATTCATGAAAATTCAATGGACGGTTATCCAAAGCGGAAGGCAATCTAAACCCGTATTCTACCAAGTTTAGTTTTCGGGAACGATCCCCTCCGTACATACCACTTATTTGGGGAATGGTTACGTGACTTTCATCGACGACCAACAAGAAATCATCGGGAAAATAATCGAGCAAGCAGAATGGTCGGGTCCCGGGCTGCCGACGATCCAAAAAGCGTGAATAGTTTTCAATCCCGCTGCAATATCCGAGTTCCTGGATCATTTCCAGATCGTAATTAACCCTTTCCTGAATACGTTGCGCCTCCAGATGTTTACCGATTGATTTAAAATAATTCACCTGTCCATGCATCTCATCTTGAATTTCATAGATGATCTGACTGATTTGATCGCGAGGAGCGAGATACAGGTTTGCAGGAAAAATGGCGGCATGGTTCATCGAACTAATTCTCTTCCCTGACTCCACATCAATGCTTTCGATTGATTCAATTTCGTCTCCGAAGAATGTAATTCGGTAGCCGTAATCGACATAGGGAAGATTGATATCTACTGTATCGCCTTTCACCCGGAAAGTCCCTCGGGAAAACTCCAGCTGACTTCTATTATAAAGCGCATGGACCAGACGGTGCAGAAAGTGGTTTCTTCCAATATTATCCCCAATACCAAAACGGATAATCCCGTTTTCATACTCTGCCGGATTACCCATACCATAGATACAAGAAACGGAGGCGACGACAATAATGTCTCTTCGACCGCTGAGCAAACTGGAAGTGGCTCTCAGTCTTAATTTTTCGAGTTCCTCATTGATCGATAAATCCTTCTCGATATAGGTATCGGAAGTCGGCAAATACGCTTCCGGTTGATAATAGTCGTAGTAGGACACAAAATACTCCACTGCATTCTCCGGGAAAAACTGTCTAAACTCCCCATAGAGTTGTGCTACCAGTGTCTTATTATGGGTGAGAACCAGCGTTGGCTTTTGCACTTCTTGTATCACATTCGCCATGGTGAATGTTTTACCCGAACCGGTCACCCCCAGTAAGGTCATAAACTTTTCACCGTCTTTTATGCCGCTGACCAATTCCCTGATGGCTGCCGGCTGATCACCAGCAGGTGGGTAAGGCCTGTTTATTTTAAAATCCATACGCTCCGGAATTGATGTTTAAATGTTCTGCCGATTGAAATTATCAAAATTAATCCGGCACCCGATAAAAAAAGCACGCCAAACAGTAGGTTTGGCGTGCCTTTACTATCTATTATAATATCGCTTACTTGTAGTATTAGACTGGTTATAAAATCGTTACAACCCGTCATCGATATTATTTTTTCATTGCTTCCCTTACTTGCTTCACAAACGCATTATTAGGTTCGATTTCTGAAATCAGATCCAGATACTTGTTAGTCTCTTGTTTGTTGCTGTTATTGTAATGATACAGAGCCAGGTATTGATATGCTTGCATCAGGTCCGCATTCTTCTTAATATAGTTTTCGGTATTCGGAATTTCCAACCATTTTGTATAGTATGGAATTGCCGTTCCTTCTTTAGCTTCAGAATCCATTGCAGCTGCAGCCCTACCACGCCAGTAGGTTGCAGAAGGCTGATCGGAGTATTTGGTTTCAAAAGCTTCGAAAGCTTTCGCGGCAAGTTCATAATTTCTGCCATAATAGCTCCAGAATCCCCAGTAGTAATAGTCGAGTGCTGACGCATCCGGATTTTCAGCAATAATTCTTCCGTACCATTCTCCTGCTTTAGCATAACCGGTATCAGTTTTCAATGCTTTAAAATCCTCAGCGATTGCTTTGTAAGTTTCAGCTTTATCGGACGAAGTATCTGCCATGACTGCCATTTCATAGTAGTAATCTGCGGAGTCAGGTCTTGCCAACTTCATGAATATTTTACCCATGTATTGGTAATCGGACGGCAGGATTCTGTCGGCCGGTTGCTTTTGGAAGAACAAGCGCATATTTTTCAGCGCGTTCAGGCTATCCCCGATTTCTGTTTGGCTATAACCGATAACCCGGTACATGTAGGGTTTTTCCCCGCAAGTAGAAATCATTTCCTGCATCTTACTGATCGCAGCCTCATAATCCTTTGTCAGATAAAGGATATTGGCATAGCGAATGCGGTCATCACAGCTTTTATCAGAGCGTTCCAGATATTCTTCGATGTTTTGTCTTGCCAGTTCGTACTTTCCGGAATAGAAATAAGCATCTGCCAGATCACGGTATGGAAGCGGGTTCTGCGGATCCGCATCTTTAGCTTTTTGCCATGCTGCCAGAGCCAGTTCGTAGTTACGTGAGCCGTACCACAGCGATCCCACTCGAGAGTGTGCCAACGAGTTGTTTGGATCTTTTGTAGCTACTGTCTCATAATTGTCCATAGCCACACCACCTCCTCCAGAGGTTTTTCTGTAGGCATCACCGAGTCCTATTCTAATTTCTGCGTTGTCCTGTCTTTGGAGTGCTGTTTTGTACCAGCTAATTGCCTGATCCAAGTCGCCCCCCTCCGTATAGGTGATTGCATCTGCTGCGAGCCAATAATGCTCCCAATCCTTCTTTTTGGCTTTTCCTACAACTGCCTGGAGTAGTCTCATCCCCTCTGCCTTGTTACCGCGAATAAATGCTACCCTTGCCAAACCGGCCATATTTGCCGGATCTTCGGGGTGACGGTTAAATATAGAGGCAGCTGCTTCCACTTGTTCCAGTCCCAACTCTGCCAATCCTAGAAAGTAATTGGCTCGTGCATCGCCGGCTGCAATCGGACTAAGTTCCGTTTTAGCTTTCGAAAAACGTTCATAGCGCAACATCTTTATTCCTTCTTGCAGAGATTGTGCTTGAACACCGAACGCCATCAACAGCGCGGCAACGATTACGATTGTTTGCTTCATTGATGATTAATTTACGTACTAATTCTTCTATAGTTTATATAAAATTGTGAATGTCAAATTTCCCTTTGCGATTATTCATTATTGATAACTGCGTCTCGTATTACTACACTCATTCTCATCGGAAAAATTCTTGCAGAATGAAAAATCAGTTGCCCCCTCTCTGTGGTTAAAAAGTTGGTAAAACCTCTCGCTAGTCCCAAATAATTATCCCTACTTATATAATACAGTCTTCTTGTAAACGGATATAAGTCCATGGCTATATATGCCTGATAAGGTCTGTAATATCTCTGTGCACTATCGTGCCAAATGCCCACTACATTAATTTTCTTAAGAAAATTTTCTGTTTCAGTATCGGTTACATCGCTTACATAGCTCAGTCCGATAAATCCGATAGCTTTAGGATTATTAGCCACATACTCAACTACCTCTCGGTTTCCTTTTGCGGCGTAAACATTTGGCCCCATTTGTTGTCCCGGAATCAGCGAGTCGGTAATATATCTTACCGTACTGGAACCTTGGTTATCAAACACCACGGTATATTCCTTTTCGTATTCCCCAGTTAGAATCGACTTAATTTGGTCTACGCGCAACATGCTGTCTGCGGATTCCGGGTGTACTATTATTGCAACGGCATCTTTTGCTACATCCAGAGACTGGGTAACAATTTTATTGTCCTTGAATGCAGCCCTTTCTTCTTCGTTAATATCTCTTGTAACCAGAATCACCCTTGCTGTTCCCTCGTAAAGATCTCTGAAGCAATCGTTCTCGGACTTGAATTCTGCGTTAACGCTTGCTTCCGGGAAATTGCTGTGAAAGACTTTTAGTTGTTCATTAATTACGGGTTGATAGGTCTCATCGACTGAAATACGCAGTTCACCGGTCGTTAGTGTATCTGTTGGCTTATTCTTTTCCTCATTACACGCGATAAGCGTTGCAACTATCGCCAATGATCCCATGAATTGCGTAAGCTTTCCCATATCGACAATTTTATGAAAAATCTATTTTATTTCTATGAACTGATTTTCCTTGTAACAATAAATTAACAGCGTGTCATAAACAGTGTTAAGATGTGGTAGAACTGAGATATAAATTTAAACCTGACGCAAACTGGTGAGTCCTCTCCATATTCTAAAGGCACCATAGATGACAAGGAGTGAGCCCATTCCGTATGCTGCGGCCGGACCAAGATCAAACTTGCCGAAGGATTGGAAAAGGAAGGCTGCGATACCTAAAATTAGATACAATATACCCACGACGATATGCATTATGGAACGAACTCTCATAAACTTACCATTTTCTGACGCGCGGGAATTCGGATTACTCATAGGGTATTTTTAGACCTTGCAAATTTACTCTTTTCAGGATAAATGTAGAGATACAGGAATATATATAAATAAAAAAGAGACTGTGGTTGATACAGTCTCTTACTTTGACGTAAATCAACTTGACTACCTACTTGGTTTACTTGCTTTGCTAGTTGCTTTTGCTTTCGCAGCAACTTTTCCGGCACCTTTGTTAGGGACAGCGGAGCTTGTAGAACCTTTACCGGCCTTTTTAGGAGCGGCTTTCTTAGCAGGAGCGGCCTTCTTAGCGGGTGCAGCTTTCTTAGCAGCAGCCTTTTTAGGAGCAGCAGCCTTCTTTGCTGGTGCAGCCTTTTTAGGAGCAGCTTTTTTTGCGGCAGCTTTAGGGGCAGCTTTTTTAGCAGCGGCCTTCTTAGAGGCGGCTTTCTTTGCAGGAGCAGCCTTCTTAGGTGCAGCAGCTTTTTTAGCAGCGGCCTTCTTAGGCGCAGCCTTTTTAGCAGGTGCAGCCTTTTTAGGCGCGGCCTTTTTAGCAGCAGCCTTCTTAGGGGCAGCCGCTTTTTTTGCAACGGCTTTTTTGGCCGGTGCTTTTTTGGCAGGTGCAGCTTTTTTAGCTGCTTTTTTTGCTGTTGCCATAACTGTGAATTTAAGGGTTAAACAAAAAACCTATATGGCAAAACAGCCGGGGGGG